>CAYREA010000042.1:0-28788 GCA_964423075.1 uncultured Rubrivivax sp. | reverse complement strand
TCGACAAGGTGGCCTACGTGCGCTTCGCCTCGGTGTACCGCGAGTTCGAGGACGTCGACGCCTTCCGTCAGCTGATTCGGGATATCTGAGGCAGGGGGGCCTGTCCTTCCCTCGAAGAACCAACTCGATCCTGCGGTGCCGAGACCACTCCCGGCCTCTGTGCTCTTCCTTCTTCGGACTGTGCAACCGTCACCGGCAACACGACCGCTGAGACATCCAGGTGACACTGGCTTGTACACAACGGGCCCGGGAAGGCTACTGTGTACAGCGGCGAAGTCAAGCGGCGGCTGAGTTCGCAGGCGGCCACGCCCTGACACAGTCCAAGGTAGTCACCTCGTGCGCGTGCGTGCGTATCGGCCGTGAAAAGCCGCGTTCCGCCGGGCCTACCTGGGCACCTACCGCCCAGGCCTCGCGCGTCGCGTGACCAGCGCCGGTAACACCGCGTTCCTCAGTGCCTGCCGACGCGGTTGAAGCCCACTTCCTCCGCCTCGCTGTTCAGGTCGTTCGCTGCCTGCTCTGCCTGCCCCCAGATAGCCCGTAGAACCCCCACCAGGACAGTCGGGGTGGGGCCCAAGGGTGCGGCAGCAGCGGAACTCACCACCACGGCCCTTGCAGAGGGCCTGCCGGGCCTGATCGCAGCACAGGAACCATGGGCCGTTGGGCGTTGTGTTGGTGGAACTGGGTCGGCGGGGTGATGTGACTGTCACGTCACGGCCCGCGGCAAGGCCAGGAGAACGTGAGAGGCAGGAAGATCTCTGCCGATGGGGGGCACACGCTGGGGGTGGTGCTGCGGAACATGAAGCAGGCCAACGCGGGTAACTGCGCGAACTCAGAACTTCCTGTCGGCAGTGCTTCGGCATGTTCCAACCTTCGTCGTGCTGCCCTTCGGGAGCGACGGTGATGGATCGACACGGAAGAAGTAGCCGCCGCTCATGCGGTCGACTACCCATGCGCTGCTGCCGGCACTGCTGCGGTTCTCCAAGATGATCGCCCGCTCTGTGACGCTGCCCGCCATCACCTGCTGATTTCGTCCGTACTTGAGGACGCCATCTTCGTTGAAGCGAATCTCGACTTCCGTGCCCGGCGGAATACCCGGCCCTTCCCATGAGCACAAAAGCAACGTCAACGGGGCTTCAGCTCGACAGTTGCCTGCTATTCCCAAGAGAGCAACCAGCGCCAGCAGCGTCATGCCGGCCCTTGCCCGACTACCTCCCATGAGACCCCCTCATCAGCGTCCCGATACCGGGCGCATTCAACCGATGTTCGCATAACCGAAGTTGGCATGGAAGCTGGCGGGACTGAGCCCGCCATGCAGTCGTTTCCTCACGCCCCTGACTACCAAGTCCTCGTTGAGGAACTTCGGAAGGCGCGTGACGGCGCAGGCATGACGCAGCAGCAGCTTGCCGATGCGCTGGGCGTCCACCAAACAGTCGTGAGCAAGGCCGAGTTGGCAGTCCGGCGGATCGACGTGATCGAGCTTCGGGCTTGGCTGCGGGTGCTGGGACTGTCCCTGGTGGAGTTCTCGATCAAGCTGGAGGCCCGGTTCGACGCCCAAGCCTCGCTTCGAAACGCAACCCGTCGGGCGCGTCGAAGCTCCTAACTGTCCAACTACCCGGCCGCATCAAACAGCTTGGCCGCCACGCGTTCCCTGCCCGGCGACGAGATGAAATACGCTTTGTATCCCGAGGACATGCCCGGCATGCTGTCCAGGCAGTTGTCGCTACTGACATCGGCCAGCAACTCGACCTCCGCCAGCAGTTGTTCAAACGCCTCCCGTTCACCGGCCTCCGGGTCTGCTGCCCGTATGGCCGCCCAGCGGCGGTTGAAGACCTTCATGAGGGCGCCTCCCTCAGCGATACGGAACGTGGCGTCAACGACGAGCGGAAGGTGGGCGCAGTCGCCGTGGCCGCCGAAGTAGGGGCATAGCGGATCGCCTTGATCGCTCATCGGGCGCTCCCTGCTGCGGCGTGCTGTGCGTAGCACTCTGACACGACGGCGTCGACCAGCGCCAAAGGGACTTCACCGAAGAGATCCTGCATCCGTGCCCGGATAGCCCTCAGGGCAGCTGCCAAGGGGACGCCCTCCGCCCAGGCCCGGCCCGCGTCCATCCTCGCCTGGATACGGACCATGAACAGCGGGTGATCCATGCCGATGGGCTGACCGTCGGTGTAGTAGTCGAAGACACTCATGACCCGGCTCCCACCAGTGCAGTGTCACACCCGCGTTCATCTGCTTGCTTGGTCGCGGCCCAGGCTGCAATGCGGTTTCGATACAGGGCGCCCAACTGAGGGTAGAACTCCGAGTCGACGCTGACCACGAAGGCCTGCATTTCATCGATGTCGTATCCGTCATCGCCGAAGTTGCTCTCAAGTACCTCGTAGGTCGACCAAGCACCATCGAAGAACGACGCCAACGCACCGAGGGTCAATGGCCGCACCGAGGTGCGCTCCTTGCGATCCGAGAGCGTGTCACCGCCGTATTCGTCCACCACCCGGTAGTGGATGCGATGCTTGGTGCGACGGGCATACACGCAGGTCACATCCTGGGTCGTCGAAGCGATGGTGATCCGTGCCACCAAGACCTCGTTCCGAAGCAGATCGGGCAGGTACTCGCCGCCCATGAACGCCGGATGGAACCTGCCCAATGCCCTGCGTTCGGCCTCCGTGAGTGCAGACTGGGTTAGCAGGTCAGGGATGCCCTCCAACCGCCCGGCGTCGATGATGGCCTTCAGGGCCGCCTTGCGCTCTGCACCCTTGATGCGGGAGAGAAGGTGGGTCTCCAAGCCGAGAGGCCAGAAGTAGGACTTGGGCCGATAGCCCATGTCGACGCCGTCGGTATCGGTCGTAGCCATGCCTGCCGCTCCAGTCCCCGCATGCCGGAAAGGTCGGCAGGGCGAGGCGGGGGGCAACTCGGCAGCACGACGTGTTTAGGCTTTCGTGACCCGGTGCCAAGTGTCAAAAAGGCCGGGGTCGGCAGCGATACCGACGGAACCACTCTATCAGCTAGCCGTCCACGGCGCGTTCGTCGTTCGTCGGTGGCCCAACGCACGTAACCAGTCCCCAGCAACAACCAAGCACGCTGCCATGCAGCCGGCGTAGGGATGTCCGAGCAGGCGCGACCCCCCAAGGTCAGATTCCATGCCCACCGTGAAGCAACTTACGAATCTCAGCGAGACCAACCCAACGCTTCTCCAGACTCATCGCGCGATGGATGAGCCGGTGGCAGGTGGCACACAGCAGCGCCATGTCCTTCACCCGCACCTTCCGTTCGCCGCTGTGCCCAAGGGGAAGTAGGTGATGGCCTTCGAAGCCTGCGTCCTGCAGCCTCTCTTCTGTGACCTTTGGGCCTTCGTTGCAGGCATCGCATCGCAATGGGGCCCGAGCGTGGCGTTCCTTCAGCAGCCGACTACGAACTCGCCGGTCACGTTCCCGCCGCTTGTGCAGCGCAGTTAGCAGCCGCCCTTCTACGAACTCCTCGTCGTCAGTGCTCGCCTCAACCTCGCCTGGCGCTACCTCTACACCCCCCGCCTGCGCTCGAATCAATTCTGCGAGCTTCGACACGAGTCTCGGGTCGCTTCCGAAATCGGCCCAGACCGCCTTGTCCGTAGCCGACACGTTGCCCAGACCTTGGCCAGTCGCCACTTGCCGCAGGTTCTGGAGCTTGAATACGACGCCGTCCGGGTTGCGAAATCGCGCATTCTTCGAGGCCGCCGCATGGATGGGAAGTGAGCGAAGGACATCCGACAGGTCAATCACTCGCTGATCGGTGGGGCCCGGCACCTTGCCGTCCAGAGCGAAGTAAAGATCCAGAGCCAGCAGGACTTCGTCTCGCGCCCAGTCTGGATTCCCATGCCCTTGAGTGACTGCCATTTCCGTCCTCCACCTGCTTGGCTCAAACGCGAGACTAAGGCAGCCGCTGCAAGCCTGAGACGCACCGTGGGTGCCTCTCACTCGTCAGGGACCCCACGCTGCCCATGCGCACACCAGCCGATCAATGGTGGGTCGCCCGGAAATGCCTCGGTGGTACGCTGCAGCGTAATGCACGCCCCAGCCACACCCATCGAATGGGTCCGCCGATGCGCAAGCCGCATGCGCGACCTTTGGCCGGAGATGGACGTGATGGACGACATGCTGCTGGAGCGTGCGCGGGATATCCTGGAACAGCCCCACTTCAAGCGCCTTGGCCCCGATGACGCAGCCGAGTTGCAGTGCCGCGTGGAGCGCTGACCGTGCTTGGGATTGACGAGTTCCCGTTCGGCCGCCATCGTTGGTTGCCGCTGGCCGCGCTCATCATGGCCGCCGGCCCGGTGCCCGGCGGAGGCATGCTCTGGCCCTTCGGCCCCTGGGACACGCAGTGGTGGCCGGTGGCGGCCAATGACACGGGGCCCTGGGACACGCCATGTTCACCGTCGGCGCAGAATGCGCCCCATGAGCCCATCTGCAGAGCCCCGCTGGCCGTTCATGGCCACGGGACAGTCGCCAGCGATTTATGGCCCGCCGAACGATGCCGCCGGGCCCGACGCCTGGGTCGACCGTTGCGCCGCTCGCCTGGCCGACCTGGTGCAGGATGAAGGCGTCAGTGCAGCCGATCTGCGAGCAGTTGCCGCGGCGATGATCGAGGAAGCTGCCTACAGCGCTCTCGCGCCCGAGGTAGCTGCCGCTCTGCACGCGCGGCGAGAAGCCTGACCAGGCTCACGCCCTGAGCCACCTAGCCGCTACCCTGCGGCCATGACTGAGCCCACCATCGAGTTCTGGTTCTGGCGCGTCACCAGCCCGGTGACGGGCAAACGCTAAACCACGCGCCACCGCATGACAGTGGGCCAGGCGAAGGCCTACCCGGGCGCGGAGAAGGTGCCGAGCCGCTTGGAAGTGCGCAGCGCCGTGGCAGTGAAAGCGCACAGTTCGCCGCCGTACTTCACCAAGCCCAGCGGGGAGTGACGGCGCCACAATGCTCCCTATGCGTTTCGTAGAGCCTTCCCAAGACCCGCGCCGGTGGTCTCCACTGGCCGCGTACGTCATGGCCGCTGGGCAGCTTCCTGGCGGGGGCGTCTGGTGCCCGCGCTTTTGGTTCGAGCAGTACGAGGCTGCGAACGAGCCAGACTACGGCCAATAGCCGCAGAAGGGCTCTGCCAGGAGGGCCCGCGACTTCGCTAGTGTAGGGCGCTCGAAGTTGCTGTACTTATGCGCTGAGGCCCGCTTCCCTGGTGCGCAACCTTCGCACCGCTGAGACTGCGGCCATCGGATAAGCACAGAACAGCACGGCGCACCACACTAGAGCGGCAGTTCGCCAGTGTCAGGATCCGGCGCTGCATCGCGTGCTGGGCGGTTCTTCCAGCGCGAGGGCAGCGGTGCCGGGAATGCGTCCAGCGGACCGTGCCACTGCTTGAAGAAGTCTGGGGCTTCCGACACGGCGCACTGCAGCCAGCGATCGTAGTCGGCCGGGTCGAGGATCAGCACCATGCGCTTCTCATCCGCAGGCCGGTGCATGCGCTTGAACACCGGGTGGCCGTCCGCGGTCACAGTCAGCATCGCAAACGAAACTATCGACTTGTCTGTCGGCCTTGTCCTTCATCCAGGGGTGCACTGCCCAAATGCCTGCGATGCCCATCGGAACGTCGCCCGGCTGCTGGATGCGCCAGCGCACGCCCTTTTCGGTCTCCCAGCACGGCTCAAAGATCGCCTCGGCCGGCGCGATGCGGCGCACCTCCCGGCCGCGATTGGCGCGAGGGTCGCAACTCTGCGGCCGACGGCATCCTGCTGCGCCACGACCTGCACCCTCTGCACGACGGCATGCTACTGCGAATAAATGACGCAGCAACGGTTGAGTCCGAGCTTGAACACTACCAAGGCCTACAGGGACGGCTGATTGCTCGGCTGAAGGTCGCTTGAGGCAGCCGGTTGACCCGCGTGCTCCGCCGAGCGCATCTCCGACCCGCTGTTTCATACAGGATCACGCGCCGGCAACGTGACCTCCTACCGGATTGAGCGGTTGAGCCCACGCGGTCAGCGCCGCTCCCCTTAGAGGTGCGACCACACGGCCGAAAGCACAGGTGTTGTGCTTCCGCGGACAAGTTGGCGCACAACTCGGGTTTAGACCGGGTTTTCCCGTGCTTCTAGGGGCACCGTTGCTCGGCGTTCTCTCCTACATTGCATCAGGCTTTCCGCCTACATCCGAGACCGTCGTTTGTCAAGGGTGGGCAGCAAGTAGTTAACCTATGCTCAGGCATGCAGCCAGTCTCGTCAGCGGCCGACAGTGATCAGCGCCACACGTTGCATGGCAAAGGATCGCTGTCCACCGGCGAAACGCCCACCCCGTTGAGGGCACAGGACTGGGAAGAACGCATCGCGAAGTTCGCAGTTGCTAGCGATCAAGGTAGCTCGCAAGGCGCCTTGACGCGTTGGATCGGATCTTGCATTCTCCGCCCGCACGAGGAGCCCGCCGTTTCCACATTGGCCAGGCGTACATCACGCCATCTGCATCGGTCATCGTCCCGCATGAGGATAACCATGGGGGCGGATCGGATTCAGTCGGGCCAGAATGGCGGTGACAACAAGTCACAGGTGGGGGCGGTCTTGATCGTTAAGTACTACAACGAGTCTCACGACCCTGTCCGCACGGCCATTGTCGACCTAGTCAACAACTCGAACCCAGACGTAATGCACGCTGGGCTGGAGTTCTTTGCTGCGATCCGATCGATGCTGCTAGGCGGCACGGTCGCCGGCAACGAGTGGACAAACGGTCTTCCGACCCCACTTCCGCCCTATGTTCGACTCCGCTATGTGGAGGACGCGACGGGCGCGTATCGCTTATACCTTTCAGAGCAGTTCAGCTCTGGTACTGGATACACCCAAGAGGTTCGGATTCTCCGCGTCTCTCACTTTTCCGAGCCGGTGCATCAATGCCTTCAGGATTGTTGCGACCGGCACCCACTTGCATATTAGCGCCAAAAGGATACACCATGCTTGAGGAAAATGTCATGGAGCTCTTTGCGGCGGCGGAACGTGCCACATTGCACAATCCACAGGCATATCGTTTTCTCAATCAACGTCAAGCTGACTATCTTTGCGCTCAGATAGTATCCAAGGCCCTCCTGTTAAGGGGCATTAACCCGACGCGGGATAGTATTAGACAGTCACAGACGATACTCGACAGCGGCCTCGCTCCAGAAGTGGTGCACGAAATCGCCGTGGGAAAGCGGAACGGAGTAGGGATAGAGATTGCCTTGCATATTGTGCGAACTCTTGGTTGCGACGTCGGGGCGGTGAACGTAATGCGCTCGGAAGAGGTTTTAAGCCCCGCTATAGAACGCCCGCACAGAGAGAGCCGCTACTAAAGTGGCGCGCATTGTCGGCAGGAAGGTCCTCGCGATTTCAGGGTGGATACTAGCCGCAAGCATCGGGTGTGTGATTTGCGCTTGGGCTTACCTCGCCCCAGACGACCACATTCGCGGGTTAATTATTGGACTGGGGGGAGCGCTCAGCCTCACGATTCCTCCCGTCCGGCAAGCCTACAGAAATTACCCCTTTAGGCACGCTACCCGGGACGTCGAGGGTGAGGCCCTTCGAGAGATCGTTGACGCGATCGTTAGGCGTCAGGTCAGAGCGTTTATCGAGTTCTCTTGGTTCGACGTTCTGTGCTTCTCCATCGGACCAGTGCTGCTCGCATTCGGCATCTATCTGGATGTGAGCCACGCATTGGAGCAGCACCACAACCCTCCGTGCCCTGCGGCAGCGTGCCTCAAAGTCATGGAGGAAGGGCGCCAGGAAGGTCCCAAGCCCTGAAGGGCTTCAAAACCGTCACCTGTCCCATCGCTTCTTGCCCAAATGAGGCTTGGACGTAAGCGCGGTTCACCAAGTGGACCCTGTCCACCAGCACACGTCCCCGGCGCACTATCAAGCGCCGACCACCTCAGGTGATGACAGAACAACCGGCTGCCCCAGGCTGGACCGTCTTGCGCGTGTGGAAGCACCCCATCAGGCCCGACCTAGCCAGTGCCGTAGCCATGGTCAGCAGCCGCATTGCTGCGACCCAGTCAGCCTCGGCGCCAGCCCATACCAAGCACGGCTGTCTGCACCTGTTGACTTTTGTACGCATGTGCGGCACACTGGCGGCGCGCTGCAGCGCAACACCAACATACACGTACCAACACACTCGTACCAAGCTTCAAGTCACTCTGTTCAAGTCACTAACTTCAAGTCACTCAATCCACTTACGCAACGCACTAAGCACTAAGCACTAAGCACTAAGCACTAAGCACTAAGCACTAACACGCAAACTACTTGTGAACGAAGTTCAAGTCAAACGTCAGGAACTACGCCGTGGCACCGAAAGAACTTAAAGCACTCCGCCTCCTGATCGACAACCCAAGGGGCCTCTACGGGTCTGAGTTCGTTGTCCTGTCCGAGGGTTACCTCGGGCGCGGCACGATCTACACGACCTTGGAGCGTCTCGTCGAGAAGGGGTACGTGCGGGAAGTTGAAGAGGAGGCCACGAGCGCTTATCAACTTCAGCGCACTCGGCATCTGATCACAGGGCAAGGCCAGCGCGCGGTACGCGAGTACTGCCAGCTGATGGGGCTGCAACTGGTCGGAGCGAGCGCAACTTAACCGTGAGGATTGAGATGAGCTTGGAGAAAGACAAGGATCCGCCAGTGCGGACTGAGCGCGACGTGATAGAGGTAGTTGGGTTCAGACACGGCAGCGGCATGCACATTGATGTCCCGCTTGAGGTGCTCGCAGCGTCCCCCGCTCAGGTCGTGAACTGGATGGCGGAGAACTTCCCGCCAGGAGGCAAGGTCGTGCTGCGCGGTCATGTTCACGCACCGGTAGCAATGAGGCAGGCGCAGGCTGTGGTCGAGCTGTGGCGCCGCATCACAGCAGTCGAGCCTTTGCAGCAGAACACGTACTCGAAAGAGGCGCTCAAAGCCTGGAAGCAGCAGGTACGCAAGGCTTACTCGGTGGAGCGCCTACGCCGCTGGACGGGGCTGCTGCCCTCACCTGGGCTGCGGAAGCAGGTGACCAAGATGCTTGCTGACCAAGAGGCGCACCTGCAAGAGCTAGCGGCTGCGGGAAGGCACACGGCCGTGAAGTGGCAGCGGTTCTGCACCTACGGGCTGTGGCTGTGGTACGTGGTCAAGCGCCTGGTGACAGTTGGGCGTACGCTCAAGGGCAGGATCGGCGGCTGACTGTGATGGGTGCATCCGAGAGGGTGCACCCGTGTTGCTTGCCTCCTGAACGGGTCTAGAAGCGAAACGCTTGCCTCAAAGTCGTGGGGGGAAGGACGTTGGGACGGTTCCAAGCCTCGTGAGGCCTCACAAGCGTGGGGATGCGATGATGCGCAAGAACCAGCAGCGACGAGTCGACTGTCGGACGGCCCCTGGACCAAGAGATTGCCGGCTGGATGCGCGTACAGTAAGCTCAGGCCGGTTAGCCGCAGACCCCACACCAAGTCCCCGATGCAAACCCGCCGCACGAGCCTCACCGTCGTCGACCTCTTCGCTGGCGCCGGTGGCCTTGCCGAAGGCTTCAGACAGGCGGGGTTCAAGACAGTTGGCGGGAACGACTCCGATCCCGATGCCTGTGCCACGTTTGCGCTGAACTTCCCCACTGCTCAGGTGGTCCACGGCGACATCCGCCAGCCAGCGATCCGGCAGAGAGTGCTTGAGATTTCGAAAGGTGTGGACGTGGTTGTAGGCGGCCCACCGTGCCAGGCCTTCTCCCAGGTCCGCAACCATGTCCGTGTCATCGACGATCCCCGCAACTCTCTATATCGAGAGTTCGTGCACATCGTCGGCGAAGTGATGCCTCGCGCATTCCTAATGGAGAATGTGACTGGCATAGACCAGATGGGTTTCCGTGAACAGATCGCCTCTGATCTGGAGCTTGGTGGCAAGTACGAGGTGCTGCCGCAGATCATTGACGCTGCGGATGTTGGGGTGCCGCAAACTCGCAAGAGGTTGATCTTCATCGGGGTACGAAGTGGTCGTGGGGTCACGGCGCCGAGCGTGTCGCAGCGTAGCGCTACTCAACTTCTCAGCCTCACACGGACCACGAAACGCGACCGGATCTCGTACGCACTGGTCGCCGCCCCAAGCCGGCACTCGGCTCAGCTACTTCACGCCCTGAGCGACCCAGAAGACTTGAGCGTCGTAAGTGCAGCCCAAGCGCTTTCAGACCTCGTCTCGATAGAGCAGGGGCGTCGTGATGATGCTATGCCCTACGCGAAGCTGCTGCCACCTCAGTCAGCGTATCAACGGTATGCCCGCGAGGGCGCGGGTGAAGTCCTGTGGAATGTGCAAGTCCCGCGGATTCGCAGCGACACGCAGACTCGCCTCAAGGCCATTCCTGCCGGTGGCAACCACCGCGACTTGCCTGATGAGTTGCTGGCACGGAACCTCGGCGATGAGCGCTGGGGGCCGGAGAACGGTTCTGGGCTTCTGTCCCGACGGCACTACTACGCCTATCGCCGCCTTCATCCAAACATCTGGTCCTGGACGCTCAACACCAAGGCCGACTGCGTCTACCACTACAACGGCAAGCGGTCCTTGTCAGTGCGTGAGTTTGCTCGGCTTCATTCGTTTCCAGACCGATTCGTGTTCACGACAGACCCCCGTAAGGGTTCGTTGCCCGGCCGGCATGATGGCGGAGCCGCTCACTCGCGGTATCGGCAGGTCGGAAATGCGGTCCCGCCACTCCTGGCGAGGGCGTGCGCTATGGCCATCGTTCAGGCGTTAGAGTCGGCCGTCGTCCAGAGCCAACTTGTTGCAGCATGAGCGTGTCATCAGATGAGCCGGAGGCTTCCGGGGCCTCCCAGGCCATTCGTGCGCCGTTCGGTGGTGAGAACCGCCAGAGGCTGATCAAGGTCTTCACGGAGTCCGGCGTCGTGGCCCAACACACGCCGCTTTGGGAGAGCGTCTACCGACTGCTGCTGTGGGTGGACAAAACCAACGGCCTCGGACACTGCTACGAGAGCGACAAGTGCCAGCCGGGCAAGCCCTGGTATCAGCGGTCACTGCGCTTTCACGACTGGCTTGCAACCTCTCTGAAGTGCGAACCAGCAGAGGTCGGCGAACTCATCGACTGGCTGTTCCGAAAGACAGCGGATCAGTACGCAGAGGAGGTCCTGCGCAACCAACAGGCGCTGCTCCGACGAGCAACAGGTCAACGCGCAGACTACGTCGGTCGAGGCTTCCCTGAGCCCGGTGAAGACCCAACTATCGTCGCCATCATCAAGGAGATCCTGGGGCCTCGGTTGCTTGATGAACCAAGCCCGCATGAGTGGCTCGCCATGACCCAGCGGATTCGGGAGGTTATCGCCGTCGAGAACAAGCGGAAGAACCTCGTCGGCGAAGGATTCGAGGACGTGCTGGCGGCGTTGCTCACCAGGGCCGGAACTGCGGCTGGGTTCGAGGTGACGGCAAGGAAGGCGTTGCATCAGATCCCAGGTTTTGCCAACGTCAAGAAGGGCGAAAAGGTCAACAAGGTGGATCTCGCGGTCGTTGACCAGACCGGAGGCGTGCAGACGCTGGTCACCGCAAAATGGAGCATCCGGGCCGACCGGGAAAAACAGTTCCCGGCGGAATTTAGTAGCTACGTTCAGGCGAGATCGAATCTCGACAGCTTCGGCTACACGCTTGTCACGAACGAGTTCGATCCCGCACGGTTAGCTCGCGCGTGCGAAGCAATGGCTGGCAACGGGCGGATGTTCACCCACGTCGTCCACATCAGCCCCGAAGCTCTGCAGGCGGTGTATGGGTCCCAGGTGGAAGCCTCGATGAAGCGTGTCTTGGGGCATATCAAAGCAAAGCGGTTGCTCGGTCTCGATGCGTGGCTGAATGAGATCGGGATGACCGAGTAGGTCCGGTCGAGGGCCGGCAACAGCTGAGATGGAAGTTCTCGGGCTCAGCCCCGCCACCCACACCGCCCGAATGTCTCAAGCTGGCGTGCCCGCCGCAACGATCATCGGCATCCGCGGTGTGGGCTGCGGTCTGACCACCGACAGAGGCCGCTGGCCGTGGCCTGCCCATTCCGTGGGATGGCCGAGGACCCTGCAGCCTTCAGTAGGCCCAGAGCGGCCCTGAGAGGCGCTGGAGGGGGCTCTGCTCCACCGTCGAGCCACACCCCAGCCTGACGCCAATTGCAGGCATCCACGGGATGCCGGGTTTGCGCCAGACCCAATCTGGTCCCCTGGCACCCCTCAGCGCAGGCGCCGCAGTGGCCGCGACTGACCGTCCGACAGGAGCCTACGGCGCGCTCCAGACCGGGGAGCGTTCCAGTAGGTCAGGGAAAATGTCAGCCGACCTCGTGCAATCGGTTGCGGTCGACAGAATCAACCGTCGATCCGGGCGGCAGGTTCCACCTCGGCCTGGGCGAGACAAATGCAAGCCTTCTACTGACCGGCTTCTCGGGATGGGGGTGTGATGTCCACAGGGCCGCTTCCTCGGCCGTGACCTCGTCGGAGCACTCGGACAACGCAACGTCTCCCGCCACTGGCCCGAAGACTGCACCCGACCCACCCGCCCCGCCGCCCGCCTGTTCGCCCTGAGTCACAGCAAGAGGGCATTCGAAAAGCAGTTCTCCCTCGGAGAAGGTCTCAAGTTCGTCCAGTTTGCGTTTGATTCGGTCGATCCCTGGCACCTGCAACTGTGCCTCCTCGATCTCGAACGCATAGCCGGTCTGGACCTCAATGTGGGCAACCAGCCCAGCCACATCGAGCCGCCGCGCAGCCACCCAACCGTCGTGTACGCACAAGAGGATGTTGCCCTGCTGCTGCATGACCACAGCACGGAGCGCCGCAGCTTCTGCCCCTTGCAGCAGATGGGCCAGTTCCGACCCGGACTGGTATTGGATGTTCAGGTCGTTGAGCAGGCGTCCCTTGTTCCTTGGCCAAGCCTCCACGATGGCATCTCCAACCCGTCCGATCTCCTCGTACAGACTCATGAAGTCAGGCTGGGCGGTGAGTCTCTTTGCCGCCGGCCTGCCGATGGCCTTGACCAAGTCGCCCGGGTGGAATCGCATCGCCGCTTCGCTGTGCTGGACGAGTGCACCGAACAGTAACGCAGTGATGCACTGCTTGGCGTCGCTCAATGAGATCTCGGCGCCCTCGGACACCCGGCGGCGCAACGAACCCTTGTCCACGATGTAGGCATCGGTCAGCGGCGACTCGATTCCGAAACTCCGCGCCATCTGGGTGAGGATCGTCCACTGGCATGTGCTGATGTCGTAGTCCCAGGCACCAGCAAGCGCTGCGCTCCGCACGAATCGGGGCATGGACTGCAACGAGTGTCCCTGCGCGCTGATGCGACCTGTGCTGCCCTCCCGGTACTTGATGGGGAAGCACCCTGGCCAGCGAGCGTTACGGGCCATCATCAGCGCAACGTCGATGGACCGAGTCTGACGCCGCACCCAGTCGGTGGCTTTGATCACGAGGCGGCGGTCCTTCGAGGCGGCCATCAGTTCACGACGATACGTGGCAAGACCTTCGACGTTGATCGGCACGAACTTCGCAGGACTGGCTCCCTTCCACTTCGTTTGTCGGTTCCCCTTCCCGGTCTTGGCCGGTGCAGCGTGCGACGCGATCACGTTCCCTGCTGGGATCCAGGCGGCACCGCTCTCGTCTACCCAGTCGGCTGGTTCCCGGTTGGTGATGGTCCGCACCAACGCCTTGGCCATGTTGATGGATGGTGCGTAGGCGTTGGTGACCTCGGTCAAGTTGCTGCCTTGATACACGGTGAAGTAGCGGGAACCGACCACCTTACGCATGCGGGTGTCATCGCCCCAGAACTCGCGTATCTCGTCGGTCGAAAAGCTGAACATCTCGGGCCAGAGCTTGTGCTCACGTCCGCCTTCGGCACAGCCCCAGAGCATCCGTGCCAGTGACTGCTGATCACGAGGCTCTTCCTGCGCAAACGCGGGCACCGCACTACGGAGATGGTCGAGCAGGCTGGAAGGCAGGGGCATCGTCAGTCAGTTGAAGGCCGTCGGACACTCGGCAGAGCACGCAGAGTCGGGTGGGGTCGACGGAATGCGAGTATGCGGTGGACACCCTTCGCCGCCATCACCATGACGTTGAGGTCCTGGCGTGGGCGAGGCTGAACACCGCCCTGCGTCCGGCGTGGCTGAAGAGGGGACCCCATGGGGCGTGTCACCGATGCTGCTGGCAGGCCTTGTCGGCCGTCCTGCTGGACGCTGGACTCGGTCCGAGGCGTCGGCCGCCAAGGCGACATAGGACGGAACTTGTAATATTTTCTGGGTGGAGCCGACCTACCCGGGACGGACTCAGCCTGTCCATGTGGGGGGGGCCGTAGGACGCTTCGGCCAGCGAGCGAGCGGTTCCATCGGTATGAGACTCTACCCCGGGGGGTGTACCGGCCGTGGTCCGCATGCCCCGGTGGGGGGGGGTGTGGGATGGCGCCTCGTCATCGACCACGTCCACCCGCTGTCCGAACCTGACCTCACGCAGGCATGGCGAGCCCAGCCGCTGCCGGTGCGGCCGCCATCTTCGCTGCGACCTGCTCCGAAGTGATGTTCACGTAGCGGGCCAGCATCCGGGGCGACTTGTGACCCGAGATCTTCATCAGGTCAAAGAGCGACATCGTGCCGGTGCGAGCCCACTCACTCAGACTGTGGTGGCGCAGGTCATGCAGGCGGATGCCTTGCATGAAGCCCGGATCGGTCAGGCGGCCAGCGGCGACGCAGTCCTCTTCGTACCTTGCGCGGCCACGGATCACCGCCCGCCGGAACGCGAAGCTGACTGCTTCAGGGTCGGCGATGGGAAGTAGGCGACCATCCCCTCGCGCTTCAGCCGCTGTCTTGAGCTTCTGGATCGCCGCCTTGGCCTGCGGGCAGAGAGGAACGTCCCTCGCTTCCCCGTTCTTGGTGTCACGCAGCCTTGCGATGGACCGATCAACGAACACGTCGTCGCATCGCAGCTGGACGAGTTCTGAACGCCTCATGGCAGTACGAATCAGCACGGTGACCGCATCCACCAGCCATACCGCCCTCGATGCGGCCAGGGCGACATTGAGGTACGCAACCTCATGCTCGGACAGCGTGCGAGTCCGGGAATCGCGCACGGTGGGCTTGCGTACCAGACGCATGGGGTTCTCGGCAATCCAACCCTTCTCCTTCTGGCACCAACTCAGCACCCCGGAGAGCAGCCCCAGGCGGCGCGTCACGGTGGCCGGCTTCAGGCCGCGAGCGGCCAGCGAGTCCCTCCACTCGGCCAAGTCCGGTGGCTTGATCTGGCTCACTGGTGCTCTGCCCAGCGACGACTCGATCTCCTTGAACGAGTAGCCGTAGTCACGGGCGCCCTTGAGCTTGCTTGCGACCTTGATGCGGTACTCTGAGATGGCTTCGGCCAGCGTAGGGATGCACGCAGCCGCGTCGGTCCAGCGTCCTGCCTGCATGTCGGACTCGACCCGGCGACCCCAGGAGAGGGCGTCGGACTTGCGGATGAACGTCTGGCTGACGGGCTTGAAGCCGTTCCTGCGTACTCGGGCCAGAAAGCGGTCGCCCCGTTTGATGATGGTCGGCATGATGATCCTTCGGTTGATCTGTACACGCTGGTGGCACTGCACAGTCCGAAGAAGGAAAAAACACTTGCGCATCAACCGCTTACGGGCTTCGTAGGGCGCATCGACAAGGTGGCCTACGTGCGCTTCGCCTCGGTGTACCGCGAGTTCGAGGACGTCGACGCCTTCCGTCAGCTGATTCGGGATATCTGAGGCAGGGGGGTACCCCCGCCCGGGGGTGGGTGGGGGGATGGGCCAGGGGCCCCCGCGAGGGCCGGGCCCCAAGCCCACTCCCTGGGGTCGCGCGGCGGGCGGCGGCTTCCTAAAGTGGCGCCATGCCTACACAGCACGGAGCCGCGATGACCACCACCAATGCCTCTGCCGCCGCAACCCGCCGCCAGCGCGGACTCTCACTGGTCGAAAGCCTGATGGTGCTGGCCGTCACGGCCGTGTCGCTGGGCGCTGCCCTGCCCGGCCTGGAAGATCTGCGCCAGCGGCGCCACTTCGACGGTGTGGCCGCCCAGGTGGAGACAGACCTGCACATGGCACGCAGCCTGGCCGTCGCGCAAGACCGCAGCGTGCGCATCAGCTTCAAGGCCGACGCGGCCGGCACCTGCTACGTGGTGCACACCGGCCCGGCCAACGCCTGCACCTGCAATTTGGATGGCACGGCCAGTTGCTCGGGTGGCGAGGTGGCGATGCGCAGCGTGCGCCTGGGCCTTACCGAGGCCGTGCAGTTGCGCAGCAACGTGCCGTCGATCCTGTTCGACTCGGCCAAGGGCACCAGCACGCCCACGGGCACCCTGCGCATCGTGGGCCACGATCAGCGCGCCGTGCACCTGGTGGTCAACCTTATGGGCCGGGTCCGCAGCTGCTCGCCAGGCGGCGCCGTGCCGGGTTACAAGGCCTGCTGACCCGCGATCAGGGGGGCACGTCCGGCGACGAGTGGTGCGTTCGCGGCGACAAGCGGCGTTGGTGCCGCGCGGCGCCCCACGCAGAATCTGCGGCATGCATCAGTGCCAACCCCTGCGCCCGCGGCCACGCCAGCACGGCGTCACGCTCATCGAGTTGATGATCGCGGTCGCCGTGGTCACCCTGCTGGCCATGGTGGCCTTGCCTACATACCAGGACTCGATACGCAAGAGCCGGCGCAGCGAGGCGGTGAATGCCATCTCGGCCGTGCAGCAGGCGCAGGAGCGTTCGCGCGGCAACTTCCCCAGTTATTGTGCCGACATCGCGGCCTCAGCCACCCCGACCACATGCGGGTTGAATGTTCCGGTCACCACGGCCAACGGCCGCTACACGCTCGCGTTCGATCCGTCGGCCCCCGCTCCGGACACGAACAGCTACACCGTTACGGCGACTGCCCAGGGCGCGCAAGCTTCCGATACCCGATGCCTCAAGATGGGCGTCCAGGCCAGTGCGGGCGGCATCAGGTACGGCTCGGGCTCCAGTGTCATCGACTGGAGCGCCACTGATCCCGACGTCAACCGCTGCTGGGCCAAATGAATATGCGCGCACCCTCAGCCGCCGAGAGCGGCTTCACTCTGGTCGAGTTGCTCATCGGATTCGCCGTCATGGCCGTGCTGCTGGTTCTGGCGGCGCCGTCGTTTACGTCGATGATCGAGATGCAGCGGCTGCGCGGCACGCATGACCAACTGACTGCCGACATGCAGTTCATGCGCACCGAAGCAGTCAGCCGCCAGGAAGTGACCGGCATCAGCTTCGCCGAGAACGCATCGATGACCTGCTATGTCGTGCACACCTGCGGCACCGTGGATGGGGAGGACTGCTTCTGCGACTGCAGGCAGAGCACCCCTGAGACGCGCTGCCTGGCGCCGCGGCGCGAAGTGAAGTTGGTGCAGGTTCCGCGTTCGTCGAAGGTCGAGGTGAAGTCCATACAGGTAGGCTCGGCGGCGCTGACCTCAACCCATGTCGTGATCCTGCCCTCGACCGGCTCGATGAAGATCTACTACCCGGTTCCCCTGACGCCTACGCCCATACCCTCCGTCAACGAGTTCTGGGCCGAAACGTCGCTGTCAGCGACGGCCAGCACCGTCGGCTCGCTGCAGGCGCGCGTCAACATCATGGGGCGCCCCACCGTGTGCGCGCCCGGCGGCAACGTGAAGGGCCCGACGCCATGCCCGTGATCCGCAGCAATCGTCGCTTCCGCGGCCAGCTTGGCTTGTCGCTGGTCGAGCTGATGGTGGGTATGACCATCGGCCTTTTCATCGTGGCAGGCGCTGCAGTGCTGACCGGCACGCAGCTGGGCGAGAACCGCAGGCTGATCCTGGAGACCCAGGTTCAGCAAGACCTGCGCGCCGCAGCAGACATCATCACGCGGGAAGTGCGCCGGGCGGGCTATGACTTCAATGCCCATGACCAGATCTGGTCCGCTGCGGCGCCGGGCTCGGCGCCGTTGCCTGCGAAGCAGAGCTATCGGGTGGGCGTGGCGCTCGACACGGGCGGAGACAAAATCGGTTTCAAGTATGACCGTCCCGGTGGCGGTATTCCCGATTTCGGCTACCGGCTCGCCAACGGCACCATCCGTTTCAGGCAAGCTACCCAGTTGCATGATCTGACTGATCGCAACACCCTCGAAGTCACCGCCTTCGAGGTTACGCGCGAGGCGGTGCACACCGAGCAGTTGGCCTGCCCCAAGTTGTGCCCCGCCACCGGCACGCAGGCCTGTTGGCCGACGATCAGCATTACCGACGTGACCATCGAAATTGAGGGCCGCTCGGTCGCCGACCCGACGCTCGTGCGCAACGTGAAGAGCCGAGTGCGCCTGCGCAACGACGGCGTCAAGTTCAACACCGGCACGCCCTCTTCAACGCCCCCATGCCCGGCCTGACCATGAACACGCTGAAAACCAGCCGCAGTCAGCGCGGCGTAGGGGCCGTGCTGGTGGTCATGGTGCTGTTCTTCGTTGTGTCGCTGATGGCGGCCTACACCAGCCGCAACCTCATCTTCGAGCAGAAGACCTCCGCCAACCAGACCCGCGCGACCATGGCCTTCGAGGCCGCTGACGCCGGTATCGAATGGACGCTGGCGCAGCTCAATGGCGGCCTCATCAACGACAACTGTGGAGACGGCACTGTGGGGGCCGACTACAGCTTCCAGCAGCGCTACCTGAGCGTGAACGCCAATGGCGACGTCACGCGTGCCACGCGGGCGGTCGATTCCTGGCCGACGTGCGTCTTCAACGGCACCGACTGGACCTGCCGCTGCCCCAACGGAACGGCTGACACACCCCCCGATTCCGTCGGCACCGGCCCTGCTCCTTCTTTCCGGGTGTGGCCGGCGACGACCGAACCCACCTCTCCCACCTCTTCACCTTATGAGCCCGCCACGTTCCCTCGCCCGGCCATCATCTCGCTGGCTTCAGCCGGCTGCTCGGTGCTGCCGGCCAACGCGAGCCTGGACAGCGTGGGCGGTGCAGTCGCGAGCAACAGCAACTGCCTGAGCTTCCTGCCCCGCGCCGGCTTTGGCGAGGGCGTTGGCACGGCTCGCGTCTACCTGGGGCTGCGCAGCGGCCTGGCGTCGCCGCCGTCCGTACCCCTCACGGTTCGCGGCGCCATCTCGACTGCGCCGGGCCTGGCCAAGCTCCGGGTCATAAACCGCGACAAGCCCAGCGATGGCTACACGGTCAATACCTGGGAGGTGGTGAATCCAGCGCGGTTCGAGGCCACCAGCGTTGACGGCACGCCGGGCTCGGCGAGCTTCATTGACCAAGACTTGCGTCTGCTGTTCCCCCCCGCGGCCGGCCCTTCGCCGCTGAGTTCGGCCGAACGCATGTTCGTGGCTGTCTTTGGCATGAAGCGCCAGACCTATCGCGACCAGCCGGGCCTGCGCGTCTGCAACTCACCCTGCACCAGCGCGTTGATCAACGAGCTGCTGGGCAACAACCCTAACCGCATCATCTGGGTCGAGGGCGACCTGACGCTGGACGCCAACATCGGCACCACCGACGCACCGGTGCTTTTGATTGTCAACAGCGACACGCTGACGCTGGGCGCGGGTGTGCAGATCATCGGCTTCGTCTACATGGCCGGCGCCGCATCGACCATCAATCTGCCCGTAAGCACGCCGGCCCCCACCATCGCCGGCGCGTTGGTGACCGAAGGCAGCCTCAATGCGGTCTACGGCGCGGCCCCGGCCCCGGGCCAGGAGTTCACCATTTTCTACGACCCGGTTTCGCTGAACCTGCTGCGCACCACCTACGGCAGTTGGGTGCGTGTGGTGGGCAGTTGGCGCGACTTCAAGGGAGGAACCCCATGAACACCCTTCGTCGTCGCCCGAGGCGCCAGCTGGGCGTGTCGCTGATCGAGGCCCTGGTGGCGCTGGCCGTGATGGCCATCGGCATGCTCGGCATCGTCGGCGTACAGACCACGCTGCGTAGCAACTCCGACGTGGCCAAGCAGCGTTCCGAGGCCCTGCGGCTGGCCCAGGTCGAGGTGGAAAAGTGGCGTTCCTTCGTCGTTGTCGGCTCTACCGGTGGCGTGATGCCGCCAGGCTATGACGACATTGCCAGCGGTGGACCAGCTAGCGCCGCAGGGGTCAACACGACGTTCTGGGTCACGCGCACGGTCACCGACCTGCCCGACCCGCGCAAGGGCAAGGCGCTGACGGTGGAAGTGAACTGGACCGACCGCACGAACGACAGCGCGCAGCAGGTGCGGTTGTCCACCGTGGTGGCCGGTATCGCGCCGGAGTTCGCCGCCACGATGGTGGTGGGGGGCGGCGGAGACACGGTGGGGCAGACGCCCAAGGGGCGCAACCGCGGCATCCCCATCACGGCGAAGGATCTGGGCAACGGCACAAGCGGATTCATTCCGCCGGGCACCACGGGCGTGGCCTGGGTGTTCAATAACGCCACCGGGTTGGTCAGGCTCTGCACGATCGCCGTCACGGTTACCAGCACCAACGACTTGACGACGAGCAATGTCAGCTGCGGCACGGACTACGCGCTGCTGTTGTCCGGTTACGTTCACTACTCGATAGGCAGCTCTCCCAGTTTCGTCCCCCCGTCGGCGACGAACTACGACACGATCCCGCCGGAGGCGTCGGGATTGCTTGTGGCCGTTAACCAGGTTCGGCCCTTGACGCTCGCCGGCACCAGGGCCTGCCTCACGAGCACCTACGATGCGGTCAGCCAGATCTATTTCTGCGTCATCCCGGTGCTCAACCTCGGGACCACCCCGCCGTTCTGGTCGGGTGATCTCCAGTTCGCCTACGCGTCATCCGCACCAAGCATCGCAACGGCCGTCAACAGCTTGTCGCAAGACGAGCGCAAGGTCTGCCGCTACCACCCCGCTGCCAGCTACAGCCAGGAAACCAGGTCGCTCCTGAACCAGAACTACCTGGTCATCCGTGCCGGCAACGGCAGCGTGTCCTATAGCTGCCCCCCACCGCCGGAAACCTTGCCGCACGTGCCGCTGACTTAGTCTCGCGGCATGCTGCCGCTCGACCGCACCCGCCTGATCGAAGCACTCGCCCTGGCCGAAGGTTCCTTCGGCCTGAGCGAGCCCAACCCGCGCGTCGGCTGCATCCTCGGCCACGCCGACGGCCGTGTGCTGGGCCGCGGCGCAACCCAGCAGGCCGGCGGCCCGCACGCCGAGGTGATGGCGCTGCGCGACGCGGCTGCATCAGGCCAGGCAACCCAGGGCGCCACCGCCTGGGTCACGCTCGAACCCTGCGCCCACCACGGTCGCACGCCACCCTGCTGCGACGCGCTGATCGAAGCCGGCATCGCGCGCGCCGTGGTCGCCGTCGGCGATCCCTTCCCGCAGGTGGCCGGCGCCGGCATCGCTCGGCTGCGCGCGGCAGGCGTCGAGGTGGTGATGGCTGACGCAGACATCGCCGCCGCCGCACGCGAAGTCAACATCGGCTTCTTCTCCCGCATCCAGCGCGGCCGCCCCTGGCTGCGCTTGAAGGTGGCGGCCTCGCTCGACGGCCGCACCGCGCTCGAAAACGGCACCAGCCAGTGGATCACGGGCGAGGCCGCGCGCGCCGATGGCCACGCCTGGCGCCGCCGCGCTTCGGCCGTGCTCTGCGGCATCGGCACCGTGCTCGCCGACGACCCGCGGCTGGACGTGCGCGCGGTGCCCACGGTGCTGCAACCGCTGCGCGTGGTGGTCGATTCGCAGCTGCGCACGCCACCCACGGCGCGCCTGCTCGCACCGCCGGGCCGTGGCGTCTTCATCGTGGCCGCGCAGGACGAAGAGACCCGGCGCGCTGCTCTGCAAGCCCAAGGCGCCGAGGTGTGGCTGCATCCGGGCGCCGGCGGCCGGGTCGACCTGCCCGCGCTGCTGCAAGCCCTGGCCACGCGCGGCGTCAACGAACTGCACGTCGAAGCCGGCCCGCAGCTCAACGCCGCGCTGCTGCGAGCGGGGCTGGTCGACGAACTGCTGGTCTACCTGGCCCCCCTGCTCATCGGCCCCGGCCGCGGCATCGCGGCCCTGCCCGCGCTGGCTGCGCTGGCCGACGCCAGCGCCTTCCGCTTCATCGAGACCCGGCCGCTCGGCGCCGACCTGCGCCTGCGCGCGCTGGCCACCACGCACAGCGGCTTCTGAACCCGGCCGCGCGGCACCCGCCGCCTACAATGCGGCCCATGTCGATTGCCCCCATTCCCGAGCTGGTGGCCGAACTCGCTGCCGGCCGCATGGTGATCCTGGTCGACGAGGAAGACCGCGAGAACGAAGGCGACCTGGTGCTTGCTGCCGAGCACGTCACGCCCGAAGCCGTCAACTTCATGGCGCGTTTTGCGCGCGGCCTGATCTGCCTCACGCTCACCCGAGAACGCTGCGAACGGCTGCAGCTGCCACCCATGGCCGCGCGCAACGGCACCAAACACGGCACCGCCTTCACGGTGTCGATCGAAGCCGCCACCGGCGTCACCACCGGCATCTCGGCCGCCGACCGCGCGCGCACCATCCAGGTGGCCGTGGCACGCGAGGCGCAGCCTTCCGATCTGGTGCAGCCCGGCCACGTGTTCCCGCTGCAGGCGCAGGACGGCGGCGTGCTCATGCGCGCCGGCCACACCGAAGCCGGCTGCGACCTGGCCGCCATGGCCGGCCTCACGCCCGCCGCCGTGATCTGCGAGATCATGAAGGACGACGGCACCATGGCGCGCCTGCCCGACCTGCAGGTCTTCGCGCGCGAACACGGCCTGAAGATCGGCACCATCGCCGATCTCATCGGCTACCGCAGCCGCAACGAGACGCTGATCGAACGCCTGGGCGCGCGCATGCTGCAGACGCCGCAGGGCGAGTTCCAGTGCACCGCCTTCCACGACAAGGGCGGCGGCCTGCACCTGGCATTGACGCATGGCCGCTGGTTGCCCGGCGACGAGGTGCCGGTGCGTGTGCACGAGCCCTTCACCGCCTTCGACCTGCTCGACGCCGGCGGCTCCGGCCACTCCTGGCCGCTGCCCGCCGCGCTGGCGGCGCTGCGCAGCAGCCCCTGCGGCGTGGCCGTGCTGCTGAACTGCAGCGGCGACGCCGCCGCGCTGATGCCCCAGGTGCTGCCCGAGCGCGCCGCGTCCCAGCCCGCCCGCGTGCAGATGGACCTGCGGACCTACGGCGTCGGCGCGCAGATCCTGCGCGGCCTGGGCGTGCGCCGCATGCGCCTCCTGGGCAGCCCGCGCCGCATGCCCAGCATGACGGGCTATGGTCTGGAAATCACCGGTTTCACCGCGGCCCCGGCGGCCTGAATTCAGCCATAACAAGGACAAGCACCATGAAGGACGCCGACCAGGGCAGCGCGGGCGAATTGATCGGCGAGGGCCTGCGCATCGCCATCGTGCGTGCGCGCTTCAACGACGCCATCACGGCCAAGCTGGCCCAGGCCTGCATGTCCGAACTCGACCGGCTCGAGGTGGACGAAGGCGACATCCGCCATGTCAGCGTGCCCGGGGCGCTGGAGATCCCGGTGGCGCTGAAGGCGCTGGCCGAGAGCGGCGACTACGACGCGCTCATCGCCCTGGGCTGCGTGATCCGCGGCGAAACGTACCACTTCGAGCTGGTGGCCAATGAAAGCGGCGCCGGCGTCACGCGCGTGGCGCTGGACCACGGCGTGCCGGTGGCCAACGCCATCCTCACGGTGGAGAACGAAGCCCAGGCCTGGGCCCGCGCCGAAGACAAGGGCCGCGACGCGGCGCGCGTGGCGGTGGAGATGGCCAACCTGATGGAAGACCTCTCGTGAGCGAAACCCCGGTCAAGCCGCCGGCGAAGAAACGCGCCGCGCCCAAATCGGCGCGCCGCCGCTCGCGCGAGTTCGCGCTGCAGGGCCTGTACCAGTGGCTGCTGGCGGGCTCGGACGCCGCCGACATCGAGGCCACGCTGCGCGAGCTGGACGGCTTCGACAAGTGCGATCGCGCCCATTTCGATGCGCTGCTGCACGGCGGCATCGACAGTGCCGCGGCGCTGGACGAGGTGCTCGCGCGCCACGTCGACCGCAAGACCACGTTGCTGTCGCCGGTGGAGCACGCCGTGCTCATGATCGGTGTCTACGAGCTCAAGCACTGCGTCGAGATCCCCTACCGCGTGGCCATCAACGAAGCGGTGGAACTCGCGAAGAGCTTCGGCGGCACCGACGGCCACAAGTACGTCAACGGTGTGCTCGACAAGTGCGCCGCCGAGCTGCGGCCGGTGGAAGCGGCGCAGCCGCGCCCGCCACGCCGATGATCCGCACGTCGAGCCGGCTCGACCACATCGAGCCCTTCTACGTGATGGAGTGCGCCAAGGCGGCGGACGCCATCGCGCGCAGCCCGGCCTGCGACCCGGCCCAGGGCGGCGAGCCGATGATCTTCCTCAACATCGGCGAGCCCGATTTCACCGCCGTGCCGGCCGTGCAGCGCGCTGCCACGGCCTGCATCGAAGGCGGGCGCACGCAGTACACCCACGCCACCGGGCTGCCCCGGTTGCGCGAACGCATCGCGGCTTGGTACGGCACGCGTTTCGGCGTCAGTGTCGACCCGGCTCGCATCGTCGTCACGGCGGGCGCCTCGGCCGCGCTGCAGCTCATCACCCTGGCGCTGTTCGAGCCGGGCGACGAGGTGCTGATGCCCGACCCCAGCTACCCCTGCAACCGGCACTTCGTGGCCGCCGCCGGCGCCACGCCGCGGCTGCTGCCCGAGGGTGCGGCCGCGCGCTACCAGCTCGACGCCGCGTCCGTCGCCGCCAACTGGGGCCCGGCCACGCGCGGCGTGCTGCTGGCTTCACCCAGCAACCCCACCGGCACCTCCATCGCCGCCGGCGAGATGGCCGCCATCGCCGATGCCGTGCGCCAGCGCAGCGGCGTGTGCATCGTCGACGAGATCTACCTCGGCCTCAGTTACGAGGAAGCCTTTGGCCACACCGCGCTGGCCCTGGGTGACGACATCATCAGCATCAACAGCTTCAGCAAGTACTTCGGCATGACGGGCTGGCGCCTGGGCTGGATGGTGCTGCCGCCCGAGTTGGTGGCGCCGGTGGAGAAGCTGGCGCAGAACCTCTACATCTGCGCCAGCAGCGTGGCCCAGCAGGCGGCGCTGGCCTGCTTCGAGCCCGCGAGCCTGGCCGAGTACGAACGCCGCCGCGACGAGTTCCGCCGCCGGCGCGACTTCATCGTGCCCGCCCTGAAGAAGCTGGGCCTGGACGTGCCGGTCGAGCCCGATGGCGCCTTCTACGTCTGGTTCGACTGCAGCCGCCACAGCGCCGACAGCTGGGACTTCTGTTTCGATCTGATGCACCGCGCCCATGTCGCGCTGACCCCTGGGCGTGACTTCGGCCCGGCCCAGGCGAGCCGTTTTGTGAGACTCTCCTTCGCCAGTTCGATGGCCGAACTAGAAGCTGCGGTGGCCCGTCTGGCGCGTGAACTCCGGTGAACGAAAGAGCCGTGACAGCGGGTTAACGCCGCCCAAACCCGGCCTTTTTCAGGGTGCATCCCCCTCACTCAGGGGGTTAAGCTAGACGTCTGTGTCTTACAACCCCTTCCACCGGCGCGCCAGAGGCGACGCGTCGAGCACCGAATTCCCCGCCACGGTGGCCTCGCTGCCGGCGGAGATGGACCTGCTGCCAGCGCTTTCCGACTCGCGCCCGCCCGTGTCCGATTCCCTGCCCTCCGACCTGGGCCCGGGTGCGCCCGATCTCGGCGCCGACAGCGGGCACGACAGCGTGCCCATGCCGGTGGAACAGCGGCCCACCATCGCCTTCGTCGGCCGTTATGCGCTGAAGGGCGTGATCGGCACCGGCGGCCTGGGCCAGGTGCACGAGGCCTGGGACCCGCTGCTGTCGCGGCCGGTGGCGGTCAAGACCCTGCAATTCGACATCGATCCGGCCGACCGCGAGTCGCTGGACGAACTCTTCATCAACGAAGCGCGCGCCTCGGCCGGGCTGTCGCACGCGCACATCGTCACCGTGCACGACGCCGGCCGTTCGGAGCACGGCGTGTACATCGCCATGGAGCGGCTGCAGGGCAAGGACCTGCGCCAGCGCCTGGGCGAAGGCTGGCTGCCCACACCGGCGCAGGCCGCGCAGCTGGTGCGCCGCGTGGCCGATGCCCTGGCCTATGCCCATGCGCGCGGCGTGGTGCACTGCGACGTCAAGCCCGCCAACATCTTCCTGAACAAGCGCGACAAGCCCAAGGTGCTGGACTTCGGCATCGCCCGCGTCGCCCACAGCCGTGTGCTGTCCAAGCTGGAAGGCATGGTCGCCGGCTCGCCGCACTACCTGGCGCCCGAGCAGCTCAACGGCGGCACGGTGGACGCACGCACCGACATCCATGCCCTGGGTGTCGTCTTCTACGAGCTGCTGACGCTGCGCAAGGCCTTCAGCGGCGACACGGTGGAGCAGATCACCACCGCGGTGCTCACCAACCACCCGGCGCCGGCCCACGAGCTGCGCCCTGGCGTGCCGCGCACGCTGGCCGGCATTGCCGCCAAGGCGATGGCACGCGACCCCGGCGACCGCTACAGCAGCGCGGCCGAGATGTCGGCCGACCTGCGGCGCTGGATCGAGCGCAACGCCGCGTCGGAAACACCGGCGGTGGTGGAAATGCCCGGCAGCGCCTCGTCGCTGCCGGGCGCACTGCCCCTGATCCCGCCGCCGCACACGCGGCCGCGCCGCACGCGGGCCCGCAAGTCGCGCCCCGTGGGCGCCATCGTGGCCGTGGCCTCGCTGGTGGTGGGCGCGCTGGCCCTGCTGTCCACGTTGCGCAGGCCGCCCACGCCGGAACCGCTGCCCGAGCTGGCCGCCGTGCCCGCGGTGGCCGAACCTGCCGCGTCGGTGGCGCTGGTGGCCCTGCCGGCGTCGGCTGCGGTGGAAGTGCCTGCTTCGGCGCCGGAAGCCGCGCTGGCAGCCGCCAGCGCCGCCGCGCCCGACCTGCCGGTCACGCCGCCTGCCGCGCCGGTGGTGGTGGCCACCACGCCGACCGCGAACCCGCCCGCCCCCGAAACACCGGTGCCGCCGGTGGCCAAGGCGCCCACGGCAGTGCCCGCTCCACGCGCTGCGCCCGCCAAGCCCAAGGCCGCCGTGGCGCCGGTGCGCGACACCCGTTCCATCGCCGCAACCGCCACCGCGCCCGCCGCGCCCCCGGCCCAGGGCCAGCTGCAGCTGGCCATCAGCCCCTGGGGCCAGGTGGAAGTGAACGGCCAGGCCATGGGCACGACACCGCCGCTCACGCGCCTGACGCTGGCCGAGGGCAGCCACACCATCACCGTGCGCAACGAGGACTTCCCGCCCTACACCACCACCGTGCAGGTGGTGGCCGACAAGCCCGTCACCCTGCGCCACCGCTTCGGACAGTGAGCATGCGCAAACTTCTCACTGCCACCTCGCTGCTGCTGGCCCTGCTGGCGGGCTGTGCGTCCAAGCCGCCGGCCGCACCGCAGCCCGTGGGCCTGGCCGAGCTGATGGAGCGCCCGGCCGAACGGGCGCTGATCGACGGCATCCGCGCCTACGACGAAGGCCAGTACGCCCCTGCCGAAGCCGCGCTGCGCAAGGCGCTGGCGGCCGGCCTGCGCAGCCCGCGCGACCAGGCCAGCGCGCACAAGCTGCTGGCCTTCATCACCTGCACCAGCAACCGGGCGGCCGACTGCGAAGCCGCCTTCCGCGCCGCGCGCGCGGCCGACCCGACTTTTGCGCTCAGCCGCTCCGAAGCCGGGCATCCGCTGTGGGGCCCGGTGTACCGCAAGGTCGTGCCCTGAGCGGAAGCCGCGGGGCCGGGCGGCATAATCCGCCCCGCCGATGTCCACCGCCGCAACGTCAGCCACCTTCCGCCATCCGCTGCGCGTCTACTGGGAAGACACCGACGCCGGCGGTGTCGTCTTCTACGCCAACTTCCTGAAGTTCTTCGAACGCGCGCGCACCGAATGGCTGCGTTCGCTGGGTGTGGGGCAGCAGGCGCTGCGCGAGGCTACCGGCGCGATCTTCATCGTCACCGACACCACCGTGCACTACCGCTCACCCGCCCGGCTGGACGATGCACTCGAGGTCACCGTGGCACTGCGAGAGTGCCGCGGCGCTTCGATGCGCATCGCGCAGGAGGCCTGGCGCGGTAGCACGCTGCTGGCCGAAGGCGAGATCCGCATCGGTTGCGTGGACCACGGAACCTTCAAGCCACGCCGCATTCC
This sequence comes from uncultured Rubrivivax sp., assembly GCA_964423075.1. Classification (GTDB taxonomy): domain Bacteria; phylum Pseudomonadota; class Gammaproteobacteria; order Burkholderiales; family Burkholderiaceae_C; genus Rubrivivax. The sequence goes on along the minus strand of CAYREA010000042.1, from coordinate 664 downwards.
GACAGTGATCACCTCCTGCCTATGAACCAAGACTTGTCGATCACCGCCCTCATCCTGCATGCGAGCCTGGTGGTCCAGGTGGTGATGGCCGGCCTGGCCGTCACCTCGCTGGTGAGCTGGACCGTCATCTTCGGCAAGCTCTTCGGCCTGAAGAAGGTGCGCGGCAGCAACGAGGACTTCGAGCGCGAGTTCTGGTCGGGCCGCAGCCTCACCGAGCTGAACACCGCGGTCGGCCAGAAGCCGCACACCGCGCCGATGGAGCGCATCTTCGCCAGCGGCATGCGCGAATTCCTGAAGCTGCGCGAGAAGCGCCTTGATGCCGGTGCGCAACTCGACGGCGCGCGCCGCGCCATGCGCGCCAGCTTCCAGCGCGAGCTGGACGTGATCGAAAGCAACCTCAGCTTCCTGGCCAGCGTCGGCTCGGTGAGCCCGTACGTGGGCCTCTTCGGCACCGTGTGGGGGATCATGCATGCCTTCGTCGGCCTGTCGAACATGACGCAGGTGACGCTGGCCACGGTGGCGCCCGGCATCGCCGAAGCGCTGGTGGCCACGGCCATCGGCCTCTTCGCCGCCATTCCCGCCGTGGTGGCCTACAACCGCTTCGCGCGAGACATCGACCGCATCGCCATCACGCTGGAGACCTTCATCGAGGAGTTCAGCAACA
>CAYREA010000041.1:0-29046 GCA_964423075.1 uncultured Rubrivivax sp. | reverse complement strand
GCTGGAGCATCTCCGGGGGCATGAACGGCAACGTGCCGGCGCTCTCGGGTGGTGCGCCGTCGCTGCGGGCGACGGCGATGCCGAAGTCGCCGAGGCGGATGCCCGACTGGGCCTCGCCGAAGACGTTCGAGGGCTTCAGATCGCGATGCACCACGCCGGCCTGGTGCGCCGCGCGGAGGCCGGTACAAAGCTCGCGCATCACGTGGCACACGAGCCAGAGCGGCAGGCCGACGCCGAGGGCGGCGCGCCTCCGGCGATCGAGCTCGGCGAGGTCGAGGCCGTCGACGTACTCCTGCACGAGGAACGGCGTCCGCATCGGCTCGCCGTCCTCGCCGATCCCGTCGATGATCTCGCCGGCGTCGAGCGCGCGGACGATGCGCGGGCTCGAAACCCGCGCCATGAGGCGCGCCTCCTGGAGGATGCGGCCGGTCGCGCCCGCGGTGTCGGTGAGGCGGAGCGCGCGCCGGAGCGTCTTGATGACGACGGGCGCAGCGAGGACGTGGTGCTTCGCGAGCCAGACCTCGCTCATGCCTCCCTCGCCGAGGAGACCCCACACGTCGTAGCCGGGGACGCTCAGCTCGCGCATGCCGGTTTCGTTCCCCCCCGCCTGCTGCCGCCGAAGCGTCAGCTCGAGGCTTTGACGTGCGCCCCGTAGCTCGCGGCGTCCATCAGCTGCGCGATGGCGCTCGCGTCGGAGGCCTCGATCACGACCATCCACGCCTTGCCGTAGGGGTCTTCGTTCACGAGCTCGGGCTTGGCGTCGAGATCCTTGTTCACCTCGACGATCTTGCCGCTGATCGGCGCATACAGATCGCTCAGCGTCTTGACGCTCTCGATGGTGCCGAAGGCCTTCCCCGCGGCGAGCTCGTCGCCGACCTTCACGTCGAGGTTCACCAGCGTGATGTCACCGAGCTGCTCGACCGCGAACGCGGTGATGCCGACGGTGAGACGGTTGCCGTCGACCTTCGCCCACTCGTGGTCCTTCGTGTACTTGAGGCCCGCAGGGAATTCCATGACCGCCTTTATAACCGTTCAGGCCCGCTTGTAGAACGGCGTCTTCACGACGACGGCTTCGATGTTCTTGCCGCGGCAGTCGACGAGGAACTTGGTCCCGACCTGGCTCATCTCGGTCGGGAGGTAGCCGAGGCCGATGTTCTTGCCGACGGTCGGGCCCGGGCTGCCGCTCGTACAGATGCCGACCTCCTTGCCGTCGAGGTCGCGAAGCACGTAGCCGTGGCGCGCGATGCCACGGCCGACCGTCTCGAAGCCCACGATCTTTCGTGGGAGCGGCGCGGCCTTCACGGCGGCGATCGCGTCCTTGCCGACGAACATCGGCTTGTCCATCTTCACCACCCAGCCGATGCCCGCTTCGATCGGGTTCGTCGTCTCGTCGATGTCGTTGCCGTAGAGCGAGAGGCGCGCCTCGAGGCGGAGCGTGTCGCGTGCGCCGAGGCCGACGGGCTTGATGCCGAGCGAGCTTCCGAGCTCCATGAGCTGATCCCAGAGCGCGGGCGCGTCGTTCCACGCGCAGAAGATCTCGACGCCGTCCTCGCCGGTGTAGCCGGTGCGCGCGACGGTGCACCGGACGTTGCCGACGATCGCATCGCGGAAGTGGAAGGACTTGAGCTCGCGGAGCTTCGCCGCGTCGCTGCCGGCGAGGTCGAGCACGTCGAAGGCCTTCGGTCCTTGGAGCGCGATGAGCGCCGTCTCGTCGCTGCGGTCCTCGAACTCGCAGTGGTTCTCGGCGGCCTTCCGGAAGTGCGCCGCCATCTTCGCGTGGTTCGACGCGTTGCAGACGATGAGCCACCGGTCCTGCGCGGCGCGGTAGACGATGAGATCGTCGAGGATGGTGCCCTTCTCGTTGCAGCAGGCGGTGTACATCGCCTGGCCGTCGACCAGCTTCGACGCGTCGTTGGTGACGAGGTAGTCGACGACGGCCGCCGCGTGCTCGCCGCGCATCTCGAGCTCGCCCATGTGCGAGACGTCGAAGAGCCCGGCCGCCGTCCTCACGGCCTGGTGCTCGTCCACGATCCCCGTGTACTGGATGGGCATCTCCCATCCGGCGAACGGGACCATGCGGCCCTTGGCGGCGACGTGACGATCGTGGAGGGAGGTCTTGCGCGTGGGCTCGGTCATCGGACCGCAGCCTAGTCGCGGAGCCGGGCCAGGGTCCATCGTCGAGATGGAGCCGAGCCATCGACCGCGGCGGCGGAGCTCGCGAACTTCGTGATGAGGCTCCGTAGCGACGTCCGCGGCTGCGAGCTAAGGACGGTCGCATGGTCGGCCGTGACTTCGTGCGTACGGGCATCCCCGGCCTCGACGAGCTCTTTCTCGGCGGCGTCACCCGGCACAACAGCATTCTCGTCGAGGGCGCGCCGGGGACTGGCAAGACGACGCTCGCCCTCGGATTCATGTGCGCGGGCGCGGCCGAGCTCGGCGAGCCGGGCATCATCGTCTCGTTCGAGCTCGATCAGGCGAAGCTGATCCGCGACGCGAAGGGCTTCGACTGGAACATCGAGAAGCTCATCGCGGATCGCCGGCTGAAGATCGTGTCGGCGAGCCCGGAGGCGCTCTTCAAGGAGCTGCGCGCGCGGGACAGCGTGCTCCTCGAGTTCATCGAGGACGTCGGCGCCAAGCGCCTCATGATCGACGGCCTCACGCCGCTGAAGCTCTACGCCGAGGCCGCGTCGCTCTCGTTCCGGAGCGACCTCAACGCGCTCATCGAGGAGCTCACGACGATGGGGGTCACCACGCTCGTCACCGCCGAGCGCGACGTCGGTGAGGGCGCCTCGCCCGCGCACGAGCGCTACGTCTTCGACACGATCGTCTCCCTGTCGCGCCTCGAGAGGCACCGGCGCGTGCATCGCCGGCTCACGATCGAGAAGTCCCGAGGGCAGGACTTCATCGAGGGCAGCCACACGATGGAGATCGTGGCCGGCGCGGGCGTGCAGGTCTATCGCCGCGCGCAGTCGCGGCCCAAGGTCGGCGACGCGCAGCCGACGTCGTCAGAACGGCTCTCCACCGGGGTTCCCGCGCTGGACGCGATGATGGGCGGCGGCCTCTACGTGGGCTCGATCACCCTCGTGACCGGCCTGAGCGGCACGGGCAAGACCGTCGCCGGGATCCAATTCCTCTGCTCTGCGGCGACGTCCGGGCGGAAGGCGCTCCTCGTCTCGCTCGACGAGCACCCCGCGCAGATCCTGCGAAACGCCCAGACCCTCGGCTTCGATCTGCAGCGTCACGTCGACGAGGGGAGGGTGACGATTCACTACGAGTCGCCGCTCGAGCTCGAGCTCGACCTCCACTTCGACCGGATCGTGCAGCTCGTCGAGGAGAAGCAGATCGACTGCATCGTGTTCGACTCGGTGGCCGTCTACGAGGCGACGATCCCCGAAGAGGTCGCGGATTTCCTCTATTCACTCGCAACCTTCTGCAAGGACAGGCTCGTGACCGCCTACTTCAACTACGAGAGCCCCGAGCTGCTCGGCGTCTCGCAGATCAGCGAGGAGCTCCACGGCTCTCATCTCGTCGACAACATCATCCTCCTCGGATACGTCGAGATCTCGACCCGGCTCCGGCGGGCGATCACCGTCCCGAAGGTCCGTGGCAGCCGGAACGTGCAGGTCACGCGCGAGTACGTCATAGGCCCGGACGGCATCTCGATCGTCGAGGAGACCGTGGAGATGGAGAATGGCGCCGGCGCGGTCCCGCAGCTCCCGTTCTCGGCCTACTACGGGCTCCTGTCGCGCTCCCCGACGCGACAGAGTCCCGTGATCGAGGAAGCGATCACGGCGGGCAACACGCTCCCCCCCGGCGTCATCCCGCGGACGTAGAATGACGGTCTCCGAGGTCACACGTCAGGAGGCGCTTGCCTCCTGGGACCTGCCGCTCCGGTGCTTCGCCGCGGCGACGGGCCTCGTCGTGTCGATGCGCGATCGGGACGGCCGGCGTCGTCTCGGGCCGTTCACCACGACGCGGGTCGGCACGCAGCTCGTCTCGTCGGGGGCGTTCGACGGCGGTGCCCCTGCCGACACCTTCGAACGCGCGCTCTGCGAACGGCACGACGCGGACGGAGACGTCGCACCTCCCTTCGATCAGCTGCGCGTTCGAGCCTTCCCGCTGCGCCGCGGTGGCGAGCTCGCGGGCACGGTCGTGGTCGGCTGGGTCTTTGCGGACTTTCCCGACCATCTCCAGTGCGAGCGCGCGTCGCGCCTCACGGGACTGGACGCGCGCCGGCTCTGGCGCGCGGCGCGGCTCGACGGGCCGGTGGGCGCGCGGCGCTTCCGCACTCACGGCGAGCTCCTCCGCACGATCGTGGATTCGGGGCTCGAGCTTCGCGACGCGATCGCGGAGCTCGAGAGGCTCGCGCAGGCGCGCGAGCTGTTCCTCGCGCACGTGTCGCACGAGCTCCGGACTCCGCTGCATGCCATTGGGCTGCGGCTCGAGCTGCTCCTCGGGCGGCCGCTCGACGACGTCGAGGTCGTGCGCGCGTCGCTCCTCGTGATCAAGAAGAGCGTGCAGGAGCAGTCCCGGCTCGTGAACGATCTCGTCGAGGCCTCCGTCACGCGGACGGGGCGCTTCACGCTGAATCGCTCGCTTGCCGACCTCGGCGCGATCGTCCGGGCAGCGGGCGACGCGATCGGACCGAGCGCCGCGCACAAGGGCGTGGAGCTCAGGTTCACTGCCGCGCACGTCGCGCCCGACCTCCCGGTCCTCGCAGACGCCTTCCGTCTTCAGCAGGCGATCTGGAACATCCTCTCGAACGCGGTGAAGTTCACGCCGCGCGGCGGCCACGTCGAGGTGACGACGAGCGCCTGCGACGACCACACGTACTGCATCGAGGTGGCCGACGACGGTCCCGGGATCGCGCCCGAGATCGCGTCCGATATCTTCGAGCCGTTCATCCGCCGCAGCCGCGACAACGCTCCGGGGCTCGGACTAGGCCTCTCGATCGCTCGTCAAATCGTGGAGCTGCACGGCGGAAGCATTCGCGTGAAGGCTGCGGTGGCCGGCTCTGGAACGACGTTCGGGATCACCCTCCCGGCGGCCGACGTCGGCAAGTTCGCCGCGGGGACCTCCATCCACTGAGCCCACGTGTGCGGGGGATCTACCTGGGGTATGCTCCGCATGTCATGGGAACGCCCTGGGACCGCCCCGCCGCTCGTTACCTCGCGGAATGGGTTCCGCGCTTCGTGCCGTACCACCTCGATCTCGTGCAGGAGCTCGCGATCGGGCCGGGACAGCGCGTGCTCGTCGCCAGCTCCGGTCCGGGAGCCGAAGTGCTCGCGGTCGCGCGCGCGGTCGGCGACCGCGGCGTCGTGCGCGCCACCGAGAAGAGCGAGGAGCTCGCCGGCATCTGCGAGGAGCAGATCAAAAGGGCAGGCTTCGCCTCGGTGACCGTCGACAAGGTCGGTCCCGAGGACGTGGGCGCAGGCGGGTGGAACGCCATCGTCTGCGCGTTCGGGCTCTGGCGCATGGGCCAGCGCGAGGTGGTCCTGAGGAGCTGGGCGAGCGCGCTCGCGCCGAACGGCAAGATCGGCGTCCTGACATTCGGTCCGCCCGAGGAGACCGATCCGTTCGAGATGCTCGCGCAGGCCCTGCGCGATCTCGAGCCGAACGCCGAGGCGACCCCGGCACGCGTCGCCGCGGATCGCGACTCACTCGTCGCGCTGTTCGGCGGCTCCGGCCTCTCGCTCGTGCGGCACACGGTGCTCCATCACACCGTCTCGTTCCCCAGCGCGGAGGCGTTCGTCGAAGCGATCCGCGAAGGTCGGACGTGGCGGAAGGTGTGGGAGGAGCTCGGCCCGACCCGCATGGGGATGGTGACCGCGCGCTTCTACGATCGCGTGGGAGGTCCGGCGGCGCCCCTGAGCTTCCAGCCGGCGGTGACGCTCGCGATCGCCGCGCTTCCGGGGGCCGAGATCGCGCTCATGTCGCGGCCGAGCGTGACCGTTCCGCCGGTCTCGAAGCCCATTCCGCCCGAGCGGCCGTCGCGGCCGGAACCGAACCCGTACGACGACACGGAGGAGCTCGCCGAGGCCCTCCGCAAGCGCCGATAGGGCTTTTCGTCGCGTCGCTGCCGCGCTATGTCCTCGGGCTCGCATCACACCCGAGGAGCTTCTCGCATGGCACGTTATCAGTTCACGTCGGAGTCGGTCACCGAGGGACATCCGGACAAGCTTTGTGACCACGTTTCCGACGCGATCCTCGACGCGATCCTCGCGCAGGACAAGCACGCGCGCGTAGCGTGCGAGTCGCTCGCGAAGACCGGCATGGTCGTCGTCGCCGGCGAGATCACGACCACCGCGACGATCGACTACCCGACGATCGTGCGCAAGACGGTGCGGGACATCGGTTACACGAGCTCGAAGATGGGCTTCGACGCCGACACCTGCGCGGTAATCACGGCCGTCGAGAAGCAGAGCCCGGACATCTCGCAGGGCGTGACCGAAGGCGAGGGCATGCACAAGGAGCAGGGGGCCGGCGACCAGGGCCTCGTGTTCGGCTTCGCGTGCGACGAGACGCCGAACCTGATGCCGGCGCCGATCGACTACGCCCACCAGCTCGCGCGGCAGCTCACGGCGATCCGCAAGGCGAAGAAGGTCAACTTCCTCCGCCCCGACGGCAAGACCCAGGTCACGCTCGAGTACGAGGGCAACACGCCGGTGCGTGTCGACGCGATCGTCGTCTCGACGCAGCACGACGAGGACGTGAAGTACAAGACGCTCCGCGAGGCGATCGTCGACCTCGTCATCGAGAAGGTCATCCCGAAGAAGCTCCTCGACAAGAACACGAAGTTCCACGTCAACCCGACGGGTCGCTTCGTCGTCGGCGGCCCGCAGGGCGACTGCGGCCTCACCGGCCGCAAGATCATCGTCGACACCTCCGGCGGCGCCTGCCCGCACGGTGGTGGCGCCTTCAGCGGCAAGGACCCGTCCAAGGTGGACCGTTCGGCCGCCTACGCCGCGCGCTACGTGGCCAAGAACGTGGTCGCCGCCGGCCTGGCCAAGCAGTGCCAGGTGCAGGTGGCCTACGCCATCGGCGTGGCCAAGCCGATGAACATCACGGTCTACACCGAAGGCACCGGCAAGCTGTCGGACGACCGGCTCTCGGCCATCGTCGCCGAGGTCTTCGACCTGCGGCCCAAGGGCATCATCCAGATGCTGGACCTGCTGCGCCCGATCTACGAGAAGACGGCGGCTTACGGCCACTTCGGCCGCGAGGAACCCGAGTTCACCTGGGAGCGCACCGACAAGGCCGCCGCCCTGCGTGCCGCCGCCGGCCTGTGACGCATCACGCCTGAGACGGGGCCGGCACATGCCGGCCCCTTTCCTTTCGACATCCGACCATGCTCTCCCGCCTGAGCCTGCGCTGGCAGCTCACCCTGCCCTACGTGCTGCTCGTGCTGGCCCTGGCCGGTGTGCTGGCGCTGCTGTCCTACCGCGCCGGCCAGAACGCGGTGGACAACCTCAGCGGGCAGCTGCTCGTGGAGACGGTGAACCGCATCGCGCAGGCGGTGGACCGCCACGTCTCGGGCTCGGCCGCGGTGCTGGAATCGGCCTTCCCCAAGGGCGTGGCCGCGCCGGTGTCGCTGCAGGACGAACTGCCGGCCCTGCGCACACGCTTCTGGCTCGCCACCAGCGTGCACCGCGACCCCAACAACTACGCCTACTACGGCGACCGCCAGGGCCGCTTCCTCGGCCTGTGGCGCTACACCGAGAGCGAAGCCGAGCTGCGCCTGCGCCTGCAAGGCAGCGGCCCGCGCACCATCTACCGCTTCACCGGTATCACCGGCGAGCTGCAGGCGCCGGCGCCCGAGGAGCGCATCTTCGACCCGCGTGAGCGCCCCTGGTTCAGGGCCGCGCAGGGCAGCGCCACGCCCACCTGGACCTCGGTCTACATCGACTTCAAGACCAGCGAGCTCGTGGCCACGCGCGCACGCCGCGTCAACAACGCCTCGGGCGAGTTCGAAGGCGTGGTGGCCACCGATCTTTCTCTGCAGCAGGTCAACGCCTTCCTGAAGCGCCTGAAGCTCAGCGAGAACGGCCTGGCGATGGTGGTGGAAGCCGACGGCAACCTGATCGGCGTGTCGCGCGGCCCGCACCTGAAGACGGCCAGCGGCGGCACCAACACGCGCCTGAACGCGGCCGACAGCAGCGACCCGCTGGTGGTGTCCACCTACAAGACCGTGCGCGCCGCCGGCGCCACGGCCGGTGCCGAGCCGCGCACCGGCGTCTTCACCGCCGATGACGGCCAGCGCGTGCAGGTGGGGTATGCACGCCTGCGCGACGAGGCCGGGCTCGACTGGCTGATCATGGTGGCGGTGCCGCGCCACGACTTCCTGTTCCAGATCGAGGACAACTTCGTCAACACCGGTTGGCTGGCGCTGCTGGCGGCCCTGGCCACGGTGCTGGTCGGCCTGGCCGTGCTGCACAACGTGGCGGCCGAGTTGCGCCGCCTGGCCGCCGCCGCGCGCCGCGTGGGCGAAGGCCACGCCAGCGAGCCGCTGCACACCGAGCGCAGCGACGAACTGGGCGACCTGGCGCGCAGCTTCGCCGAGATGCAGAACCGGCTGCTGACCGACCCGCTCACCGGCCTGTCCAACCGCGAGGCGGTGCTGCGCCGCATCGAAGAACGCATCGTGCACGCGCGCCGCCGTGGCGACACGCGGCCCTTCGTCGTGATGTTCGCCGACCTCAACCGCTTCAAGCAGATCAACGACCGCCACGGCCATGACGTGGGCGACGCCGTGCTGCGCGAACTGGCCGAACGCCTGCGCCACGGCGTGCGCGGCAACGACCTGGTCGCGCGCTACGCGGGCGACGAGTTCGTGATCCTGCTCGAGTCGGTGGAGACACGCCGCGACGCCGAGGCCGTCAGGCTGCACCTGCAGGACGCGCTGCGCCAGCCGCTGGCGGCCCTGCAGGGCCTGGACGCCGAGGAACTGCTGGCCGGCGCCGCCTTTGGCGTGGCCGTCTACCCCGAAGACGGGCAGGACGTGGAGGCGCTGCTCAAGTGCGCCGATGCGGACATGTACCGGCGCAAAGGCGGTGACGTGAACTAGTTCACGTCCGGTTGCCGACAGCGTTGTCCACCCCCCGCTCAAGTGGGCGGTTACGGATGCGGCCCCAATCGGGTGCGGCGCAGGCACTTTCAGCAGGGCGGCCCCATCTGGTGCACGGGCTGAGCGGCACGCAGACTTCAACGCCGCGTTACAGAACTTCCGCCTGCTCGCAGGCCGCACACATCCTGCGCCAATGTCGCGCCACAGCGGGCCTTCCGCGCCGCGCGGGCCTCGGGCAAGCTGCGCCCCGTTGCAACGGTCCGGCGCCTGACGCGCCACCCGGCCGCTGCCGCGACCCCCTCAACCCACCTGCCCCGCCATGCGGACGACGCTGATTTGCCTTTTCTGCGCCAGCCTGCTGGCCGCCTGCGGTGGCGGCTCGGGCGGTGCTGCCAACAACAGCAGCGCCGCGCCGGCGCCGGCGCCCCAGGCCCCTCCGGTGGTGGCCACCCCGTCGCTTGACCCGCACGCGCAGGTGCTGGCCGTGGCCGCCACCGAGCCACCCGCAGCCACCGGCTGCGCGCCCGCCGGCCCGCCGCGGCGGCTCACGCGGCGCCAGCTGATCAACGTGCTGTCCGACAACCTGGTGCAGCTCACCGGCGAAACCGAGATGGCCGCCGGCATCGAGACGCTGGTCAACGACACCACGCAGTTCCCGCCCGACGTGCTGCGCAACCCCGACAGTGCGCGCCACACCGGCTACGAACGCCTCGACGCCACGCTCAACACGCGCCAGGTCGGCGCGCTGAAGAAGGTGGCCGAGACCCTGGCCGCGCGCATCACCGCCGACCCCGCTCGCGTGACGCGCCTGCTGGGTGCCTGCGGCGCCGATGCCGACACCTGCATGTCGGCCTTCGCGCGCAAGGCCGGCCGCATCTTCTTCCGCCAGCCCATCACCGATGCCGACGCCGACGTGTGGCGCCGCGCCGCCGGTGGTGCCATGACGCCGGCCGCCATGAACAAGGTGCTGGCGTCGATGATGGTCTCGCCGCGCTTGTACCTGGTGCCCGAACGCGGCCAGGCCGTGGACGCCGATGCTGGCGGCTGCGTGCCGCTGAACAGCCACGAGATGGCCACGCGCCTGTCGCTGCATTTCTGGGACACCGCGCCCGACGCCACCCTGGCCGCCGCCGCCGACGACGCCAGCCTGCTCACGCCCGCCGTGCTGCAGGCGCAGGTGCGCCGCCTGGTGAACGACACCCGCGCCGAAGCCCCGATGCGCCGCTTCTTCGACCAGTGGTTCCGCCTGCAGGAACTGGTGGCGATGGACGGCAAGGTGGGCAATGCCCGGTTCGACGCCTTCGCCGCCGGCTACCGGCCGCTGGCCACCACGCGCGACGCCGCCATCAACGAGGTGCTGGACATGGTGTCCTGGCTGGCCGCGCGCGACGGTTCGCTGCAGCAGGTGCTGACCGACCGCCACTCGTTCGCACGCACCGCCGACATCGCCACGCTCTACGGCACGCCGGTGTGGGACGGCACGTCCACCCCGCCGCTCTTCACCGAAACGGCGCGCGTCGGGCTGCTCACGCGCATCGGCATCCTGGCCAACGGCGCTTCCGACACCACGCTGCCCATCCAGCGCGGCATCCGCGTGCTGAGTGCGCTCACCTGCCAGGCGCTGCCGCCGCCGGCGATGGACCAGTCCAACGCCCGCGCCGACCTCACGGGCGTGCTCACCACGCGCCAGCGCACCGAGCGCGTGACGCAGATGCCCGGCACCTCCTGCGTGGGCTGCCACCTGGCCAGCATCAACCCCTGGGGCTTCGTGTTCGAGCGCTTCGACGCGCTGGGCCGCGTGCGCGGCAGCGAAGTGGTGCGCAACGACAGCGGCGCCAGACTGGGTGACAGGCCACTCGACACCGCCGCCGTGGCGCAACTCTCGGGCCTGCCGGCGCGCGCCGTCGCCAGCGCGGCCGAAGCGCAGCAGCTGGTGCTGGACAGCGGCCACTTCGAGCGCTGCTTCGCCAAGAACTACGTGCGCTACACCTTCGGCCGCAACGACACGGCCTACGACGCCGACCTCGTCGACGCGCTGCGCCGCGAGGCCGCCGCCGGCGCCAACCTGAACAGCCTGCTGGCCAGCGTGGCGCTGCGCCGCGAGTTCGCCACCATCGCGCGGCCGCGCTGAAGCCTGCACCATGAAGCCTGTCTACGACCGCCTGCGCCGCCGCCAGTTCCTGATGGGCAGCGGCGGTGCCCTGCTGGCCCTGCCGCTGCTGCCTTCGCTGCTACCGCGCGAAGTGCGTGCCCAGGCCCAAGACGCCGGCGCCGCCGAACGCTGCTTCGTGCACATGACCACCTGGCATGGCGTGTTCCAGAGTCAGTTCTTCGGCCCGCTGCTGAACGCCACGCCCACGCTCACCGCCAATGCCGGCGGCGTGGCCGTGCGCGGCGCGCCGCTCACCGCCGACACCGCGGGTGGCCGCACCACCGTCAGCGAGATCCTCAACGCGCCCTCGGCCGCGCTGTCGGCGCGCATGCTGGGGCGCATGAGCGTCATCAACGGCCTCGACTACCACACGAGCCTGGGCCACAACCGCGGCATGTCGATCGGTGGCGACACCAGCAACCCGAGCATCGACCAGGTGCTGGCCGGCTCGGCCAGCTTCTACCCCACGCGCCCGCCGGCCGGCGCCATCGTGCGCAACCAGGTGTCGGTCAGCCGCAGCGGCGGCACGCTGTCCACCACCACGCAGACGGCCGAGAGCAACGTCAAGCTCTTCGACCGCCTGTTCCAGACCACCAGCACAGGCCCCGCGGCCGACCCCGTCGTGCTGGTGGACCGCGTGCGCGAACACGCCGGCCTGGTGATGACCGACCCGCAGTGCAGCGCCGACTGCCGCACCCGCCTGAGCGAGTACCTCGACCTACTGGCCCAGGTGCAGGACCAGGTGGTGAGCACCGCCACCAGCAACTTCCCGCGGCCCACGGTGGACACCGCGGCGCTGGAGTCCGGCGCCGGCTTCTACGGCGAGCCGCCGAAGCAGGCGCAGTGCGAGAGGCTGTGGAACGACATCGTCACCGCGGCCTTTTCGGCGGGCATCAGCCGCGTCTACGTGTGCGGGCCCAACTCGTACACCTTCGGCCCTGAGTCGGAACACTCCTGGCACAACAACTACGCCCACGCGCTGGACGACGCCGGCAAGCGCGCCGGCTTCAGCGCCGCGGTGCAGCTGCAGTTCGAAGGCGCCTTGCTCGATCTGGCCAACAAGCTCGACCAGGTGCGCACGGCCGACGGCCGCACGCTCTTCGACAAGGCGTTGCTGGCGCAGAGTTTCGAGCTCGGCTCGGGCGGCAACCCGGGCCACCACCACAACCGCTGCATCCCGCTGGTGACGCTGGGTGATGCGGGCGGCTACTTCAAGACCGGGCAGTACCTGGACTACCGCGACCTCACCTCCTTCAGCTGGTCTTCAGACCCGCACTGGTACTCGGGGCTGCTCTACAACCAGTGGCTGGGCATGGTGCTGCGCGCGATGGGCGTGCCGTCCAGCGAAGCCAACAGCACGCAGTGGGGCTGGCCGAACGAACGGCGCGCCAACGGCGACCATACCGACGCCATCTGGAACATCGCCGGGCAAGACCTGCCCTGGCTGAAGGCGTGAGGGCGGCCCGTTCGGCCGCCGCGGCGCTGCTCGCGGCGCTGCTGCCCATCACCCCCACGGCGCAGGCGCAGGACGCCACGAACGGCGCGTTGATCTACAGAACCTCGCAGGAGCCCGGCAAGCGCAGCTGCGCCAATTCGGCCTGCCACGGCACGCTGCCCGGCGGCGCGCAGAACCGCATCGTCGGCGGCAAGGACGCGGCGCGCATCAAGGCGGCCACAGGCTCGGAATCGCAGATGGCCTTCCTGGCCAACAAGCTGAGCAACGAACAGCTCAACGACGTGGCCGCCTACATCGCGCAGACCCTGGGCGGCACCCCGATCTATCTGCCGGTGGCCGCCACGCCCAGGCCGCTGCTGGAACCCGCCAGCATCAACTTCGGCGTGCAGGCGCTGGCCATCGCCACGCCGGCGCAGACCGTCACGCTGAGCAATGCCGCCAGCGCCACCGCGCCGCTGGTGCTGGGCACGCTGGCGCTCACCACGGGCAGCGACTTCGCGCTCGCCGGCGGCACCTGCGCGGCCGGCCAGTCACTGGCTGCCGGCGCCAGCTGCACGGTGGCGGTGACCTTCAGGCCCACGCTGGCGGGCACACGCTCCGGCTCGCTCACCATCACGCACAACGCCGGCAGCAGCGTGCTCGGCCTCATCGGCCTGGGCGGCAGCGAAGCGCCGGTGGTGTCGCTGTCGCCCACACAGCTCACCTTCTCGCAGGCGCTGGGCGGAACGTCCGGCACGCAGCGCGTGGTGCTCAGCAACATCGGCAACGCGCGGCTGGTGTTCGACGGCGTGGCGCTCAGCGGCAGCAGTGCGGCCGAGTACGCCATCGATGGCGCCAGCACCTGCGCCACCGGCGTCAGCGTGGCGGCGGGGGCCAACTGCAGCGTCGACATCCGCTTCACGCCCGCCGCCGCCGGCAGCCGCGAGGCCGCGCTGGTGCTGCGCCACAACGCCGGCTCGGGCAGCTCCACCGTGGCGCTGGTGGGCCAGGCCAGCAGCGCCGCCGCACCCACCATGACACTCGACGCCGCCCTGGTGGACCTGGGCACGCAGGCCGTGGGCCTGGCCGGCACGGCGCGCACGCTCACCGTGGGCAACAGCGGCGCCGCCAACCTGGTGATCTCGGCATTGACGCTGCGCGGCCTGCACAGCGCCGACATCGTGATGGCCGGCAGCTGCCAGGTGGGCACGCCGGTAGCGCCGGGCGCCAGCTGCACGGTGACGCTGGCGCTGAAGCCCGCCGCCGTGGGCACACGCAGCGCCACGCTGGAATTGGCGTCCAACACACCCACCGGCACGGCCGGCGTGTCGCTGCAGGGCGAAGGCGTGGCGCTGCCTTCGCCCATCGTCGCGCTGTCGCGGCCGGCGCTGGGCTTCGGCCGCGTGACGCTGGCCACCACCACGGCGGCGCGCACGGTGACGCTGTCGAACGCGGGCAGCGCCGAGCTGGCGCTGGGCGAGATCCAGAGCAGCTCCACCGAGTTCGCCGTCACGCACGACTGCCCGGCCAGCCTGGCCGCGGGCGCGCGCTGCACGGTGGGCGTGGCCTACCAGCCGGCCGCGGCGGCCAATGCGGCCGAGCGGGTGCTGATCCGTTCCAACGCCTTCAGCTCGCCCAACAGCATCGTGCTCACCGGCCTGGGTGTAAGCAGCGTGCTGCCGGTGCTGGCCTGGACCGAAACCGCGGCCGAGGCCGATTTCGGCAGCGTGGCCGTGGGCCAGAGCAGTGCCACCTTGACGTACACGCTGAACAACCAGGGGCCGGGCGAAGTGGCGGTGTCCTCGTTCGCACTCACCGGCAGCGCGCCCGAGGCCTTTTCCATCGCCGGCGGCACCTGCAGCGGCGGCATCCGGCTGGCACAGGGCGCCAGCTGCACGGTGCTGCTGCAGTTCGTGCCCGAGGTGGCCGGCGCACGGCGCGCCACGCTGCTGGTGGCCAGCGACGGCACCAACCCGGCGGATGTGCTGCTCAGTGGCATCGGCTCGGCCAGCACCACGCCAGCGCCGAACCCGACACCGGGGCCTACGCCCACGCCCAACCCGACACCGACACCCACGCCGGGCACGCCGTCGACCAGCCCCTTCGCCACCGACCGCGCGATGCTCGACTTCCGCGCCACCGTCGTGCGCACCGGCGGCCGCAGCGACCCGCTCAGCCTGCGCATCACCAACCGCAGCACGGCCGCGGCCACCATCCGTTCGGCCACCACCAGCAGCGGCTTCGTGCTGGAAGACAGCAGCGCCACCGACGCCTGCCGCGGCGTGCCGTGGACGCTGCCGCCCGGCACCTCGTGTTCGCTGGCCGTGAGCTTTGCGCCCAGCGTGGGCGGCACCGGCAGCGGCACGCTCACCCTCACCGCCGAAGACGGCAGCGTACTCACCGTGGCGATGGCGGCCGAAGCCCGCACCGAGATCACCAACGTCGGCGGCGGCGGTGGCGCCTTCGCGCTGCACTGGCTGCTGCTGCTGGTCGTCGCCGTGGCGCTGCTGGCGCGCTGCCCGGCCCCTGCGCACATCCACCGAGGACATACGAAGTGAAGTCAGCCCGTCTCGCCCTGGCCTGCCTGGCCCTCGCCGCCCTGCACGCCGGCCCCGCCAACGCGCTGAAGGTGGGAGACCGCGCGCCCGAGATCGCGGCACAGAACGCCAACACCACGCCTGTGCGCCTGTCGGCCTACAAGGGCCAGGTGGTGCTGCTGGACTTCTGGGCCTCGTGGTGCGGGCCGTGCAAGCAGTCGTTTCCGTGGATGAACGCGCTGCATGCCAAGTACGCGGCGCAGGGCCTGCGCATCGTGGCCGTCAACGTCGACCAGAAGCGCGAGGACGGCGAGCGCTTCCTGGCCCAGCGCCCGGCGCAGTTCCAGGTGGCCTGGGATCCGGAAGGCAGCACACCCGCCGCCTACGCCGTAAAGGCCATGCCCACTTCGGTGCTGATCGGCGCCGAAGGCCGCGTGCTGCACCTGCACGCCGGCTTCCGCGACGAAGACGCGGCGGCACTGGAAGCCCGCATCGTGGCCGCCCTGGCGGAGCGCCGATGAGCCGCGCCCTGCTCGGCCTGCTGGCCACCGCACTGCTGGCCGGCTGCGCCGCGCCGCAGCCGCCCAAGCCCTGGGAGAAGGGCAACCTGGCGCGGCCCGAAATGACGATGGCCGGCGACGCGCTGGACCAGCGCTTCACCCAGCACGTCTACCAGAGCAAGGAAAACGGCACCGGCAGCAGCGGCGTGGGCGGGGGTGGTTGTGGCTGCAACTGAAGCGCAACGGCCACCACGTCCACTCGGCCTGCTGACGGCCGCCGCGCTGGCCCTGCCCGGCCTGCTGCCACAAGGGGCCGCCGCCGAAGAGGCGCCCGAACGCGCCACGGTCGAATTCAAGCTGCTGAAGTACCAGGACAGCCAGAGCGTGCGCGTGCGCTACCCCTACTACGACGGCAGCGAGCCGGCCAGCCTGGACCGCATCCGCGTGCATTCGCCCGCGGCGCGTGGTGCTGCCGCTGGGCGCGCGCTTCGCGGTGGAAGCGGGGGTGGTGGTGGACGAAGTCTCGGGCGCCTCGCCGCGCTACTACAGCGACGTGAGCGGGGCCAGCCGCATGGTCGACCGCCGCACCGCCGTCGATGCCAAGCTCACGCACTACCGCGAACGCAGCGCCTACGCGCTGAGCGCCACGCGCTCGAAGGAAAACGACTACCTGTCGCAGGCCGTGGCGGCCGAAGGCCGCTGGTCGAGCGAGGACAACAACAACACCCTGGGCCTGTCGCTGGGCGCCAGCAGCGACACCATCACCCCCACCGAAGGCGGCGTGCTGGGCGTGGTGCGCGACACGCGCAAGAGCGGCGAGTTCATGCTGAGCCTGACGCGCGCCGTCTCGCGCAACGACCTGGTGCAGCTCAGCCTGGGCTACGCCGGCGGCCGCGGCTATTACGACGACCCCTACAAGCAGGGCGACCGGCGCCCGCGCGAACGCAAGGCCACCACCCTCACCGGGCGCTGGAACCACTTCTTCGAAGCCGTCGACGGCACGCTGCGCAGCAGCTGGCGCAGCTACAGCGACAGCTTCGGCATCCGCGCGCAGACGCTCGAACTGCAGTGGGTGCAGCCGCTGGGCCCACTCTTCAAGCTCTCGCCCTCGCTGCGCGCCTACACGCAGTCGGCGGCCAACTTCTACGTCGACCCGGTGACCGATCTCGACATCTACCCCGGCCCCGGCAACGGCGCCGACTACAGCACCGCCGACCAGCGCCTGGCCGCCTTCGGCGCCATCACGCTGGGCATCAAGGGCGAACTGCGCTGGGCCGACTGGACCTTCGACCTCAAGCTCGAGAAGTACGAACAGCGCTCGAACTGGCGCGTCGGTGGCAAGGGCTCGCCCGCCATCGACCCCTTCCACGCGACGATGGTGCAAGTGGGGATGGCCTATGCGTTCTGAACCGAAGGGGCGCCGCCCCGCCGCGCTGGCGTGGCTGCGCGGTGCTTGTGCGGTGCTGGCGGCAGCCGGCGCGGCTTCGTGCGGCGGCGGCAAGGGCGGCAGCGACCCGAGCTGGAACACCGACGCCCTGGGCGGTTCGAGCCTGGGCGGTGGCGCCGGCGGCACGGCCGCAGGGCCGGCACCGGCACCGGCTCCCGCTCCCGCGCCTGCACCGGCGCCCGGCCCTGCACCCGCGCCAGGCCCTGCTCCAGCACCTGCGCCGGCCCCGGCCCCGGCGCCCGCCCCCGCCACCAGCTGCGCCAGCCTGGCCCTTTGCGACGACTTCGAGAGCGCCACGGCCGGCAGCCCGCCCGACAGCACGCGCTGGACGGTGGGCGGCCCCAACTGCTACTCGGGCAGCGGCAAGGCCACCGTCGACGCCACGGTGGCGCGCAGCGGCCAGAAGTCGGTGCGCATCGACCCCGGCAACGACTACTGCGGCCACGCCTTCATCATCACGCCCGCGATGGCCACGCTGGGCGCCTTGCGCTACGGCCGCTTCTACATCCGGCTGCAGAACGCGCTGGGCAACCAGCACGTCACCTTCGCGTCGATGCGCGACGCGAAGGACTCGTCGGGCACGCAGTCGCAGGAGCTGCGCATCGGCGGCCAGAGCGGCATCGTGAAGTGGAACCGCTCGAAAGACGACGCCACGCTGCCCTCGCTCAGCCCGGCCGGCATCGCGCTCAGCGTGCCGATGGCGGCGCAGGTGTGGACCTGCGTCGAGTTCCGCATCGACCAATCGGCCGGCACCATCCAGACCTGGATCGACGGCAACGCGCCGGCCGGCTTGCAGCAGGACGGCTCGCCCACCGCCGACGTCGACCAGGCCTGGCTCAACCAGATCCAGAATTGGCGCCCCGACCTGTCCGACCTGAAGCTGGGCTGGGAAGCCTATGACGGCAGCACCAACACCGTATGGATCGACGATGTCGCGGTCGGCGCCACGCGCATCGGCTGCGCCACCCCTTGAGTTGACCCATCACTTCGAGGCGATGGGCGGCCCGTGCCGCATCACGCTCGAAGCGCCGGCGCCGCCCGGCGCGCTGCAGGCGGCCGAAGCCGAGGTGCGGCGCATCGAGGCCAAGTACTCGCGCTACCGCGCCGACAGCGTGCTGTCGCGCCTGAACGCCGCGGCGGGCAGCGGCCGGCGCGAGGCTGTGGACGCAGAAACCGCCGACCTTCTCGACTTCGCCGCCAGCGCGCATGCGGCCAGCGGCGGCCTCTTCGACATCACCACCGGCGTGCTGCGCAAGGCCTGGGACTTCCGCCAGCCGCGCCTGCCCGAGCCCGCCGCCCTGCAGGCGCTGCTGGCCCTGGTGGGCTGGCCACGCGTGGTGTGGCAGCGCCCGTGGCTGCAGTTGCCCCAGGCCGGCATGGAGCTGGACTTCGGCGGCGTCGGCAAGGAGTACGCCGCCGACCGCGCCGCCGCCGTGCTGGCGGCAGCCGGCGTGGGCGCGGCCCTCGTGAACCTGGGCGGCGACATCCGCGTGCTGGGCCCGCGCCTGGACGGCCAGCCCTGGCGCCTGGGCGTGACGCACCCCCGCGAGCCCGACGCCGTGCTGGCCGAGCTGGCCCTGGCCAGCGGCGCCCTGGCCACCAGCGGGGACTACGAGCGCTACTTCGAACTCGATGGCCGCCGCTACTGCCATCTGCTCGACCCGCGCAGCGGCTGGCCCGCGGCGCACTGGCAGAGCGTGAGCGTGGTGGCGCCGGCCTGCGTGGCCGCCGGCGCCGTGGCCAGCATCGCGATGCTGATGGGCGCAGAGGCGCTGCCCTTCCTGGAGGCCGAGGCCACGGCCTGGCTGGCCGTCGACGCGCAGGGCCGCGTGTTCCGGGCCGGCGGCTGAGCCGCGCCCTCAGCTGCCCAGCGTGTTCACCGCCTCGACGGCGGCACTCAGCGTGGCCTGCATCTCGGTGATGGTGGCCTCGGGCACGCCCATGCTGCCCAGCTGGGCCACCACCGGCGCGTCGAAGGCCACGGTGCTGCCGGTGAGCGGGACGGCCAGGCCGGCCACGCCCATGGCGCGTGTCATCGGCGACGCGGCCAGGTCGAAGTTCAGGCTGACGGGGAAACCCTTCACGTCCTTGGTGGCGATGAAGGCGAACTGCCCGCCGGCCGGATCGCTGCGCACCGAGAAGGCCAGCGCCTGCAGCTTCTGCTGCAGGGCGTAGGCCTTGCGGGCCTTGTCCATGCCGGGCAAGGCCGCGGCGCCGGGCCCTAGGCCCGTGCGCATGGTGATGCAGGCGCTGAGCTGAGTCACGAGCAGCGCGGCGGACGCGCAGAGCAGAGCAGTCCGCAGCTTGCGGGCAATCGGCATGGTGGGCCTCCCAGGGCTTGTTCGGTTGGATGTCGACACGTTCGCGGGCCTGCGAACGCAAGGAAGCGTAACCAGACACCTGTGCCGTGCGCAACCGTCGATCGGAGGAGGCGTCGCGCTTTCAGACATCATCATGGTCATGAGCCTTGCCCACGATGTGCTGGCTGATCTGCACGCGGCCTACGCCGGCCGCGCGGTGCCGCGCGTGAAAGCGCTGCACCTGCCGCCCGTGCCCTGGAGTGGCAGCAAGGCGGGCGAGTTCGGCGCGCTGGAACTCGACAGCGGCGCACTCGGCCTGAGTTACCTGCTGCTGGACGACGCGCTGGCCCGCATCGCCACCACGGCGGGCGCCGTGCAGGGCGCCGATGCCTTGGCGCTGGCTGCCGGCTGGGCCGACCCGGCCGCGTCACCGGCCCACGCAGCGCTGGGCTTCGCGGCGGTGAACGCCCTCACCCGCGAGCTGTTCGACCGCGCCGGCTACGTGCCGCCCGCCGCCACCGATTCGATCGGCGGCATCGAGCCCGGGCCTGGCGAATCCATCGGCATGGTCGGCTTCTTCCCGCCGCTGGTGAAGCAGGTCACGGCCCACGGCGCGCGCCTGACGGTGCTGGAGCTGCGCGCGGATCTCGCGGGCACACACCCCAGCTTCAGCGTCACGCTCGACCCGCAGGCCCTGGCCGGCTGCACCCAGGTGCTGTGCACCAGCACCGTGCTGTTGAACCACACGCTCGCCGATGTGCTGGCCGCCTGCCGCAGCGCGCGCCGCCTGGTGCTCATCGGCCCCGGCGCGGCCTGCCTGCCCGATGCGCTGTTCGCGCGCGGCGTCACGGCGCTGGGCGGCAGCTGGATCAGCGATGCAGGCGCCTTCAAGGAAGCCCTGGCCACCGGCGCGCCCTGGAGCGCCGCCGCGCGCAAGACCCTGCTGCAGCGTGCGGACTGGCCGGGGCTCGCCGCCCTGCAGGCCCGGCGATGAAGCCCGCCACCACCTGCCGCCACTGCGGCACCGCGCTGAACGCGCTGCAGCGCCACGCCGGCCTGTGCGGTGCCGCCGGCTGCCGCCTGCGCGAGGTGCAGGCGCGCTGGGCCCGCCTGACGCAGCAACTGGGCGAACCGGCGCAGCGCGCGGCCGCGCCGCACGCGGGCGGCGGCCGCACCACGCTGCTGTGGCTGCGCCATGCCGAAACGAAGATCGTGCCGGTGCCGAAGGCCACACGCGCCGCCCACCACGCGCACCTGCAGCGGCTGATCGAGCAGCCGGTGGACGACACCGTGGAGCCGTTGGCGCCGGCGCCGCCGCCATCCGACCTGGGCAACCAGGAGTGGCGCCTGTGCACGCAATGCCGCGGCCGCTGCTGCACGCAGGGCGGGCCCACGCACGCCTTCATCACGCTGCCGCAGCTGCTGCGCTGGCAGCAGCGCGAAGCCGGCCGCACGCTGCAGGACGCGGTGGACTGGTACATGGCGCAGATTCCGCCGCGCCACACCTGGCATGCCTGCGTCTACCAGGGCCCTCAGGGCTGCGTGCTGCCGCGCGACGAACGCGCCGACATCTGCAACAGCTACGCCTGCGACCCGCTGCAGCAGGTGCAGCAGCAGCTGCAGGACGAGCCGCAGGCCGCTT
This sequence comes from uncultured Rubrivivax sp., assembly GCA_964423075.1. GTDB lineage: Bacteria > Pseudomonadota > Gammaproteobacteria > Burkholderiales > Burkholderiaceae_C > Rubrivivax. Next base: position 7,969 of record CAYREA010000041.1, on the reverse strand, counting down.
TCGTCGCCGTCACGCTGAAGGGCGACCGGCAGGTGCGCCGCGCGCTGATCCGCGACGGCGGCGCGAAGCGCATCTAGCCGTCGACTCAGGCGACGGCGTCGCGCACCAACTGATCGGCCAGGTTCAGCAGATCGCGGTTGACCGGGTTGCGCTGCAGGTAGCTCTCGTGGAAGGCCGGGTCGAGGTGCTCGCGCGCGTTGCGCTGCAGCTCGGCGGCGCCGCGTGCCGCAGCCGCGCCGGCCTGGCCGGTGTCGCCCGCCGCCTGGGCGCAGCGCGCCAGCGTCAGCCACACCTCGGCCGGCGCCATGTCCACCGGCTGAAGGGCCTGCAGCCAGTCGGCGGCGCGCTGGGCGTGGCGCAGCGCTTCGGCCGGGCGCTGCAGGGCCAGCAGGGCCTGGGCCAGGCGCACTTCCACCGGCAGCGCGGCGGCGGCGTTGTCGCGCAGGCCGGTGTCCTGGGCCATGGCCTGCAGCAGCGCCAGCGCCTCGTCGGCCGGCAGGGCCTGCGCCAGCACCAGCTGCACGCGCCGGCCCATGCGCCGCTCGTGGGTGGCCAGCAGCAGCTGTTCGGCCGGGCGCAACAGCGCCAGCGCGTCCTGGCCCAGCAGCAGCGCCAGGCGCGCCTGCACCGGGGCCAGCTCGGCGGCCGTGATCGGCAGCGCGGCGCACAGCACGGCGGCGCGCTCCAGCGCTTCGCGCGCCAGGTTCGGGCGCCCCAGGTCCAGCCACAGCGCGCCGCGCACGCGGTGCAGTTCCACCTCGCGCTTGTTGGGTTGCTCCTGCAGCAGCTGCTCGGCGCGGTCGAGGTGGGCCATGGCATCGCGCCAGCGGCCCAGCGTGCGCGCGTTGGCGCCCAGGCGGATGGCCAGGTTGATCTCCACCACGCCGGCCGCGCCCTGCACGAGGCGCGCTGCGGCCAGGCACTGCTCGCGCGACAGCGCGGCCTGGCCGCGCTCTTCCAGCGAGATGCCCAGGTTGTTGATGACACGCGCGCGCACCAGCGGGTCGGTCTGGCGCTCGGCGGCTTCCTGCATCAGGGTGATGGCGCCCAGGTGGTCGTCCAGGTCCTGCAGCAGCAGGCCCAGGTTGTTCAGCACCGCCGGCAGGTCGCCGCTGTCGGGCACGGTGCGGGCCAGCGCCAGCGCCTGCTCGAAGACCTGGCGCGACTCGTCGGTGCGGCCGCTGCGGCGCAGCACCACGGCCTGCATGTTGAGCAGCGTGATGCGCGGCTGCGGCGGGGCGTCGGCCGGCAGCGCGGCCAGGCCCTTCTGCAGCGCCTCGGCCGCGGCCTCGGGCTCGCCGCGCACATGGTGCATGGTGGCGCGCGCCTCGAAGGCCTGCGAACGCTGCAGGCCGTTGCGCGCCAGGGCCTGCATGCGGGCGATGGCCGCGGCCAACGGCGCGCCGCTGGTTTCCGAACGCACCAGCAGCACGGCCTGTTCGGCGGCGGCAAAAGCCGCGTCGTGGTCACCCTCGGCGTGGCGCAGTTCGGCCAGCTGGCCCCACATGCGCCCGGCCTCGGAAGGCTCGAGCGCGCGCGCGGCGTCGTTCGCGGCCCTCTCCAGCAGCGGCGCGGCGCGGCCGGGCTGGCCGGCGTCCAGCCAGTGGCGCGCAATGCGCGCGGCGGCGGCGCGGCCTTCGCCTTCCAGGTGTGCGGCGATCTCCCCGTGCAGCTGGCGCGCAATGGCCGCCGGCACCGAGCCGAGCGCGGCGTCCTGGATCAGGTCGTGCACGAAAGCGTTGTCGCGCAGGATCTGCGCCGACTCCAGCTCGGCCCAGGCATCGGCCAGCGACAGCGCCGGCACGCCCAGCACGCGGCTGGCCAGCGGCGCGCTGAAGTCCTGCCCCGCCACCGCGGCGCAGCGCGCCAGCGCCAGCGCCTGCGGCGACAGCTGCACCAGGCGCCGCTCCACCAGCCGCAGCACCGAAGAAGGCCGCGGCAGCAGGCCGGCTTCGGACAGGGCCACGGCGCCACCGCGCGGCGGGGCGTTCACGTCGGCACTGCCCAAGGCCGGCGCGCTGCCGCCGCGTTCGGCCAGGCGTTCGTCCACCCAGGCCTGCTTCAGCGTCTCCAGCACGTACAGCGGGTTGCCGCCGGTGCGCGCCAAGAGGCCCGGTGCCAGGCGTTCACCGCTGACGCCGGGCAGTTCCAGCGAATCGACGAGGGCGGCCAGCGCGGCCAGGTCCAGCGGCGCCAGGCGCACGGGGGCCAGGCGCGCCTGCTCCAGCAGGCCCTCGTTCAGCACATGCAGCGCCGAGCCGGCCTCGGCCGGGCGGTAGGCCAGGGCCCAGCGCTGGCGGCCCTGTTCGTCTTCCAGCAGCGCGTGCAGCAGCTGCAGGCTGGCGGCGTCGGCGAAGTGCAGGTCGTCCAGCGCCAGCGCGGGCAGGTCGGCGATGCCGGACAGCACCGAGGCCACGGCGCGGTGCAGCTGCAGGCGCTGGCCGGCACCGGGCGGCGAGCCGGCCTCGGCCCACTCGGGCAGCACGCGGGCGATCTCGCGCCGCGCCGGCGCGGCCAGCGCCTGCGGCGCGCGTTCGGCCACCGCGCGCAGCAGCCGCGCCAGGGTGGACAGCGGCACGCCGGAATCACCCGGCCGCGCCGCCACCGCCAGCGCGCCGGCCGGCAGCACGTGCTGCAGCAGCCGGCTCTTGCCCATGCCGGCCTCGCCGATGAGCGCCACCACCTGGCCCTGGGCCCAGGCGTCGTCGATGGCGTGCAGTTCGGCATCACGCCCCACCAGGCGCGGCGGGCGCAGCACCGAAGCCGGCAGCGCCGGCGTGCTGCGGCGCGGGCGCTCGGCCGCCGCGGCGGCCGTCTCCACCATGCGCAGCAGGGCCAGCGTCTCGGGGGACGGCGCCACGCCGATCTCGTCCTTCAGCATGCGTTCGCAGCGGTCGAAGGCCAGCAGCGCGGCGCTGCGGTCGCCGGCCAGGTAGTGCAGGCGGATCAGGCGCCGGTGCGCGTCTTCGCTGAGTGGCGCCAGGTTCAGCAGCTCCTGCGCGTGCGCCATGGCGTCGGCCCAGTCGCCGGCCTGCTCGGCCATGTCGCCCAGGTCCTGCAGCGAACGCAGCACACGTTCGCGGCGGCGCCGGCGCTGCTGTTCAAGCCAGGCGTCGAACTCGGCGCCCACCGGCGCGGGCTCGTCGCCGAGCACGCTGTCGGAATCTTCCAGGTCGTGTTCGATGCCCTCGGCCAGGGCCAGCGTGACGCTGCCCACGGCCAGGTCGGTGCCGCACTGCCGGCGCAGCTTGAACAGGCGCTGGCGCAGCGAGTTGCGCCCCGCTTCGGCATCGCTGGCCGGCCACAGCAGCGTGGCGATGCGGGCGCGCGGCGTCGGGCCTTCCAGCGCCAGCCAGGCCAGCAGCGCGCCATCCAGCGGCGCCAGCGGCAGCGCGGTGTTGCCGGGCAGCAGCAGGGCCGGGCTGCCAGCCAGGCTGAGGCGCGGCGGGATCGGGGTGGACGACATGGCGGCGCCAGCATAGCGGCGCATCGTTAGCCGGGCGTTATCGCTGCGCAGAACGGCTCCTGGGCTACGCTCGCGCGCCATGAGTGCCATCACCCTGAAGCAGCTGCGCGACCATGCCATCGCGCGCAGCCTGTTCAAGCCCACCACGCTGCCACGCGCCATCCAGCGCCTGGGTTTTGTGCAGGCCGACCCCATCCGCGCCCCGGCGCGTGCACAAGACCTGACGCTGCGCCAGCGCGTGGCCGGCTACCGCGCCGGCGACCTGGAGCAGCGCTACCCGCGCCTGCCCATCGAAGAGGACTACTTCGTCAACTACGGCTTCCTGCCGCGCGACACGCACGCGCTGATGCACCCGCGCACCGAGCGCACGGCGTGGCCGAAGGCGCGCTGGGCCCAGGCGCACGAGGTGCTGGCCTTCGTGCGCGAACGCGGCGTGGTGCACCCGCGCGAGGTGGACGCGCATTTCGCCCACGGCAAGGTGAAGAACTGGTTCGGCGGCTCCAGCAACGCCAGCACGCAGCTGCTGGACGGCATGCACTACCGCGGCCTCTTGCGCATCGCACGGCGCGAAGGCGGTGTGCGGCTTTACGCGGCGCGCGAGGTGCCCGCAGCGGGCGCCGACACGGCCACCGCGCTGGACGCACTGGTCGACGTGGTCGTGCGCAAGTACGCGCCGCTGCCGGAGCGTTCGCTGTCCGAGCTGGTGAGCCACCTGGGCCTGGGCGCGCCGCAGTGGGTGCCGGAGCGGCGCGCCACCCTGGCGCGCGCCAAGGCGCGCCTGCCCTCGGCGCAGGTGGAAGGGCTCACCTGGTACTGGCCCGAGGGCGAGAACCCGGCCAGCAAGCGCCACAAGCCCGACGAGGGCCTGCGCCTGCTGGCGCCCTTCGACCCCGTGGTGTGGGACCGCCGCCGCTTCGAACTCTTCTGGGGCTGGGCCTATCGCTTCGAGGCCTACACGCCGGCGCCCAAGCGCGTGCGCGGCTACTACGCGCTGCCGCTGCTGTGGCGCGGCCAGGCCATCGGCTGGGGCAACCTGGCCGTGCGCGACGGGCAGTTGGACGCGCAGCTGGGCTACGTGGCCGGCCGTGCGCCGCGCGACGCGGCCTTCAGGCGCGCGCTCGACGCCGAACTCGACGCCATGGGCCGCTTCCTCGGCCTCTGAATCGTCACTGCGCGCGTGGGCCCACGGCCACGCCGGCAGCCAGGCGTGCGGCGTCTTCCTTCAGCAGCGCGGTGACGATGGTGGGCGGCAGGCGCGCCACGTCTTCCGGGCTCACGCGGCCGGCGAACTTCCAGCCCTGCGGCAGCTTGACGAAGACGAAGCCGGTGGGCGGGTCGACGAAGACGGTGTAGTCGGCGGTGGTGACGTTGGCGCTGTCGGTTTCTGCGCTGGCCGCGCCCGCGCTGCCGGCCAGCAGGGCGGCGCACAGCAGGGTGATGGCGGTCTTGATGTGGGTGCTCATGGTGTTCGATCTCCTGGATGTTTGTCGGTGACCGGCACTGTAGGAAGAGGCCGGCGTGGTGTCGTCACGCGCCCGTCCGGTTTCGGTCCCGTCCGGGTTACCCCCAGCTTGGACCGCGCGCCGCCCGCGCCGCTAACGCCCCAATAACGGCCGCCTTCGAACAATGGCGCTGCGGCACGGACGAGGCCGCGCCCTGAACACGAGATGCCCATGCGCAAGCCCACCCACACCTTCATCGCCACCACCCTGCTGGCCCTGCCCGCTGCCGCAGCGCTGGCGCAGACGCCGCCGCAGAAGGTGTCGCCGCCCGAAGCCCAGGCCTGGATCGACCTGGCCACCTACAGCGGCTTCGGCATGCCCAGCATGGGCGGCGGTGGCGGCGGTGCGATGGCGATGCTGGGCGGCATGCTGGGCAACGCCACCGGCCTCAACACCAACCGCTTCGGCCACACCAAGACCGGCACGGCCGGGCGCTGGATGGACGTGACGCTGTCGGTGCGCCGCCAGCCCAACCTGGCCGACGCCACCATGGCCGTGCCGCCGGGCTCGGGCCTGGCGCCCACGCTCACGCTGGCCTCGCCCAAGGCCGCACCGCCGGCCCCAGTGCGCACCGACGACGAACGCGACATCGACCCGCCCGAGTACGAAAAGCCCAAGGGCAAGGTCTCGCTGTACTGGGGCTGCGGCGACGAGGTGCGCGCCGGCCAGCCGCGCACGGTGGACTTCGCCACCGCGCTGCCGCAAGACCTGATGCAGATCTTCAACGGCCGCCGCGCCACCCAGCGCGGCACGCACAGCGCCGTCGGCCGGCCGCTGTGGCCCAGCGAGCCCGACTCGCGCATGGTGCCGGCCAGTGCCACGCTGGCGGGTGACATGGGCTTTGCCGGCACCGGCGTGCCCGACAGCTTCCGCTTCAAGCTGCCACCCGCGCAAGACCTGATGCCGCCGCTGGAACTGCAGCAGGCCCAGGCCGATGGCGGGGGCGGCGCCACCCAGCTCAGCTGGGCCGCGCTGCCCACCGCACGCGGCTACTTCATCGCCGCGATGGGCGCGCGCAAGGGTGAAGACGCGCACATGGTGATCTGGACCTCGAGCGAGCTGCCCGACAGCGGCTTCGGCCTGGTCGACTACCAGACCAATGCCTCGGTGGACCGCTGGCTGAAGGACAAGGTGCTGCTGCCCGCCGCGGCCACCAGCTGCACCGTGCCCAAGGGCGTGTTCAGCGGCGAAGGCGCGATGCTGCGTGCCATCGCCTACGGCAGCGAGATCAACCTGGCGCACCCGCCGCGCCCCACCGATCCCAAGATCGCCTGGGAGCCCGAATGGGCCGTGAAGGTGCGCCTGAAGTCGGTGAGCACCGCGATGCTGGGCATGGACATGGGCGGCGGCCGGCGCGACAAGCCGCCCAAGGAAGAAGGCGACAAGAAACCCAGCAAGCTGGACATCCTGCGCGGCATTCTGGGACGTTAGGAGCCGGCGCGCGCGGCCAGCAGCCGCGCCGCCACCTCGGCAAAACCCGCGCCGCGTTCGTGCCCGGTGATGTACGCCGGCCAGTCCTTCAACTGGTCGGCAAAGTGCATCAGGTTGGCCACGCCCACGCTCAAGGGGAAGTGGCGGAACATCAGCTGGTCGTTGGTGGAGTCGCCGACGTAGAGCCAGCGGCCGATCTCGGCCTCGAGCGCGCGGCCGAACAGGCGCTGCAGCATCCAGTTCGCGGCCGTCCACTTGTTGTGGTGGCCGATCCAGCCGTTGACGTGGATGCTGCTCACCGTGGCCGTCAGCCCTTCGGCCTGCATCACCGCCACCACCTGCGCGATGGCCGCGGGCGAGAGCTGCGTGAACTCGGCATGGTCGACGGCGATGTCGGTCTCGCGGCCGGCGCTGTCGCGCGCCAGCATGGCGCCCGGCACCTCGCGCAGCACACGCGCGGCGGCGGCCTGCAGGCGCAGCGCGTGGGCGGCACGCGTGGCGGCGTCCTGCGCGTACTCGGTGAGCACCTGGCTGCCGCTGCGGATAAGGGCCACGGCGCCGTTCTCCACCACGATGGCCGCCACCGGCCAGCTGGCGGCGAAAGGCCGGCTCCAGCCGAGCGGGCGGCCGGTGATGGCCAGCACCGGCAGCCCGGCCGCGGCCAGCTGGTGCAGCGCGGCCAGTGCGGCGGGCTCGATGGCGCCCTCACGCGTGAGGGTGTCGTCGATGTCGGTCATCACGCCGCACACCCCGGACAGTGCGGCGCGCGGCAGCTCGGCCAGGGGCCTGGGGCGGGATTGATGCCCGTCAAGGGCCGGCGGCACGGGCTTGTGAATCATGACCCTTCGATGACAGCACGGAAACCCGCCATGGCCACGAAGAATACCGCCGCCCCGCGCAAGCCTGCGGCACCTGCAGCGCGCCTTGCCCCACGTGCCGCCAGCGCGGGCGACGTGGTGGACACGCGCAGCCCGGCGCGCGTGGAGCACACCGTGGTGGCGCGCGCGACCGAACGCACGAAAACGGTTCGCGCGATGGCGCTGTCCGACCTGCTGGCGCACCATGCCAGCGGCCAGCCGGCGCGCCCCGGCGAATGGCTGCACGAGCTGCATGCGCTGATAGCCGGCGCCGCACCCGACGAGGTGAAGGCGCTGCGCAAGCTGCTGTTCGAGCGCACCACCGCGCCCATCAACGGCAGCGACCCCGACATCGAGCTCAACCCCGGCTGGCGCGACGGCGGCTACCCGTACAGGAACCTGATGTCCCGGCGCAACTACGAGCAGCAGAAGTACCGCCTGCAGGTGGAACTGCTCAAGCTGCAGGCCTGGGTGAAGGACACCGGGCAGCGCGTGGTGATCCTGTTCGAAGGCCGCGACGCCGCCGGCAAGGGTGGCGCGATCAAGCGCTTCATGGAGCATCTGAACCCGCGCGGCGCGCGCGTGGTGGCGCTGGAAAAGCCCAGCGATGTGGAACGCGGCCAGTGGTACTTCCAGCGCTACATCAGCCACCTGCCCACGGCCGGCGAGATCGTGCTGTTCGACCGCAGCTGGTACAACCGCGCCGGCGTCGA
>CAYREA010000040.1:0-29053 GCA_964423075.1 uncultured Rubrivivax sp. | reverse complement strand
GGCAACCTGCTGCTCGACGCGATGAAGAAGATCGACTACGTGCCGCCGCAGCACTTCTACATGTACCCGGCACCGGGGCCGCTGGTGTCGCTGCCCGAGGCCAAGAACGCACTCTCGGTGACCATCTTCGAAGAGCAACTGCCCTTCACGAGCGCACCCGGCGCGGCCGAATTCATCAAGCTCTACCGCGAGCGCGCCACGGCGGCCAAGCTGCCCGACCCTTCGGTGGAAGTGCAGGCCGCGGCTTCGTACACGGCCTGGCAGATCCTTGAAGCCGGTGTGGCCGCCACCAAGAGCCTGGACGACAAGGCCATCGCGGCATACCTCAAGGCCAACGGCGCCGCCACCATCCAGGGCAAGCTGCGCTTCAACGGCGTGGGCAACTACGGCGACGACCTGATGCGCGTGAAGCAGGTGCAGAACGGCCACTGGACCGTGGTGTGGCCCAAGGAGTTCACCGCCGGCGGCGCGAAACTGCTCGCCAACTAGGCCATGTCGGGTTTCACGATGCCCAGCGCCACGCTGCTGGCGCAGAGTGTGCTGTCCGGCGTTTTTGTCGGCGCGCTCTACGGCCTGCTCGGGCTGGGGCTGAGCCTTTCGTGGGGGCTGCTGCGGCTCATCAACCTGGCGCACTTCGCCTTCGCCTTCCTGGCCGCCTACCTGTGCTACCAGATGGCGACGATGGGGTTGGACCCGCTGCTGTCGCTGCTGCTCATCGTGCCGCTGTTCTTTGCCATCGGCGCCGGGCTGCACGCCGTGATGGCGCGCTTTGCGATCACGCCCTTCAACTCGCTGCTGGTGACCTTCGGGCTCACCGGCATCGTGGAAGCCCTGATCCAATCCGTGTGGACGGCCGACTTCCGCAAGCTCGAATCGCACTATGGCGAGCAGCGCTACAAGCTGCTGGGCCTGTACCTGCCGCTGCCTGAGCTGATCACGCTGGCGCTGGCGGTGGGGCTTTCGTTCGGCGTGTGGGCCGTGCTGCGCTACACCGACCTCGGCAAGGCGCTGCGCGCCTCGGCCGAAGACGCGCCGATTGCCGCCGCCTTCGGCATCCACCAGCGTCGCAACGCGCTGCTGCTGGCCGGCACCTGCTCGGCGCTGGCCTCGGTGGCGGGGGTGTGCCTGGCCCTGGGCTTCACGCTGGCGCCTTCGCAGATCTACGCCTGGGTTGGCGTGGTCTTCGCCGCCGTGATGCTGGGTGGGCTGGGTCGCGCGCTGGCACCGCTGATTGCGGGCGTGGTGATCGGCGTCAGCGAGGCGGTGACGATGGCGGTGACGGCGCCTTCATGGGCGCCGCTGGTGTCGTTCACGCTGCTGATCGGCATTCTTCTCTTCCGCCCAGGGAGAGCTGCGTGAGCGCGATCATGGCCGCGGCCGCCACGAACCCCACAACGGCGAAACCACCTGCGCCGTGGCGCACCCCGGCCGCCATTCTTGCCATCGCTGCCGCACTGGCCCTGGTGCCGCAACTCGGCCTGCCGGCCTTCTACGACTCGCTGCTGTACCTGATCCTGCACTGGATCGTGCTGGCCACCTCGTGGAACATCCTCTCGGGCTACACCGGCTACTTCTCCTTCGGGCACGGCGCCTTCTTCGGCGCCGGCATCTACACCACGAGCACGCTGCTGTCGCGCTACGAATGGCCATTCCTCTGGACGCTGCCGGTGGCCGCACTCGTGGCCTGCGTGCTGGGCGTCGCTTTGGGCGCGGTGGTGTTCCGCGTGAAGGGCATCCGCGGCGAGGTGTTCGCGCTGCTGACGCTGGCGGTGACCTTCGTGATGGGCACGCTCATCGTCAACACGCCCATCGACGGCGGCAACGGCGTGTCGCTGGCCGCGGTGCCGGTGCCGGCGCTCGGGCCCACGCCTTCGTCCACCTTCTACCTGCTGGCGCTCGCCGCGGCCACGCTCACGCTGCTGGTGGCCTGGCGCATCACCACCACCAAGTTCGGCGCGGGCCTCTTCGCCATCCACGACGACGAAGACGCGGCCGAGGTGATGGGCGTGCCCACCTACCGCTACAAGCTGGTGGCGCTGGGCATCTCGTGCGCACTGGCCGGCGTGGCGGGTGGCATCCACGCGCTGTTCCTGTCCTACGTGACGGTGGGCGAGGTCTTCACCATCACCGTGCCGCTGACCGTGGTGCTGATGAGCGTGCTCGGCGGCACCCGCCACTGGGCCGGCCCGGCCGTCGGTGCGGTGGCCATCACGCTGCTGCTGTACAGCTTCACCGCCGCCAACCATGCGGTGGCGGGCAAGGCCATGGTCGGCGCCATCCTGATCGCGGCCATTCTCTTCATGCCGCAAGGCATCCTGCCGCGCCTGTTGCGACTGCTGCCGCGCCGGCAGCCGGCCGTAGCGCCTGCGCCGCTGGCGGCCATGCCACCGGCTGCGCCTGCGGGCGAGGTGCTGCTGCGTGCGCAAGGCCTGGCCAAGTCGTTCCGCGGCGTGAAGGCGCTGGCGGGCGTGGACGTGGAGGTGCGGCGCGGCGAGATCCTGGGCCTGCTGGGCCCCAACGGCTCGGGCAAGTCGACCTTCATCAACGCGGTCACCGGCCACTTCCCGCCCACCGCCGGCAGCGTGGTCTTCGAAGGCCGCGAGCTGGCGGGCCAGCCGGCGCACCGCATCGCACGGGCCGGCATCTCGCGCACCTACCAGATACCGCGGCCCTTTGCGCACCAGACGGTGCTGGACAACGTGGCCCTGGCCGCGATGTTCGGCGGCGGCATCACCACGCCCGCCGCCGCGCGCGGCCAGGCCATGACCTGGCTGGCTTTCGCCGGCCTGCAGGACAAGGCCCACGGCCACCCGGACGAGTTGAACCTGCACCAGCGCAAGTTCCTGGAACTGGCGCGCGCGCTGGCCTCGCGGCCGCGCCTGGTGCTGCTGGACGAGGTGCTGTGCGGCCTGACGCCGAGCGAGATCGACGATGCGGTGGCGCTGGTGCGGCGCATCCGCGACCAGGGCTCGACGGTGATCTTCGTCGAACACGTGATGCGCGCGGTGATGGCGCTGACCGACCGCGTGGTGGTCTTCGACAGCGGCGTGCTGCTGGCCGAAGGCCCGGCCGCCGAGGTGATGCGCCGCCCCGAGGTGATGGCCGCCTACCTGGGCCAGCAGGCCGTGGAGCCGGGCCATGCTTGAGGTGCGCGAGCTGCAGGTGGCCTACGGCCCGGCGCCGGCGCTGTGGGGCGTGAGCTTCGAGCTGCGCGCGGGTGAGCTGCTGTGCATCGTGGGCCCCAACGGCGCCGGCAAGACGACGCTGATCAACACCCTGGCCGGCATCCTGCGCGCACGCAGCGGCCGCATCGATTTCGAAGGCCGCGACATCACGGCGCTGGCGCCGCACCGGTTCTGCGAAGCCGGCATCGCCATCGTGCCCGAAGGCCGGCGCCTGTTCGGCGGCATGAGCGTGCTCGAGAACCTGGAGATCGGCAGCGTGCTGCCGGCCGCGAAGGCCAAACGCGCCGCATCGCTGGAATCGGTGCTGGCGCTGTTCCCGGCGCTGAAGGTCAAGCTCGGCCAGGCGGCGGGTGAACTCTCCGGCGGCCAGCAGCAGATGGTGGCCATAGGCCGCGCGCTGATGGCACGGCCGCGCCTGCTGCTGCTGGACGAACCCTCGCTCGGGCTGTCGCCGCTGATCGTCAGCGAGATGTTCTCAGCCATCAAGCGCGTGAATGCCGAGGGCACGTCGGTGCTGCTGGTGGAACAGAACGTGGCGATGGCGATGCGCGTGGCCCACCGCGCCTACGTGCTCGAAGAAGGCCGCATGGCCGCTGAAGGCGCGCCCGACGAGCTGATGCAGCGCGACGAGATCCGCCGCGCCTACCTGGGCACCTGAGGAGAGGACAAGTCCATGCTGTTCCCCACCACCATCGTCGGCAGCTTCCCGCAGCCCGACTGGCTGATCGACCGCGAGAAGCTGGCCGGCCGCTTTCCGCCGCGGGTGCGGGCGCGCGAGCTGTGGCGCATACCGCCGCAGTACCTGGAGCAGGCGCAGGAAGACGCCACGCTGATCGCCATCCGCGCGCAGGAAGAGGCGGGGCTGGACATCGTGAGCGACGGCGAGATCCGGCGCGAGAGCTACTCCAACCGCTTCGCCACCGCACTCGACGGCGTGGACCTGGACAACCCCGGCAGCGCGCTCGACCGTTCGGGCCACCCGAACCCGGTGCCGCGCATCGTGGGCCGCATCAGCCGCCGCCACGCGGTGGAGGTGGAAGACCTGAAGTTCCTGCGCGCCCACACCACTCGCCAGGTGAAGATCACCGTGCCCGGCCCCTTCACGATGCTGCAGCAGGCGCAGAACGATTTCTACGACAGCGAGGAAGAAGCGGCAATGGACTACGCCGCCGCCGTCAACGCCGAGATCAAGGACCTCTTCGCCGCCGGCGCGGATGTCGTGCAGATCGACGAGCCCTACATGCAGGCGCGGCCCGAGAAGGCGCGGCGCTATGGCCTCGCGGCGCTGAACCGCGCGCTGGAGGGCGTCACGGGCACGACCGCCGTGCACATCTGCTTCGGCTACGCGGCCATCATCCACGAGCGGCCCAGCGGCTATTCCTTCCTGCCCGAGCTGGCGCAGTGCAGCTGCCGGCAGGTGTCCATCGAAACCGCGCAGTCGAACCTGGACTGCAGTGCCCTCGTGCCGCTGGCCGGCAAGAAGGTGATGGTGGGCTGCATCGACCTGTCGGATCCACTGGTGGAATCGGCCGCGACCATCGTCGCGCGCATCGAACGGGCCTTGCCCTACATCGCGGCCGAGGACGTGATCCTGGCGCCCGACTGCGGCATGAAGTACATCCCGCGCGCCACGGCGGCGGGCAAGCTGGCGGCAATGGTCGAGGCCGCAAGGATCCTGCGCCAGCGCCACGGCGGCTGACCATGCTCTACGCCTTCCTGCTGATGGACCGGCCCGACGGCGCCGCCTTGCGCCAGCGCGTGCGGCCCGAACACAAGGCCTACCTGGCCCAGGTGGCCGGGCGCATCGCGTTTGCCGGGCCCCTAACGCACGACGACGGCGTGGCCATGCTCGGCAGCCTGCTGGTGATCGACTTCGAAAGCCGCGCCGCCGCCATGGCCTGGCTGGCCGACGAACCCTTCACGCGCGCCGGCCTGTACGCCACCAGTTCGGTGCAGGCCTTCACGAACCTGTGGCCGCAGAAGGCGGGCTTTCCGGCCGCGGCCTGAATCGAAACCTTCAGCGCGCAAGCGCGGCCTATTCCGCCGGGCCCCTGGTGGCGGGAAACACCTCAAGCCAGGAGACAAGACACATGTGCAGACTCTGCGATCAAGGCCGCCCGCAAGGGCACTGGGACTCGCGCCGCGGCTTCCTGAAAGCCACCGCGGCAGCGGCCACCATGGCCAGCGCCGGCGGCATGGCGCTGTTCGCGCCGCGCCCGGCGCTGGCCCATGACGGCGGCGGCCCGCCCCAGGGCCACGGCCACGGCAGGAACCGCTACCTGATACGCGGCGGCTCGGTGATGTCGATGGACCCCGCGGTGGGCGACTTCGCCAGCGCCGACGTGCTGGTCGAAGGCAAGAAGATCCTCGCCGTGGCACCGAACATCCAGGCCCATGGCATCCCCGTCATCGACGCGCGCGGCCGCATCGTGATGCCGGGTTTCATCGACACCCACCACCACCAGTTCGAGACCGCGCTGCGCAGCTTCCTGGCCGACGGCATCCTTATCAACGACGGCTCGAACACCCCCAGCGGCAACCAGACCTACTTCGAGTACATCCTGTCGCGCTTCGCGCCGGTGTACCGGCCGCAGGACGTGTACATCAACGAGCTGTTCGGCGGCCTCAGCCAGCTCGACCACGGCGTGACGACGGTGCACGACATCTCGCAGATCCACCACACGCCGCAGCATTCCGACGCCGTGGCGCAGGCCCTCTTCGACACCGGCCGCCGCGCGGCCCTGGGCTACTTCGAAGGCGCCGGCGCCACGCACGGCGCCACCTATGCCTACCCGACCGATGCGGCACGGCTCAAGCAGCGCTGGTTCTCCTCGTCCGACCAGCTGGTGCACATGACCATGGGTGGCGAGGTCTACCTCGGTGCGCCCACCTACAGCCAGGCCTGGACCATCGGCCGCCAGCTCGGCCTGCAGATCGTGGCGCACATCCTCTCGCCCTTCGGCATCCGGCCCATCATGGACCAGCTGGCGCAAGGGCAGGGCGGTGTCAACGGCAACATCGGCCTCGGGCCCGACAACCTGTTCATCCACATGACGGGCATGTCCGACATGGCCTGGCAGCGCGTGAAGGACAGCGGCGCGAACGTCTCGCTGGCGGTGGCCATCGAGATGAACATGCGCCATGGCATACCGCCCATCCTGAAGATGCAGAGCCTGGGTATCGAGCCCTCGCTGAGCACCGACGTCGAGTGCACGATGACGGCGGACTTCTTCAGCCAGATGCGCGCCATGATGACGATGCAGCGCATGGTGGTGAACCAGATGGTGCTGGACCCCGGCCTGCCCAGCGGCAACTGGTGGCCCACGCCCAGCGGCACGCCGCCGCTGCTGAACACCCGCGACGTGCTGCGCTACGCCACGATCAACGGCGCGAAGCACCTTCGGCTGGACCACAAGGTGGGCTCGCTGACGCCGGGCAAGGAAGCCGACATCCTGATCCTGGACGCCGAGGACATCAATGTCGCGCCGCTGAACCACGTGCCCGGCGCGGTGGTGTCGCTGATGGACCGCGGCAACGTCGAGACCGTCATCGTTGCCGGCAAGGTGCGCAAGTGGAAGGGCCGCCTGCTCGACGCCGACATCGGCCGCCTGCGCCGCCAGCTGGAAGCCTCGCGCGACTACGTGTTCGCCGCCGCGGGCATTCCGCAGGACCTGTTCAACCCCAACTGAGCGAACGACCATGGCTTCCTCCACCGGTACCCAGATCACCGACCTCACCGCCGCCGTGCTGCGCAGCTTCGAAGGCTGCGGCGATGCGCGCTACAAGGAAGTCATGTCCGCCGTGGTGCGGCACCTGCACGCGCTGGTGAAAGAGGTGGATCTGCAGCCGCAGGAGTGGATGGCGGCCATCCAGTTCATCACGCGCGTCGGCCAGACCTGCAACGAGCAGCGGCAGGAGTGCATCCTCTTGTCGGACACCCTCGGTGTCTCGATGACGGTGGTGGGCCTGGAGCAGGCGCGGCGTTCGGCCAAGGCCCTGGCCGACAAGAACCTGAGCGCCATGCCCACCGAGGCCACGGTGCAGGGCCCGTTCTACTGGGAGGGCGCGCCCATCCTGCCGATGGGCACCGACATCGGCAAGGGCATGCCCGGCGAGCCCACCTTCTACAGCGGCACGGTCAGCGACACCCACGGTCGGCCCATCGCCAACTGCTGCCTGGACATGTGGTCCGGCGACGGCGAGGGCGTCTACGACATGCAGATGGGCGGCGACGTCGGCATGCGCCTGCGCGCGCGCTTCCGTACCGGTGCCGACGGCCGCTACCACTTCTGGTCGATCAAGCCCACCTACTACCCGATACCGATGGACGGCCCGGTGGGCGACATGATCAACAAGATGGGCCGGCACCCGAACCGGCCCGGGCACATCCACGCGATGGTCTACGCCGAAGGCTACGTGCCGGTCACCACGCACCTGTTCCCGGCCGACAGCCCGTACCTCGATTCCGACGTCGTGTTCGGCGTGCGCGACAGCCTGATCCTGACTTTCGAAAAGCACGGCCCCGGCACCGCTCCGGACGGGCGGGCAATGGCCGGCACCTACCACTCGGCGCACTACGACTTCCACCTCGCACCCGCGGCCTGAAAACCATGAAGATCGGCAAGGCCACCATCCCCGAATCGGCCATCTGCACCTCGGACGACGAGACCATCGTCGTGCGGGGTGAAGACCTGTGCCGCGACCTGATCGGCCAGATCGGCTTCGTCGACTACTTCTTCCTGCTGGTCACCGGCCGGCGGCCTGACGCCGCCGCCAGCCGCGTGCTCAACGCCACGCTGGTGGCCATCGCCGAACACGGGCTGGTGCCCAGCGTGCAGGCCGCACGCATGACGCTGGCGGCAGCGCCCGATGCGCTGCAGGGCGCGGTGGCGGCGGGCGTGCTGGGCTGCGGCTCGGTGATCCTGGGCGCTTCGGAAACGGCGGGGCGCCTGTTTGCACGGGTGGATGCGCTGGCCCGCGACGGCGCGCTGTCGCTCGACGCCGCCGCCGAGCAGGTGGTGCGCGAGCTGCGTGCCGCCGGCCAGGCCATACCCGGCTACGGCCACCCGCTGCACAAGGCGCGCGACCCGCGTGTGGCGCGCTTGTTCGCGGTGGCGGCCGAGGCCGGCACACCGGGGCGTTTCGTCGCCATCGCCGAGAGCATTGAGCGCGTGCTGCCGGCTGTGACCGGGCGCGAGCTGCGGCTGAACGTCTCGGCGGCGATTCCTGCCGTGCTGCTGGACGTGGGTTTTCCGCTCGACGCGCTGAAGGGTGTGCCCATCCTGGCGCGCACGGCGGGGCTCATCGGCCATCTCACCGAAGAACTGGCCAAGCCCATCGGCTTTGCACTGTCGTACCAGGCCACGCGCGAGCAGCGCTACACCGGGGCGCTGCCTGCCGGCTGGACGCCGAAGGAAGAGTCATGACCCTGCACAAGTTCCTCTTCGGCGTCGGGCTGGCGCTGGCCGCCTTTGCGGCGCCCGTGGCCGCGCAGACCGGCAAGCCGATCAAGCTCATCGTGCCTTTTGGCCCCGGCACGTCCACCGACATCGTCTCGCGCGCCGTCGGCGACGAACTGGGCAAGGCGCTCGGCCAGACGGTGATCGTCGAGAACCGCGCCGGCGCCGGCGGCACCGTGGCCACGGCCGCCGTGGCCGCGGCCGAAGCCGACGGCCACACGCTGGTGATGGGCACGGTGGGCACGCACGCCATCAACGGCGCGCTGTACCGCAAGCTGAACTACAGCGCCTTGAAGGACTTCGCGCCCGTGGCCTATGTCGGCGCCACGCCCACCTTGCTGGTGGTGGCCGCTGCGTCACCCGTGACGAACCTGCGCGAGCTGCGTGCCGAGATGGCCAAGGCCGGCGGCGTGAGTTACGCGTCGGCCGGCAACGGCACCTCGGGCCATCTGGCCGGCGCGCTGCTCGAAGCGCGCCTGGGCGGCCAGGCCGTGCACGTGCCGTACAAGGAAGGCGGGCAGGCGCTCACCGAGGTGATGGCCGGACAGCCGCTCTTCATGTTCTACCACCCGGCGGCGGTGCTGCCGCACATCAAGGCGGGCAAGCTGCGTGCGCTGGGCACGTCAAGTGCGAAGCGCAGCGCCGCCGCGCCCGAGGTGCCCGCGCTGATGGAGCAGGGCGTGGCCGACTTCGACCTCGTCGCCTGGTTCATGCTCTACGCGCCCGCCGCCACGCCGCAGCCGGTGCTGGCCAGGCTGCGCGAGGCCGCGGCGCGTGCGCTGGCCAACCCTGCTCTGAAGGAACGTCTGGCCGGGCAGGGCGTCGAGACGCGCTTGATGACCGCGCAGGAGATGGCCGAGTTCGGCACCCGCGAAGCCGCCAAGTGGGCCGAGGCCGTGAAGACCTCGGGCGCCCAGATCGATTGAAGCCGCCGCCATGAATGCCGCCGACGTGCTGAAGCGCTACCCGGGGCCGGTGCGCACCATTCCCGAACTGCTGCTTTCGCGTGCCGCCGTCGTGCCGCAACAGCCGGCGGTCGAGTTCGAGGATCGCGCCTGGACCTACGCGCAACTGGCGGCAGGCAGCAACACCCTGGCGCACAGGCTGGCCGCGCTGGGCGTGAAGCACGGCGACCGCGTCGCGCATGTCGAGACCAACTCCGATATCGCGGTGCTGCTGTTCCTGGCCACGGTGGCGCTGGGCGCCATCTTCGTGCCGATGAACCCGGCGCTGACCGACGACGACCTGGCCTACCAGCTCGGGCATTGCGGCGCCGCGCTGGTGGTGAGCTCGGCCGCGGAAACCGCGCGCTTCGACCGCGTGCTGCAGGGCATCGGCCTGGCCGCGCAGCGGCTGACCCTGGAAGACATCGCCTTGGCCGCCGGCGCGACCGAGACATCGCGCACGGGGCCCCTCGTGACGCCAGCGCTGGCGCCCGAGACCCCGGCCGTGGTGATCTACACCTCGGGCACCACCGGCCGGCCCAAGGGCGTGCTGCACAGCCACGCCAACTTCGTGCTCAGTGCCGAGGCCTTCGTCGGCCGGCTCGACCTGCAGCCGCACGACCGGCTGCTCACCGTGTTCCCGCTGTTCCACATCAACGCGCTGTTCTATTCACTCGGCGGCGCGCTGGCCGCCGGCGGTGCCTTCATCACGGCGCGGCGCTTCTCGGCATCCACCTTCTGGGCGCTGGCCGCGAGAACCCGCGCCACCGAGCTCAACATCCTGGCCTCGCTGGCCAAGATCCTGGCCGTGCGGCCGCGCGCGGAGTTCGACGCCACGCACCAGATCCGCCTGATCTACGGCGGGCCTATCACGGCCGACATGTTCGAGGCCTTCCAGCACGATTTCCACGTGCCCGTGCTGCTGGAAGGTTATGGCATGTCGGAGATTCCGGCCGCTGCCTGCAACCCGCTGCATGGCGTGCAGAAGGTCGGCAGCTTCGGCCTGCCCGGCACGCACCCGCTGCGCGATGGGCCCTTCGTGCAGATGCGCGTCTGCGACGAGCAGGGCCGGCCGGTGCCGGACGGCACGGTGGGCGAGCTGCAGGTGCGCACGCCGGCGCTGTTCCTGGGCTACCTGAACGATGCCGAGCAGACCCGTGCCTCGTTCCAGGACGGCTGGTTCCGCACCGGTGACTTGGTGCGGCGCGACGCCGACGGCTACCACTACTTCGTCGCGCGGCAGAAGGACATCATCCGCCGCCGCGGCGAGAACATCTCCGGCGCCGAACTCGACCGCGTGGTGGAAAGCCACCCCCAGGTGGCACAGGCCGCCGCCATCGCCGTGCCTTCCGAACTGGGCGAAGACGAGGTGCTGGTGGCGGTGGTGGCGGCCCCGCAGGCGCAGCTGTCGCATGACGACGTGGCCGCCTGGTGCCGCGCCAGGCTGGCGCCGGTGAAGCTGCCGCGCTACATCGTCTTCGTCGACGCGCTGCCGCAGACGCCGACGCAGCGCGTGGCCAAGCATGTGCTGCGGCAGGATGCGAGCCTGCTGGCGCGGGCGCGCGATATGGCCGGGGAGTGAGCGGAGGCTGAGCCGCCGGCGGCTTGCCCCCCGACAAATCGTCCTACATCAAGGGCACGAACGCGGTGAGCACCGCGGCCTGCGTGGCGAAGTCCCTGGTAGCGAGCACGCGTATCGGGCCTTCGTAGCTGAAGGAACGGCCGAGAAAGTCGCTGTGCGTGTAGCGCAGGCGGTGTTCCCCCAGCGGCAACTGAACGTCGAGTACGGGACTGTTACTGAGAAGCACGCCATCGACCTGCCAGGAAAAGTCGCGCCCCACCAAGGCCAGGTCCGCACCGCGCGCGATCCAGGCAGACGACAGCGTCACCCGGGTGCCCGCCGCCACCACGCTGGTACCGATGAACTCGGCGATGCGCATGTCTTCCGGATAGAGAAGGTGCACCGCCAGCTGGTCGAGTTCCGACAGCCCGGTGTTGTCGTAGTTGCCGTTGATGGCACACGACGTGGACTTGTAGTGCATGACGGAGCGGCGGTCATAACGCGTCAGGAACGACGTCCCGTTGCCGCCGAACCATGGGTCGGTGCAACCGAGCGACCTGTCGACGTCGCTGCGATCGTGTTCGTGGCGCAGCCCCAAGGCATGGCCGAACTCGTGCAAGGTGTGGTTCAGGTACGGCACACCGCCCTCGCCATCGTCACCCAGCTTCAGGTTGTACTGGCATGCACGGTTTGCGGCCAGGTCGCTGGGGGCGTTGGACCACGAACCCCAGCCGTCGTTGCCGCCGTCGTAGTTGCCTGCAGCGTCCAGGAACATCCTGCAGCCGACCCCCGGCACCATGCCCAGCCATGGGCCGCTGGTGTGGGGCAGCGCCACGCGTATGTCGCCCTCGTAGGCCTCGTTGCCGCTGGGCAGGGTGGTCGGCGCCTGGCAAGTGACCGGTGCGGCGGGGAACCTGATGTTGGCGGCGTGCTCGAAGCGGCGCAGGTAGGACATGACTTGCAGCACACGGCCCGGCCTGGACGTGAGCGCGTCGTCGACGAAGCACACGCTGATCACCTTGGATCGGACACCTTGGTCCCAGTACTGCCCGGCAAGCGCTGGCGGGCCAGCGACGACGGCGCCCAGGAGAGCGGCCAGGCCCCATCCATGCATGCGCCAGGAGTTCATCGACCGAAGCTCGCTGCACGGATCAACCGGCAGTCGCTGACCGAGCAGCTGATCGCCGCACCGCTCTGGTCGGCGGGGTCAAAGAGGATGTTGAGCGTGCGGCCCGCAATCTGTGCAGCAGTCAGCACGGCCAGCAGCCGCGCTGCATGCGCGGCATCCTGGGTCGGTGCCGCAAAGAAGTTGATACCGCCCACCGACGCGGCGCACCGCACGTGGATCCGGCTCTGGTAGGCGGCCACGTCCACCGGCACACAGGCGGTCCAGGTCTCGGCGGATTGCGCTTGTGCGCCCCACATCGAGCAGACAAATGCCAAGCCCATCGTTCGACGATTCATCGGGTTCTCCCTTTCATGGCCCTCATCGGGCGCGCGGCCGCGGCTGGTCATCACCCGCCAGGCGTCGGACCGCGGCCCAGTCAACATCAGCAGCGGCCCGGTTCCCCATCGTGCTGTGCAGCGCGGCGCGGGCCACCAAGGCGGGCAGCAGGTCGGGCTGGTGCCGCAAGGCCTGGGAATAGTCAGCAAGCGCGCCGGCCCGCTGGCCCTGGCGCTCATGCGCCGCACCTCGCAGATACAGCAGCTCGGCACTTGCCGGCTGCAAACGCAAGGCTTCGGAATAGTCGGCGATGGCGGCGCGTTCGTCGCCTTGCTCAGCGCTCAGCAGGCCCCGCTTCATCAGCGCGGCCGCTTCACGCGGCCGCTCGCGGACCCCAGTGCCGGAGCATCCCGCCAGCAGAATGGCAAGGCAGCACGTGCCGACGGCGGTAAGGGGCGCTGGCTTCATGCGCACACAATCAGGGGCGTCATAAGCTCAGCGTAGGCCCCGTCGGGGAGCGGTGCAAGGCGCGCCCGCTGCTTTCATCCGCAGGCGGATGGAAGGCTGCCCCGCGGCACCGCCTGGCAACCCGGGCGGCGAGTTTGCGCGCCTGGAAGGACGGAACCCGCATGGAAGCTTTGTGGTGGATGCTCAGCGTGGCCTTGATCGCAGCCGGCCTGGCCGGCACGGTGTTGCCGGTGCTGCCCGGCACGGCACTGGTGCTGGCCGGTATCGCGCTCGGCGCGTGGATCGACGACTTCACCCGGGTCGGCCCCTGGGCGCTGGCTGCCGTGGCGGTGCTGGCGGTGCTGGCCTGGGTGCTGGACTACGTGGCGGCACTGCTGGGTGCGCAGCGCGCAGGGGCCAGCCGCCAGGCGCTGCTGGGCGCAGCCCTGGGTACCGTCGTCGGCCTGTTCATGGGCCTGGTGGGTGTGCTGTTCATGCCGCTGGTGGGTGCGGCCGTGGGCGAGTACCTGGCCCGGCGTGACCAGCTGCAGGCCATGAAGGTGGGCGTGGCCACCTGGCTGGGCTTGCTGGCCGGCCTGCTGGCCAAGGTGGTGCTGGCCTTCATGATGATCGGCGTGTTCATTGGGGCGCTGCTGATCTGAGCGCACTCAGCGCGGCGGCGCGCTCGGCACGCCGCCCATGCGGCGCCACAGCCAGGACAAGCTGGCCGCAAACGGTGCGCGGCTGCCGGCCGCTTCGGTGGGCACCAGCGGAAGCCATGCGCCGCCGGCCGCGTCACGCCGCGCGATGGCGAAGCGGAACACATAGTGGGGCTCCTGCCCCATGCGCAGGTCACTGAGCAGCAGCCGCCCGTCGGGCTGCGCCTGCAAGGCCCAGAAGCCGTCGCTGAAGCTGCGGATGCGCGCCAGCCCGTCATGGCCCGGCAGGGCGCTGGCCAGCGGCTGGCCCTGGTCGAAACGCTCGAAGCGGATCGGCCCGGGCGCGTCCAGCAGCGAGTGGAAGCCCTCGTGAACGTGCCCGCCGCCCACCGACACCACCCGCCACAGCACCGAGTTGAATGGCGTGGGCGTGGCCAGCACCTGCTGGGCCGGCAGGCCTTGCGCCCGCAGTGAATCGCGCGCCTTCGCCAGCACGTGCTGCTGCACCGCGGCGCCCCAGGCCAGGTAGGCCACGCCGAGCGACAGGCCCGCCAGGTTGGCCCGGCGTGCGCGTTCCGGCGCGGCCGCGCGCAGTGCCACCACCACGCCCACCGCCCAGGGCACGGTCACCAGCGGGTCGATGATGAACACGCTGCCCAAGCCCCAGGCCTGATTCGTGAAGGGCAGCAGTGCCTGGGTGCCGTAGATGGTGAGCAGGTCCAGCAGCGGGTGCGTCACCAGGGCCAGCCACAGCGCGGCCCACCAGCGCCGCCATCGGTCGGTTTCGCGGTGCAGGCGGGCAACGGCCAGCGCGACGGGCAGCGAGAACAGCGTAAGCCAGAACAGGGCATGCGACTCGGCGCGGTGCAGCACCATGTTCAGGATGGGGTCGCCGTGGTCGATCAGCACGTCCAGGTCGGGCAGGGTGCCCGCCACCGCGCCCCAGGCGGCGGCGCGGGCGGGCCGCGTGGTGCGGCCCATCACGGCCATGCCCACCGACGCGCCCAGCACCAGTTGGGTGAGGGAATCCATGGCCCGGATTACATCGCGGCCGGCGACGCCCTTCCGGCGCGAACGGCTTCAGTCCAGGCCCAGCGCCTTGCGCGCCAGCGCCTGGAAGGCAGCGCGCTCGGCGGCCGACAGCGGCGCCAGGATGTGTGCCTGCAGGTCTTCCACCACCGGCCGGCTGGCCGCCAGCAGCTGCTCGCCCTCGGGCGTGAGGTTCAGCTGGCGCGCCCGACGGTCGTGCTCGCTGACCACGCGCTGCACCAGGCCCTTCTGCTCCAGGCGCTCGATCACCCCGCCGATGGTGGCGCGGTCGAAGCTGATGATGGCGGCCAGGCTGGCCTGGTCGAGGCCCGGCTGCTCGGCAATGGCGTCGAGTGCGGCGAACTGCACCGAGGTCAACTCGAAGCCCGCGGCCTGCATGCGGGCCTGGAAGACCTGCGTCGACTGCTGGTGCAGCCGCCGGAGCAGGTGCCCGGCCATCGCCGTGCGGTGCATCCGCGCCTTGGTCCGTCGCACAGGCGTCTCCCTCGCAGGGGTACCGGCCCCGCGCTTGACGACTTTAGTATGCATACATACCATATGCAAGCTTATTTCTTGCCGCTCGCCACCGTGCGGGCGCGCGGCGTGAAGGAGACAGCTTGCAATACCACCTCAACGGCTTCAAGCCAGGCTCGCCCGACGTGCTGCCGGCAGCGCCCGGCCACCGTCGCGCGGGAGACCCCTTGCCGGCAACAGTGGACGTGCTGATCGCCGGCTCGGGGCCCGCGGGCCTGTGCCTGGCCGCCCAGCTGGCCCGGGTGCCGCAGATCCGCACGCTGCTGGTCGAACCCCGGCTGGGGCCGATGGAGAAGGGCCAGGCCGACGGCATCAGCGTGCGCTCGATGGAGATGTTCCAGGCCTTCGGATTTGCCGAAAAGGTGATGCGCGAGTCAGTCTGGATCAACGAGACCACGTTCTGGGCGCCCGGTGCGGGCGCGCCGCTTGCACGGGTGGCCCGTGTGCAGGACGTGCCCGACGGCATCTCCGAGATGCCGCATGTGCTGATCAACCAGGCGCGTGTGCACGACATGTTCCTTGAGCTGATGCGGCAGGCGCCCACCAGGCTGGAACCGGACTACGGCCTGAAGGTGCTGAGCCTGCACGTCGACTCCGCCGCCACCGAATACCCCGTGCACGTCACGCTGGAACACACGGCCCCGGGCAGCGAGGGCCAGACCACGACGCTGCGTGCCAACTACGTGATCGGCTGCGACGGTGCGCGCTCGAACGTGCGCAGCGCCATCAGCGGCGCGCTGCACGGCGACGCGGCGCACCAGGCCTGGGGCGTGATGGACGTGCTGGCGGTCACCGACTTCCCCGACTGGCGCATGAAGTCCTTCCTGCGTTCGCAAGGCGAGGGCATCCTGATGGTGCTGCCGCGCGAAGGCGGGCATCTGGTGCGCCTGTACGTCGAACTCGACCAGCTCGGTGAACACGAGCGCGCCGCCGACCGCGGCATGGATGCCGAGCACATCATCGCCAAGGCCCGGCGCATCTTCCAGCCCTTCGAGCTGGACGTGAAAGAGGTGGTCTGGTGGTCGATCTACGAGATCGGCCACCGCCTGACTGACAAGTTCGACGACGTGCCCGCCTACCAGGTGGCCACGCGCGCGCCACGCGTGATGCTGGCCGGCGACGCCTGCCACACGCACAGCCCCAAGGCCGGGCAGGGCATGAACGTGTCGATGGGCGACACCTTCAACCTGGGCTGGAAGCTGGTCTCGGTGCTGACGGGCCGCGCCAACCCCGCTCTGTTGCACAGTTACTCGGGCGAGCGGCGCGGAGCGGCGCAGGGCCTGGTGGAGTTCGACCACAAGTGGGCCCGCGTCGTCGGCAACCGCGCCGACGACGACACACCCGATGGCCTGCCGCGCGTGGCGCGCGAGTTCGTCAACAACCTGCCCTTCACCTGCGGGCTGACCATCCAGTACGAACGCAGCGCGCTGACCGGTGCGCCCACGCACCAGCACCTGGCCACGGGCTGGCCCATCGGCCGGCGTTTCCATTCCGCGCCCGTGGTGCGCCTGGCCGATGCCAAGTCGATGCACCTGGGCCACTGCATCGAGGCCGACGCTCGATTTCGTCTCTTCATCTTCGCCCCCGCGGGTGATGCGGGCAGGCCCGGCAGTGCGGTGGCCATGCTGTGCGAATGGCTCGAGCACGACCCGGCCTCGCCACTGCGCCGCCACACCGCGCCGGGCGAAGACGTGGATGCGGTGATCGACACACGCGCGGTCTTCCAGCAGGATTTCCGCGCCCTCGACTTCGGCGTCTTGCCCACGCTGCTGCGTCCGCACGTGGGCCGCTACGGGCTGTGCGACTACGAGAAGGTCTTCTGTGCCGACCTGAAGCGCGGCGAGGACCTCTTCGCGACGCGTGGCGTCGAGCGGGCCACCGGCTGCGTGCTCATCGTGCGGCCGGATCAGCACGTCGGCCACGTGCTCCCGATCGATGCGCGTGACGCACTGGCGACGTATTTCGCGGCCATTCTGCGCGTTCGCTGATCGGCAACATTTGGGTCATTGCCTCGTCCACTCACTCTTTGGGCGCCCTGAACACGTTCAGGAATCTTGTGTATTGCACGTGCGTCCTCGGATTTTCCGGGGCGGCGATGTATTTTGTGGGGCTGTTATTTTTGTGCTTTCGCTTGCTCTTTGAATCGTAAACGAGGTCCGTCTTGTGGGCGTAGTGGAATGCAGCGTCCAACTCGTGAATCATTTTGACGCATTTGTCGCAAGGTAGTTTGCAGCCGGCGATGTAGACATCGGCCGGGAGGCCGCCCATAGCCAGATGGTTCAGATAGGCCAGCAGCAGGCTTTGCTCAGCGTGAATGTTGTTCGCCGCAGGTTTCACCAACACGAGATCACCGTCGCCCCCCAACTCCAGCTTTGGCGTGTTCGGGCTCACCGGAAACTTGCTGGTCGCCTTTTCGGGCAGGCGATAATGATCGAATCCTTGCAACAGGGTTTCCAGCATGGCGTCATGGGCCAGTTTATTGGGCGGTGACAGGTCTTTGTATTTGACGGCGTCCTTGGATACGAGGCCCGATCCGCGCAAAAACTGCGCGTCCGTGCGCCACTCGGGTAGATCGGCCAGTGCGTTCAACGCAGGGGCGTAGTCGGTTGTCGGCTCCCAGACCTGCTGGCCACCCAGCACCTTGGCCAGCGGCACCGTCGAGTCGTGGAGCGCGACCTGCATCATGGCCAGAAACGCGGGCTTGAGTTTTTCGCGCCAGTTTGAAGCGGTAACTCCCAGCGTGCCGAGAATTCCCGAAAGTCCGTTGACCTCGGTCGAATTGTTGGCCGAGACCATGACTCGATGGCCCTGAGGCTGCATCGCCTGCACTTCCTCACACGTCAGGCCGTTGCCGACCATCAGGCGTTTGAGCAGGATGCTCAGGCCCTTGAGCTGCAGGATGGTCAGCATGGCAATCTCCCCCGGCTTGCGCGCAGAAGTGTGCGCCAAGGGTCCGGGCGAGACAACCGAGTGCCGGGAGCGAACGGACTTTCAAAACTGCCAGCTGCAAGGAAATGCTCACGCGTGTTGGTTGACATAATATACATCGTGCCCACTCACAGATCGAGGGGTGCGCGCCTTGACTGGTGTCGGACCTACTCGAACCTGCCAACCCAGCACTCTGAGGTTGCTAACCCTTCCATACGTGCCGTGCTGGTCGGCCGTGCAAGGCGCCGGACAACGAGGTGCGCCCCCATTAGGTCGACTCCCCGCCGTCCATCCGGCGCCGCGCGCTGAACACCGAACTCAAGCCGACGCTCGGGGCGGATGCCGACGCAGTAGCCAAGGATCCGCATCCGCATCCGGACCGCGAGCCTGTACGTCCAGCCTGGGCTCGCCGGTTTGAGATCAGGAAGCAGCCCGGGGCACATTGCATTGCCGGTGAGCGTACTCAATTCGATGGTCGGGCCTCCAGACACATGATTGCCCACGCCTCTTGAGCCGGTGGTTCTTGTAAGCGTACCAACTCGCTATTGGCGCGCTCCGTCTGCGCCCGGAATCGGGCAAAGGGGGTGCCGCCACACCACGGAGACCCGACATGGCCAACCTGAAGTCGATCACGGATGCCGCCCAAAAGCGCGATGCGCTCATCAGCCTGATCTACAACAAGATCGATGGCCTGCTGGGCGGCGGTCCGACCGGGCAGCTGTTCTGCATGGAGTTCCCGGCGCGGCCGTTGAACCTGCACGAGTACGAGTACGACACCGACAGCCGCAACAGCGTGGTGGCCAAGCCGTTCTCGGTGTCGGACACCGAGTTCCGGCTCACCGACGACCTGTTCAACGTCTCGCCCATCGTGCAGGGTCCGAACGGCAAGAAGCTGTCGGTGGTGTTCAACCAGCTGATCAACAACTACGTGCCCAAGCTCAAGGAGCTGCACGACTTCATCACCGACAAAGCCAATGTGCGCGACTGGCTGATGGCGCCGGTCGAGGACACGGTCGACGGCGAGCCGTTCAAGGGCACGCGCATGGAGCTGTGCAAGCGCCTGTATGGCCTGTACCTGAAGGCCAAGGCCGAGTGGGACGCGCAGAAGTCGGAAGCGTACGACCGCCACCGCGTCAACGGCGACCTGGACGGCTTTGCCGACTGGCTCTCTCGCACCGCGATGGTCAAGGACCAGGAGCTGAACAACCTGTTCAACGATGCGGTGGTGCGCGGCTACTACCACGAGATCCTCACCTTCCTGGGTTTCCTGAACGTTTGCTCGTCGGCCGAGGCTCTGGAGGCCACCAAGCAGAACAGCCGCAACAGTTCGCGCCGCAGCCTGGACGAGTCGATGGACGTGCTGCCGGTGCAGCTGCAGCCCAACAGCTGGTTCAAGGCCGCCGCGTCCAACCTGTCGCCCAAGGACCTGACGATGGCGAAAGACATCGTCATCGCGCAGTACCAGGGCAAGCTCAAGGAGATGGCGCAGCTCAAGGACTACCTGTTGCAGCTGGAGTCCTTCGGTGTCACCAAGGCCGATGTCGAGAAGGCCACGGCCGCGGTGGAGGCTGGCAAGACCGCCTTCCAGAAGGCCGAGGCCGAGATGGTCAGGAACTACGGCGACAGCACCGTGGGCCTGGTGAAGATCTTTCTCAACGCGCAGTCCGGTGGCCTGCTGGGCGGGCTGAGCTCGGTCAAGACGATCGCCGGCGCCACCGACCCCACCGCGACGAAGCTGGGGCTGGGCCAGATCGCCCAGGAGACCCTGGACGGGATCCTCAAGAGCTACCGTGACAACCAGCAGTACCTGCAGGCCGCGCAGCAGCTCAGCGAGTTGCGCACCCGCGCCGCCGACTCGGCCGCGCACGACTACCAGGCCGAAATCACCCGCACCCGGGCCCGCATCGACACGCTGCAGGCCGACCTGCGCTTTCTGGCGCGTATGGCCGGCGGCGTGCTCAACCAGGACAACCAGCCCGGGGCCAACGAAGACCTGCCGGTGCTGCCCACCGGCCAGTCCGCCGACGAGGTCGACGGCATGTTCATGGATGTGGTGATCAGCTCCACCGACGAAGAAAGCGCTAGCAGCGCCAACGGCAATGCGCAATCCAGCAGCAGCAGCTTCAAGGTGGGCTTCATCCTGGGCTCGGTGGGCCACAACCAAAGCAACCAGTCGGCCACCTCTTCGGCAGAGAGCATCGCCATCAGCGA
This sequence comes from uncultured Rubrivivax sp., assembly GCA_964423075.1. Classification (GTDB taxonomy): domain Bacteria; phylum Pseudomonadota; class Gammaproteobacteria; order Burkholderiales; family Burkholderiaceae_C; genus Rubrivivax. The sequence goes on along the minus strand of CAYREA010000040.1, from coordinate 8,652 downwards.
TGAGTTCACCATCGGCTTCCGCGTCGCCAAGGTGGGGCTGGACCGCGGCGGGTGGTTCAACCCTTCGTTGTTCGAGATGTCCTCGGGCTTCCAGCGCATCGCCGACGGCATGCAGGCCAGCCCCCGCACCGTGGGCGCTGCCACTGAAACGGACGCGCCGCTGACCAAGCAGGCGGTGATGGAGGCCCTGTCTGACGCCAACTCCGCCGGCGCCAAGCTGCAGAAGCTGATGACCAGTCGCGGTGGCCTGCCGTACATGTTGCCCGCCTTCCCGGTGGCCTTCGTGATCGCCAAGGACATCACCATCAAGGTCAAGCAGAGCAACGCCAACTCGCAGCTGAGCAATTCGCTTTCCGAGCAGTCGTCCAGCACCGCTGGCGGCTTTCTGTGCTTCAGTGCTTCGTCGGCCTCTTCCAGCAAGAGCACCTCCGAGAGCAGCTATCACGGAGACCACCACGGCTACACCTACATCCGCATCCCCGGCCCCCAGATCCTGGGCTGGTTCCTGCAGCTGACGCCGCCCGACAACTCCAGCCGCTACGAGGCGCTGACCAAAGAGCTGCTGGACGAGATGCGGGTGGGCATCACGCAGGCGCTCAAGACGCTTGCAGAGGGCCCACCTCAGGGCGACAAGCCCGCCCTGCCCGAAAAGTCACCGTCCGACTGAGCATTGGCTTGAACGGGCTCGGCGCTGCACGGGCAGTTGCGGCTGGAGCTGAAGCCGTAGCGCCGAGGGCGGCTAAACGGCGCTCAGCGCCGCAGCCGGGCTCGGCGCCGGCGCCCGCAGCGCGGGCTGCCCCGGCAGGATCGAGCCCTGCCGCAGCAGCCCTTCCACCTCGGCGGCAGGCTGCGGCCTGGCGTACAGGTAGCCCTGCACCATGTGGCAGCCGCTGGCCCGCAGGAAGGCCGCCTGGGCGCTGGTCTCCACGCCTTCGGCGATCAGCTCGAGCTTCAGTGTCTGGGCCAGCGCGATGATCATCTTGACGATCTCGGCGTCGTTCTCGTCCTGCCCCGCGTGCGCCACGAAGGAGCGGTCGATCTTCAGCACGTCCAGCGGAAGGCGGCTCAGGTACGCCAGGCTGGAGTAGCCGGTGCCGAAGTCGTCGATGGCCACCACCACGCCCAGCCGGCGCAGGGCGGTGAGCACGCGGGCGCAGTCGTCGGGGTTGGCCATGATCACGCTCTCGGTCAGTTCCACCTGCAGGTCGGACGCCTGCAGGCCGTGCTGCGCGATGAGTGCCGAGACACGTTCGACCAGGTTGCCCCTTTGCATCTGGCGCGCCGAGATGTTCACCGCGATCTTCACGCTGCGCCCCAGCGTGCGCTTCCAGTCGGCAGACTGGCGGCAGGCCTCGGCGAGCACCCAGTCGCCCAGCGGCACGATCAGGCCCGTGGCCTCGGCCAGGGGGATGAAGTCGTTCGGGCTGACCAGGCCGCGCTCCGGGTGGCGCCAGCGCACCAGCGCCTCGACGCCGAAGATGGCGTTCGTGTCCAGCGACACCTTGGGCTGGTAGTGCAGCTCCAGCTCGCCGTGGGCGATGGCCAGGCGCAGCTCGCCTTCCATCTGCAGGCGCTTCACCGAGGCGCTGGTCAAGGCCTCCTGGAAGAAGCTGAAGCCGCCGCGGCCGGAGGTCTTCACCTCGTACATCGCCATGTCGGCGCGCTTCATCAGGTCGAACGAGGTGGCGCCGTCCTGCGGGAAGCAGGCGATGCCGATCGATGCCCCCACCTGCAGCACCGTGTTGCCGAAGTCCATCGGCTGGCAGACGACGTCGATCAGCTTCTGCGCCACGGTGGCGTAGTGCTCCGAGGACGGCGCGTGATGCAGCAGCACGACGAATTCGTCGCCACCGATACGCGCCACGGTGTCCGATCTGCGCAGGCTCGACTTCAGCCGCTGAGCCAGTTCCTTCAGCAGCGCATCGCCCGCGTCGTGGCCGATGGTGTCGTTGATGGCCTTGAAGCGGTCGAGGTCGATGAACATCAGCCCGCGCCGTTCGTCCTGGCGCGCCGCCACCTCGATGCTCTGCTCGATGCGGTCGAGCAGCAGCGCGCGGTTGGGCAGGCCGGTCAGCGCGTCGTGGAAGGCCAGGTGGCGCAGGTCCTCGTCCTTGCGCCGCAGGGCGTCCACGGTCAGCAGCAGCTCGCTTTGCGAGGCCCGCAGGTCCTCGTTGATCTGCAGGTTCTTCTGCGCGGCCCGCTCCAGTTCGCGGGTGCGGGCCTGCACCTTGTGCTCGAGCTGGGTGTTGAAGGCCGACAGCTCGTTGCGGTGCGCGTCGATCACGCGGTACGAGCGGGCAATGGCCTGGCTGGCGAAGATCACGAAGGCGATGCCCACCAGCAGCACCCCCAGCTGCGGCAGCAGCGTGCCGTTGAAGTGGCTGCTGAGCATGGCGATCTCGGCGTTCGCGCCGCGGTGCAGACCGTCCTTCAGCGCGGCGGCCTGCGCCGAGATGGCGCGGTCGTCGACGAACACGGTGACGAAGCCCTGCACCGTGCCGCCGGCCGTGGCCGGCGTGCGCACCACCAGACGGTACTTCTCGCGGAACGCGGGTGGCATGGCGTAGTCGGCCCTGAACTCGAGCCGGCCCTCGCCGCGCCACATCGCGGCATAGGGCCGGGCGCTCCTGTCGCTGACCTCGATGGCCGCGATCTCGGTGTAGTCCATGAAGGGCTCCAGCGTTGTCGCCAGGCCTTCCTTGACCAGGTTGAACGCCTGCGAGTTCTCCAGCTGCCCCGCGCTCAGGCGCGCGATGGTGGTCGACAGCGCGGCCGTGCGGCTGCTCATGCGCGCCACCTCCTCCTTGGCCTTGGCCTCGGAGTACCCCTCCACGCCCGCCAGCTTCGACTCGGTGATGGTGGCCAGCAGCTTCTGCTGCGAGTAGTGGAAGAACAGGCCGAAGAGGACGAACACCGTCGCCAGCGCGGCCGACACCCAATGGATGCGGCGGCCGGTGAGATCGAAAGCCGTGGTCGGGGGCACGGGGTGGTCTCGCGATGCTCAGTACTTGCGCGTGGGCAGGGCCGCTGCCGCGTTGTGCACGGTGAACACCCTGTCCTCCATGAACATGCGCGCGGGCACGCTGCGGCCGTTCAGCACGTCGACCGCCACCTTCAGCACGAACTTGCCCAGCAGCGGGTTGCATTCCACCAGCGCGTTGATCTTCTTCTCGATCAGGAAGTCGAAGCCGCGGCGCACGCCGTCCACGCCGATGATCAGGATGTCCTTGCCCGGCTTCAGGCCCAGTTCCTTCGCGGCCTCGATGGCCTCGACCGCGCCGAAGGCCATGTTGTCGTTGTGCGCGAAGACGGCGCAGATGTTGCGACCTTCGGCCTTGAGGTGGCCACGCATCACCTCGGCGGCCTTGTCGGCGCGCCACATCGCGGGCTGGGTGGCGATGATCTTCATCGCCGGGAACATCGCGATCACTTCGCGGAACCCCTTGCCGCGCTCGATGGACGGCGCGGCACCCGGCGGCCCCTGGATCTCGACGATGTTGCAGTGCCCGGCCGTCTCCTGCGCCAGCCAGGCGGCTGCGGCCCGGCCTTCGTAGCGGAAGTCCGAGCCGATGAAAGCGACGTACAGGCCCTTGTTCTGGTTTTCGGGCTTGAGCACCAGCGTGCGGTCGGACAGGATGACCGGGATCCGGGCCGCCTTGGCCTTCAGCAGCACCTCGTCCCAGCCGTTGATCTCGTTGGCCGACAGCACGATGGCGTCGACCTTCTGCTGGATGAACTCTTCCACTGCACGGCGCTGCACCTCGGTCTTGCCGCCGGCATCGCGGAACACCAAGTTCAGCCCCATTTCCTTGGCGGCTTCACGAAACGACTCGGTGTTGGCCTTGCGCCAGTCGCTTTCTGCCGTGTCGCTCTGCGCGAAGCCGATGGTGTAGGTCTTGGCCTGCACCGCCGCACCGCACAGCAGGGCGGACAGCAAGACCAGCCAGGCCCCGACGCCGGACCAGATCGACGTAGGGGATGCAATGCTCGCGCGCATGGGGTTCCTTGAGGGCATTCGATGCGGCCGGACGGCCGGCGGCCCGCAAAGGGGCCGCTCGATGGCGGCTCTTCGGCCCGCCACCCTGTGCCTTGAGCCCCCAGGCTGCAGCTGTCGAGGTTTCCCTACAGGCAACAGCGCCCGGTTCGACGATTCCGTCGCCTGGCAGCTCTCGCACGGCGAACGCAGCCGCATCTTCCTGGCGCGCGCGCTGCTGCAGGGCGCGCCGCTGACGATCATGGACGAGAGCTTCGCGGCCCTCGACCCCGAGACGCTGGATCGCTGCCTGCGCACGGTGCTGCAGCGCGCGCCGACGCTGCGGGTGATCCCGCACCCGTGAAGGCCCCGCGCGCCTCCTGTCCGCTCAGTTGCAGCGGAAGCGTTGCAGCGGCACCTCCGTGAGCGCGGCCGCGGCGTCGAGCTGGACGATGTTGGTGCCGCACAGGGTGGAGCCGTTGCGGATGATGCGGCGCGCCAGGTCCTTGGCCGGCAGGGTCGGGGCGTAGGCGCGCAGCAGTGCCGCCGTGCCGGCCACCAGCGGCGCGGCCATCGAGGTGCCGCTCCAGGTGGCCACGCCGCCGCCGGGCATGGCACTCGTGATGCCCTGCCCCGGCGCCGCGATGTCGACCCACGAGCCGCTGTTGCTGAAGCCGGCCAGGCGCTGCCGGCTGTCGCTGGCGCCCACCGACACCAGGCCGTAGGCGCCCTCGGCAGCCGGGTACTGCCTGACGTTGTCGCTGCCGTCGTTGCCGGCCGCGGCCACGACCACCGCGCCGGTCTGGTTGGCGCAGCGGGCGTCGTCGTCGGCGTAGCCGGGGTCGCTGCGGTCTTCGATCGGGTCGCCGGGGATCGCGGGCTGGCAGGTCAGGATGGCGCCGATGGCCGCCAGGATGCGTGTGCGCGACAGGCTGCCGAGGCTGAGGTTGATGACATGGGCGCCGTCGTCGGTGGCCGGGTTGTGGTCGGGGTCCACGGCATACAGCATGGCTTCGGCCAGCACCCAGGCGTTGCCGGAACCTTCGCTGTCCAGCACGCGCACGGGCATGATGCGCGCCGCCGGCGCCACCATCGCGATCAGCCCGGCCACGTGGGTGCCGTGGCCGTAACCGGGGTTCGAGGCCGGGCCCACCTCCGACGGCTGGTTGTCGAAGTCGACGAAATCGAAGCCCGGCAGCAGGCGGCCCGCCAGCATCGGGTGCGACAGGTCCACGCCCGTATCCAGCACCGCCACGCGCACGCCGGCTCCGGTGGACAGGCGCTGCGCCACGTTCAGGCGCATCACGCGCGGCGCCCACTGCGCCACGTAGGCGCTGGGGTCGCCGATGGTCCAGGGCATGTTGTTGCGCGCCTCGGGGCTGCTGTGCACGGCATTGCTCTCGGCAATCATCACGTCCGGGTCCAGCGCCATCGCCGCCAGCACGTCGGTCACCGCCGTGTTGCCGATCACCTTGAGCCGGTAGATCGGGCGCGCGCCGAACTGGCCGGACAGCGTGAGCGCATAGCGGCCGAGCACCGGCGCGAGCGCGTTCGTGCTGCGCAGCTTGACCATCAGCTCGCCCGCAATGGTGGGATCCTCGGCCCTGTCTGCGCGGCCACGGGCCAGGGCCGGGGCCAGCACCGTGGCGCCGACGCAGGCGATGGCCGCAAGGGCGTGGACAAACCGTTTGGGCAGGCGCATGGCGGACTCTCGAAGGTGGCGGTCTAGGGACAGATCACGGTCCGCGTCAGCGGATACGTGGCCGAGCTGTTTACGCAGCGCAGCGGCCCATCATTGCGAAACAAATGGTGACTTTGCACATTTATTGCGAGTCTACCAGCCGCCGAACAGGGTGAAGGGAGCCCAGAAGTAGGCATGCGGGTGGGTGGCGCGGCAGGCCGCCTGCGCCCGCTGCAGCGCGGCCGCGGGTGCAGCTCCGCTGCCGAGCGCGCCGTAGAAGTCGGCCATGAAGGCCAGGGTCACGGCGTCGTCCACCGGCCACAGGCTGGCCAGCACGCGAGACGCACCGGCCACCAGGAAGGCGCGCGCCAGCCCGATCATCTCGTCACCGCCGCGGGTGTCGGCCAGGCCCGTCTCGCAGGCGCTCAGCACCACGGTGCAGGCACGCAGGCCCAGGCTTTCGGCCTCGTCCACGGTGAGCGCGCCGTCGTGCAGGTGCAGAGCCGAGAAGCGCGGGTTGTCGCTGCGGAACTGGGCGTGGCACGCCAGGTGCAGCACATCGGCAGCACCCGCCGCTGCACGCAAGGCCGTCAGGCTCGCGGCCTCACCCACCAGCGCCTGGCCCTGCGGGAACAGGCCGGCCACGAACTGCGCTTCACCCGCCGCGTGCAGCAGGCGCGACGAGTCCCCCAGGGCCAGGGCCCGCAGCGCGGCCACGGGCGGACGCTGCAGCCCGCGCACGGCTGCACGCGCGCTCGGCGCCAGCGCCAGTTGGAAGCGCGCACCCAGCGGCTCTTGCTCGTCGTCGATCAGGGCGGCGAAGGGCACGGTGGCCAGCAGCCCATGCGGCACCACCAGCATGCGCCGGCAAGCCTGCAGGGCCGGCTCCAGCGGCGCCCACAGCAGCGTGTGCAAGCTGTGCAGCCGCACCTGCGCGCGCCGCGTCAGCACCGGCAGATGCTGGCGCAGCGGCGCCAGGCCATGGCGCAGGCTGTCGATCTGGAAACGCGCCGCCTGCAGGGCATCCAGCACCTGCGGCCAGGCCGCCAGCCGACGCTGCAGCAGCACCTGCTGCGGTGTGACGACGCAGGCGAACAGCTCGCCGTCCAGCAGGCCGTATTCGACCAGTGCGTCGCCCGGCTGCAGCGCCGCCTGCAGGGCCTGCAGCGTGAAGGTGCCGGCGGCCGGGCCGTCGCGCGGCTGGGCCGCGGCGCTGGCCAGCCGGGCGCGCCGCGTGCGCTCCAGCAGCTCGCGTTCGGTCTGGCGCAGTTCCTCGTCCAGCGGCTGCCAGGCGCCGGCCTCGTCCTGCAGGCGCTGCACGCGGCGGTAGAGCCAGTTCAGGCGTTCGCGCAGGGCCTGCAGCTCGGGTTCGACGTCGGCAGCCACGGCCTCGTGCAGGCGTTCGTCCAGCGCGCGGGCGCGGAAGCGGTCCAGCTGCTGCAGCACGTCTTCGGCCGAGCCGCCACGCAGCGCCAGGCGCAGGCATTCCTGGTAGGGGCGCAGGTGGTCGGCCAGGAAGGCATTGCGGAACTCTTCGCCCGGCAAGGCGGCACGCAGGTCCTCGAACAGCGCGATCGCACTTTCGAAGAGGGCGGCAGCCGCCTGCAGGCGGCCGCCGGCGCCCGCCACCAGGCCCTGGCCGGTGAGGCAGCGCACCTGCTCCGGCAGCTGCTGCAGCGCGCGTGCATGGCTCAGCGCCGCGTCGAAGCCGGCACCGGCCTCGGCCTGCAGGCCGAGGCCCAGCAGGGCCTGGGCGCGGATCACTTCGGCGCGCAGCCGGCCGGCCGGCTGGCCAGCCTGTTCGTAGCCTTGCATGGCCACTTCGGCGCTGGCCAGGGCGGCGCTCGCATCGGTGCGGCCCAGTGCCAGCTCGGCACGCGCCAGCGCCACCGCCGCAGCCCCGACGGCGTTGCCCTGGTGTGCGAACAGTGCGGCGGCGCCGGCCAGCGCGCGCTCGGCGTCGGGCTGCCCCAGCAGGGCCTCGGCCAGGCTGCGTTGTTTCAGGGCCCACGCCTCCTCGACCACGAGACCCTGCGCATGGAACTTCGCCTGGGCTGACTGGAACAGCGCCAGTGCCTCGGGCCGCAGGCGCAGCTCCAGGTAGGCATCACCCAGCTGGCGTTCGGCCACGGCCACGTGCTGCGGCAGGGCCAGGGCCTCGTAGCGGCGGCGCGCCGACTCGAAGCCGGCCAGCGCCTGGCGAAACTCGCCGCGTGCGATGTGCAGCAGCCCGGTGGCTTCGTCGACCAGGGCCTGCTGCAGCGCCAGGCCCTGGTTGGCCGCACGCATGCGGGCGCGGGCGTAGATGCGCCGGGCTTCGTCGAAGTCGCCCATCGCCGCCAGCGCGTTGCCCAGGCCGATGTCCGCCAGCACCGAACGCGCCGGGTCGCGGTGGCGCGCGAACAGCACCGCCGCCTCGCGGAAGTGCACCGCGGCCTCGGCGTAGCGGTCGCGGAAGAGCAGCAGGCTGCCCAGGTTCTGGCTGACCCGCGCGGCGGCAGCCCCGTTGCCCAGCGCCAGCAGTTCGCGCTGCGCGGCCAGCGCGCAGGCCACGGCCTCGTCGGCGCGGCCCAGCATCGACAAGGCCATGATCCGGGGCACCTGGGTCTCGGCCGCCGGCCCTGGCCGGCCTGCGGCGCGCAGCCCGGCGGCGGCGCGCTCGAACAGGGCCGGCGCCTCGCCCACGCGGCCGCGCGTGACGCAGGCGATGCCGGCGGTCCAGTCGGCGAGCGCCGCCACCTCCAAGGCCACAGCCTCCGGCACGCCCTGTTCGCTGAAGGCCTGCAGCAGGTCGGCGGCCCGGGCGGCGCGCACCGGCTCGCCGTGCCAGGCCTCGTAGCAGAGGTCCTTCAGGGCCCAGGCCAGCGCCAGGGGATCGGCGCGCACATCGGCGTCGCCAAGGGCCGCGCCACCATCCAGCAGGCGGCGCGCGAGCGCGGCGGAAGTGGCCGGCGTTTCGGTCAAGCCGTGGGCTCGCCCACCTCGACCGGCGGCAGCA
>CAYREA010000039.1:0-30071 GCA_964423075.1 uncultured Rubrivivax sp. | reverse complement strand
GCCAAGCGCTACGCCTGGCTGCACCGCGATGACGCGGCTGCGCAGGCCGACCCGCGCGCGCACTTCCTGGCCACGCGCGACCGCGAGAGCAGCGACGCGGCCTACCAGAAGGCGCCTGCACTGTTGGAGTTCATCTGCCACCAGGTGCACAGCAGCCTGGGCACCCAGGTGTCGCCGCGGCGCGGCGTGGCCGCTGCGCTGCAGAGCCTGCTGGCGCCCTACCGCGCGGCCGGCAAGCGCTTCCTGCTGGCCTGCGTGCAGGGTGACGGGCGCCTGGCCTTCAGCGCCGAAGAACATGGTGCGGCCGCGCAGGCCCTGTCGGCCTACCTCAGCCCGGCCGCCGGCACCCGGCTCGACCTGGGTGCTGCCGACCTGCGCGACGACGGCCGCGTCTACGACAGCACCAAGCTGCCTTTCGATGTGCTGGTGCTGCTGGGTGCGTCCGGCGCGCAGCTGCCGGTGGCGCTGCAGAAGCTGCACCGCCTGCTGTCGCCGCAGCAAGGCGCCATGGTCAGCGTGTTCGCCGAGCCGCCCACGCTGCAGCAGGCGGCCGCTGCCGAGCAGTGGCTGCACGGCCAGATCGGCGCGCGTGTGCAAAGCTCGCTGCAGTGCAGCTGGCACGACGGGCAGCGCGAGGCGCTGGCCAACGGCGTGATGGGCATCCACTGGCTGCCGGCCGTGGCCGCGCCGGCCCCGGCTCCGGCCCTGGCGAACGAGGTGGCCGCATGAACCACGTGCTGTGCGACGGCGGCCTGTGCAACCGCCTGAATGCGCTGATCTTCGCGCTCATCCTCAAGCGCAAGTTCGGCGGCAACTGGCGCATCAGCTGGCCGGTGAACAACTGGTGCGGCGCGCCTTTCGAGAGCCTGTTCACCAGCCCGCTGCCGCACGACGAGCGCGGCATCGAGAGCTTCAAGCTCAACGAGCACCGGCATCTGCTGCTGATGCACGAGAACCAGGTCGGCTTCGACCCGGCGCGGCTGGTCATCAACCGCACGCTGAACAGCTACGCCGAGTACGAGCAACTGCTCAAGAGCCACGACAGCGTCGTCTACTACAACTCGCTGCTGCCGCCTTTCGTCACGCTGGACGAGGTGCGCGACGCGCTGTCGCTGCTGGGCCTGAACGCCGAGGTGGCCGCGCGCGCCGCGGCCTTCGTGCGGCAGCAGCGCATCGACGCGCAGGCGCTCGGCCTGCACATCCGCAAATCGGACTTCGGCGACGCCGTCAATGACCAGGCGCTGTTCGAGCAGGCCCAAGCCAGCCCGCGCCGCTTCTTCGTCTGCAGCGACGACGCCGCCGTCAACACGCGCTTTGCGGCCCTGCCCAACTGCGCCGTGTTCGAGAAGACCGCCTTCCCCGAGAAGCTCGACGGCCAGGCCGCCTGGCTGCACTGGACGGTGGACGCCGAAGGCCGGCGCTTCCCCTTCAACATCACGCGCAGCGGTGCGTCGGTGGTGGAAGGGCTGATCGACCTGCTGATCCTGTCGCAGACCGAGATCGTGCCGACCTCGGGTTCCACCTTCCAGGCCACGGCGCGCCTGTTCGGCCGCTGCGGCTACTTCACCCCGGGCACGGACGCCGTCGTCGCCCCTTCGCAACCCCGCCCCCCTGAGAAACCGACCATGACCGACAAGCCCGTGACCCAGCAGGAACTGTTTGCTCTGCTGAACCTGCTGCGCCCCTGGCAGATGATCAGCGACGTGAAGCTGCGCATCGGCAGCGACGCCGACGGCGGCTACGTCATGCCTTCGTCGTCACGGCGCAGCAACGCGGTGCTGTCCATCGGCATCGGCAACGAGATCAGCTTCGACGCCGACCTGGCGCGCCTGGGCGCGCGCGTGATCCAGTTCGACCACACCATCGAAGGCGCGCCGATGGAGCACCCGAACATCGAGTTCCACAAGAAGGGCTGGGGCGCGCGCGACGAGGGCGACTTCGTCAGCCTGGCCTCGATGGTGAAGATGATCGACTGGTCGACCGCGGTGCACCCGATCCTGAAGTTCGATACCGAAGGCGCCGAGTGGACCTGCCTGGCCGACGCCAGCAGCGAAGACCTGGACCGCTTCGAGGTGCTCACCGGCGAGTTCCACGACTTCCACAACCTCGTCAACCGCGGCCACTTCGACAGCGTGATGCACGTCTTCAGCAAGCTGTGCGAGACGCACCGCGTCATCCACATGCACGCCAACAACGCCGGCGGCATGGTGATGCTGGGTGGCATCCCGTTTCCGCGCCTGCTGGAGCTGACCTTCATGCGCAAGCGCTCGGCCTCGTTCCACGGCCATTCGAGCGAGCCCATCCCGGGCCCGCTGGACCGGCCGAACGTGCCGCAACTGCCCGACCTGTACCTGCGCGCGTTCTAGCGGCTGCGCCCTCGGCTTCAGCAGCCGAACGCCGTCAGCGTCGCCGTCGGCGCGTTGTCACCCGGCTGAGCCTGCGACGACAGCAGCACGGCCTCAGTGCCGGCGTTCGGGCCGCCCAGGCTGATCACGAAGTCGGGCTTGCCGTCGGCGTCCAGGTCGGCGATGGCCTGGATCGTCGAGTCCCAGCCGTGGCCCGGCAGCACATAGCGGTGGCTCTGGCCGCCGATCTCTATCGTGTAGACCGCGCCTTCGCCGTAGGGCGTGCCGGCGGCGGTGCGCAGGCCGTTCTGCACCGTGAACGCGAACGGCAGGCCCTGCCACATCAGTTCGTAGCGCTGGTCGAGCAGCGGCCGCAGCATGCGCGTGCCGTTGCGGAAGCGGTGGGTCGGCACGAAACCCTGGCGCAGCGTGCTGCCGGGCGCGCGCAGGTACATCGGTTCGGGGTCGTCCACCAGCACCTCGGTCAGCATGCCGACGCGCCCGGGTTCGCCCTGGGCGGCCGCCTGCACCTGGGCCACGATGGAGCGCAGGAACGGCGGCTGGCCTTCGGCCGGCGCCGCGACGGCGCTGGCGCGCAGGCCGTGGGATTCCCAGTCGAGCCGCACCCAGCCCTGGGCGGGCCAGCGCTGCGGCGGCAGCGACTGCAGCGCCTGCGGCACGCCGAAGCTGCCGACGTCGCCGCCCCAGTTGCCGCTGCGCAGCAGTGCGCCGGGCTCGGCACTGGGGCGCGTCTGCGCGCCGGCGCCGGTGGCGGCCAGCAGCACGATGGCTGCGGCCAGCGGGCGGATCATCGAAGTCAGGGTTCGGCTCATCACGTTCTCCAGGGTGGGTTGAGTCACGAAGACCATTCTTCGAAGACACCCCGGAAGGTGAAAGGCGAGCGCGGCCCCAGTTCGTTCCGCGGCGCGGAAGAAAACCTCACGCGGCCCGCAGGCCCGCGGCTCCGGCTCAGCCCGGTGGCGCGACGATGCGCAGCTGCACCCCGCTGCCTGACGCTGCCCGCGGCTCGCCCATGCGCGCCAGCGGCACGCCGCGGTCGCGCAGGTGCTTGTGCACCTGGGCCGCGCGCTGCAGCGCCAGCGGCGTGTTGCCGGGTTTGTCGTCCGGCGCCGAGACCAGCGTGACGATGGCCGAGGGCCGCCGGCGCAGGCTTTCGGCCAGCTTGTCCAGCACCGCGGCCAGTGCCGGCTTGACGTTGCTGCGGCCGGTGTCGAAGCAGAACTCGCGCGGCACGTCCACCCACAGCGCGCCGTCATCGCGCTGGCGTATCTGCACCGGCGTGCCCTTGAAGAAGGAGTCGAGCCATTGCTGTTCGACGGTGAGCTCGGCGGCCAGCGCGGTGCGCTGCTCGGCACTGCCGGGCGCCGGGGGCGGTGGTGCAGGAACCGGGGTCGTCACCGGTGCCGCGGCGGGCGGCGTGATGCCGGGCAGGGCGGGCGAGGCGGGCGGCGAAACCGTGCGCGGTGGGCTCGAAGGCGGGGTGCCGGCACAGGCGGCCAGCAGCAGCATCAGCAGCGGGGCGAAACGTCGGGTGTTCATCACCACCTACCGTACCACCAGCAGCCGCATTCCCAACAGCCTTCCGGCTGGCTTGTCCAGCACCTGCACCGTGGCCTGTTGCGGCCTGAAGCCCTCGGGCAGCGGCAGGCTGCCACGCAGCACCTCGTGGGCACCCAGCGTCAGGGCGATGGGTTTCAGCGCCACCGAGGTCTCCGGCCGCTGCGGCGCAGCCCCCGTCACCACCAGCTGCAGCACGCCCGCCAGCGGCCGCGCGCTGCTGCCGCCGGCGCGCGTGAGCATCACCTCGTAGCTCAGCATGCCGCCGCTGGCGGCAAAACGCGCGGCGCGCACTTCCACCTGGCCGTTGCGCGGGTCGGGCGGCAGGGCATTGACCACCGCGGCCACGTCCTCGCGCAGGCGTTCCACGGCGGCGCGGCTGCCGGCGAGGTCGGCCGTCAGGGTCTTCTTCTCGGCCAGCGCCGCGTCGAGCCGGCGCGTGGCCTGGGCCAGTTCGGCGGCCAGGCGCGTGCGTTCGGCGTCGGCCGCCTCGAAGGACGACTTCAGCTGCGCCGAAGCATCGATGCTCAGGCGCGGCGGCAGCACCCGTTCCTGCACGTAGATCACACCGCCTGCGCCGGCGATGGCACCGCCCAGCAGCAGCACCAGCCAGCGCGGCACGCGCCAGCCCGTGCGGCGGCGGCCGTAGTCGAAAGCAACGGGTTTGGTCAGCAGCATCCGAAAGTGGGCCGGTGGTGGTGGGCGGACGCGCAGCCTACGGGTGTATGCCGGGCTTCATGCAACGGGATGTATGGCTTGGATGGACACGCAACCGATGCTAGCCCTCCAGCCTTGATGCACGCATGTGTCGCCGGGGCGCCCACGCCGAGCGGGTCGCTCGTGGCAAGCGCGAAGTGGCGCGCTCAGAGTGACCGATTCACTGGACCATCGTGCGCGCCGCTGAGACAACCCGGTCTGCGCCGACCCGGCGCGGGAGACACCGATGGCACTGATACACGAGTTCCGGGACGACCCGGAAGGCTTTCTCGGCAAGTACGCCGTCATCGTGCTGAAACAGGACGAGGAGGCTTCGGCTCCGCTGAAGCCGAAGAGCTTCGAGATGGTGAAGCAGCACGAGTCGAGCAACGTCGTGGTCTTGCAGTTCCGCCTGCTGATGCCGAACCCGACCAACTCCATCAAGGCCTACTGGCTGCCCTGGTGCAACAGGAAGGCGGTGGCTCTGAAGCTGGGCGACGAGGCCAGCTTCATGTTCACGACCGAGATGACCAACTGCCGCTTCTCGGTGCTGACCACCCAGCAAGGCGCCACCACGGTGGCCCACGTGGCCGGTACCACCGGCCCCGAGGACCGAGACAAGTGGGAGGTGGAGGCCGGTTTTCCCAAGCGAGGTGAGGAGGGTGACAAGCGCGTGAGGCGCATGTCGGTGAGCGGTCACGCGCAGCACGGCTACTGGGGCCAGCAGCGCGGCGGCGGCAAGTTCGAGGCCTCGCGTTCGGCGTTCGTGTTCGGGCAGTTCAAGGGCAACCGTTGGTGTTTCTACTCGCAGGTGGTCAAGGGCAACGTGACGCCCGACGAGATCAAGATCGGCAAGATTCCAGAACGGATCGAGGGCCTGCACACGATCGACGCATAATCCTTCCCCGGTCGGCAGTTCACCCAGGCGTTGCCGCGTGGCCACCCCACGAGCTAAACCTGCCTTTGATCCCTTGAGGCCTCCCGTGCACCCCTTGCACGCGCCAGGCCGGAAGACGGCAACCCCCGGCGCCTTGCCCTGGCAGGGTTGTCACGCGCGTGTCTGTGCGAGAGACCGATCATGTCCCGTGTCGCCATTCCCTTTGCCGTTCCCGATGTGTCCCTGTTCGCGCGGGCGCTGGGCCGCAACCTGGCCGAGCTCCTGGCGCAGAAGCCCGAAGCGCCCGGCCACGTCGAGCTGCTGAACCTGCTGGCGCGTGCCGCCGGGCAGCGCAACTTCCAGGCCCTGCGTGCCGCACCGCCGCCACCGGCCGCCGTTGAGGCGCCGGCGCCCTTGTCCGACAACGCGCGCAAGGCGCTCGGCCAGTTCGACGCCGAAGGCCGCCTGTTGCGCTGGCCGGTGAAGTTCACGGTGCAGCGCCTGGTGATGTGGACCTTGTGGACCCGCTTCGATGCCAAGCGCGTCTACACCGAGAAGGAAGTCAACGCGGTGCTGAAGCAGGCCCACAGCTTCGGCGACCACGTGACGCTGCGCCGCGAACTCATCAACCACCGGCTGATGGCGCGCAAGAGCGACTGCAGCGAATACCGCAAGCTGCCGGCGCGGCCCGACGCCGAGACACGCGCGCTGCTGGCGGCCTGGCGCGGCCGTTTCCGGGGCAGCTAGGCGCCGCGCGCCAGCCAGGCCGCGGCCAGGGTGGCAGGGTCCGGTGCCGGGCCGGCGGCCAGCGCGTGCGGCAGCTCGTGCGCGGCCAGCGGCTGGCGGCCGGCCTGCGCCTGCGCCAGCACGGCGGCGTCGGCTTCCGACGGCTCGCCCGCGTCGCGCCGGCGCGCCAGCAGCCGGGCCTGCAGCACGGCTTCGCTGGCCTCGCAGCGCAGGATGGTGAAGGGCAGGCCCAGCGCATGCGCCAGGCGGCGGAAGCTGTCGCGCTGCGCCAGCCGCAGGAAGGCGGCGTCGACGATCACCGGCCAGCCGGCGCGCAAGGCGCCTTCAGCCAGCGCCAGCAGACGCGCATAGGTGCGGCGCGTGGCGGCCTCGGTGTACAGGCCGGCTCCCGGTGGCGAGGCCGAGCGCGCCAGGGGCGGCAGGCCATGCAGGCGCTTGCGTTCGACGTCCGAGCGCAGCCGTACCGCGCCGCAGCGCTCCAGCAGCGCCAGTGCCAGGTGGCTCTTGCCCGAAGCCGGCAGGCCTTCGGTGATGAGCAGCCGCGGCTCGCCCGGCCGGCACCAGTGCATGGCCGCCGCCAGGTAGTCGACACCGGGCGGCGCGCCGGCGGGTTCCAGCCGCGCCACCATCGCGCGCACCAGCGCCCGGTAGGCCAGGTAGGCGCGCAGCACGGCCAGGCCGTCGTGGTCGCCCGTGCCGGCCAGCCAGCCGTCGAGCAGGCGGAAGCCCAGGTCGGGGCGGCCGTGCGCGTGCAGGTCCATCACCGGGAAGGCGATGTCGGCCATCACGTCGATCCAGCGCAGCGCGGGGTCGAACTCCAGGGCGTCGAAGGCCGTCGCCTCGTCGCCCAGGCATACGAGGTTGGCCAGGTGCAGGTCGCCATGGCCTTCGCGCACATGGCCTTCGGCGTGGCGGCGCGCCCACTCGGGTGCCAGGGTCGACACGGTGCGCGCAACCCAGGGGCGCCAGTGGGCCGGCACGCAGCGCGGCTCGCGTTCGGCCAGGCGCTGGATCACCGCCTGCAGGTCGGCGCCGACGCGCGCCGCGGTGCCATGCGGGCTGTCGGCGGCGGCCACCGGGGCCTGCTGGTGGAAGGCGGCCAGGCGCAGCGCCAGGTGGTCCACCGTGGCAGGGGCCAGGCGGCCTTCGGCCAGCTGCTCGCTGAACAGGGCGCCGTCGGCGAAGCGGCGCATCTGCAACGCCGCCTCCAGCGCCGGGCCGGTGCCGCCGATCTGCGGAAGCGCGGGCGTGCCGGTGATGGGCACCACGGCCTCGTACAGCGCGGGCGCCAGGCGCCGGTTCAGGCGCAGTTCCTCCTCGCACAAGCGCCAGCGCTCGGCCAGGGTGCCGAAGTCCAGGAAAGGCAGGCGCAGCGGCTTCTTGATCTTCCAGGCCTGCGTGGCGGTGAGCAGCACCCAGGAGATGTGGGTCTCCACCAGGCGCGCGCCCAGGCGCCGCTGCAGCGCGGCCACCAGGGCCGCGGCCTGGGCCAGCTGGCGTGTCGGCGGTGGGGCTCGAAGCGTTTCGGTGGTGTTCATGCACGGGGCCGGTGGGCGAGGTTCAAGATAGCCACCCGGGTCTGTGCCGGGGTTGCGCAGGCTCAAGCCGGCGTGCCCCCGCGGCTACACACTGGGCCCTGGACGCGCCATGTTCGACCCCTGGTCCACGACACTTGCGTACGCCGACGCCCTGTGCGTGGGCTTGGCGCCGTGCGCGGTCTGGCAGGCGCGGCGTGCGCAGCGGCTGCACGCGCTGCTCGAGCACGCGGTGACGCACTCGGCCTGGTGGCGCCAGCGCCTGGGGCCGGCCGCTGCGGCACGGCCACTGTGCGAACTGCCGGTGAGCCGGCGCGGCGAGCTGATGGCGCACTTCGACGGCTGGGTCACCGACCCGCGCCTGTCGCTGCCCCTGCTGCGCCGCTTCATGGGCAGCGACGGCGGCTCGGGCCTGCCCTGCGAGGGGCGCTGGCTGGTTTGGGAAAGCTCCGGCAGCACGGGCGAGCCGGCGCTCTTCGTGCAGGACGCGGCGGCGCTGGCGCTGACCGACGCGCTGGAAGCCGCCCGCGGCCCGGGCCGCCTGCCCGGCCGCCACGGCCTGCCGCCGCTGCTGCCGCCGGGTGCGCGCCTGGCCTTCGCAGGCGCCACCGAAGGTGCGTTCGCCAGCATCGTCTCGCTGCGCCGCGCCTGCCGCGTCAACCCCTGGCTGAGCGCCACGCTGCGCGCCTTCTCCTTCCTGCAGCCGCTGGCGCCGCTGTGTGCCGAGCTGCAGGCCTGGCGCCCGGCGCTGCTGGCCACCTACCCCAGCATGGCCTGGGTGCTGGCGCAGGAACAGCGGGCCGGCCGCCTGCAGCTCGACCTGCAGGCCGTGTGGACCGGCGGCGAGACGCTGACACCGGCCTGCCGCGCGGCCATCACGCAGGCCTTCGGCTGCCCGGTGCGCAACAGCTACGGCGCCAGCGAGTGCATGGCCATCGCCAACGAATGCGCCGCCGGCGCCTTGCATCTCAATGCCGACTGGGTGCTGCTGGAGCCGGTGGACAGCGCGCTGCGCCCCGTGCACGAGGGCGAGGCCGGCAGCAGCGTGCTGCTGACGCACCTGGGCAGCACCCTGCAGCCCATCATCCGCTACGACCTGGGCGACCGCGTGCGCCTCACCGGCACTGCCTGCGCCTGCGGCAGTTCGCTGCCGGTGATCGAGGTCGACGGCCGCCGCGACGACGTGCTGAGCCTGGCCGGCGACGCCGGTGGCACGGTGCACCTGTCGCCGCTGGCGCTGACCACGGTGCTCGAGGAACACGGCGCCGTCTTCGACTTCGAGCTGAGCCAGACCGGTACCCGCGGGCTGACGCTGCAACTGCACGGCAGCGACCGCGGCCGCGGCGCGCAGGCCGGTGCCGCGCTGCGCGCCTGGCTGGGCCACCAGGGCCTGGCCCGCGTGCGCCTGCGTGTGCAGCAGGGCGGCGCCGAAGCCGCGCGCGGCCGCAGCGGCAAGCAGCAGCGCATCGTCACGCGCCGGGCCGGCCCCGTTCAGCGTTCGAGCACGTAGAGCCCGGGCGCCGGGCCCAGCGGCGGCACGCCGCGTTCGGCGGCGCCGCAGGCCGCGGGCGCCGCGATCCAGCGCCCCGAGTGGCGCTGCAGCCACGCGAACCAGGGTGTCCACCAGGAGCCTGCTTCGACTGGCGTGCTGTCCAGCCATTCGTCCGGCGTCAGCAGGCGCTCGCCGGCCCGCCAGCGGCGCAGGCGGCGGCTGGTGCGCGCCGCACCCGGTGGGTTGACGATGCCCACGTTGTGGCCGCCGGCGGTGAGCACGAAGGTCTGCTCGGCATCGGTGAGCGCGTGCAGCTTGAACACCGAGCGCCAGGGTGCCACGTGGTCCTGCACCGCGCCCACGCTGAACACCGGCACGCGGATGTCGGCCAGGTTCAGCGCCTGGCCCTGCAGCTCCATGCGGCCGCGCGCCAGCCGGTTCTCCAGGTACAGCTGGCGCAGCACCTGGGCGTGGGCGCGGTAGGGCAGGCGCGTGCCGTCGGCGTTCCAGGCCATCAGGTCCGTCAGCGGCGGCCGCTCGCCCAGCAGCTGGCTGATGACACGGTAGGACCAGATCAGGTCCTGCGAACGCATCATCTGGAAGGTGCCCTTGAGCTGGCGCGCCTGCAGCACGCCCTGGCGCCACATGGTGTCTTCCAGCATCTCGAGCTGACCTTCGTCGATGAACAGGCCCAGCTCGCCGGGGTCGCTGAAGTCGGTCTGCGCGGTGAGCAGGGTCAGGCTCTTCAGCGCCTGGGGCTGCGTGCGCGCCAGCCGTGCCGCCACCATCGCCATCAGCGTGCCGCCCAGGCAGTAGCCCAGGGCGTGCACCGGCGTGGCGGGGCGGATGCGGGCGATGGTGTCCAGCGCCGCCGCGACACCCAGGCCGGCGTAGTCGTCCAGGCTGGTCTCGCGGTCTTCGGGCGTGGGGTTCTTCCACGACAGCACGAAGACCGTGAAGCCCTGCGCCACCAGCGCGCGCACCAGCGAGTTGTGTGCCGACAGGTCGAGCACGTAGTACTTCATCAGCCAGGCCGGCACCAGCAGCAGCGGCTCGGGGCGCACCTGCGGCGTGGTGGCGTCGTACTGGATCAGCTCGGCCAGGCGGTTGTGCATCACCACCTGGCCGGGCGTGGTGGCCAGGTTGCGGCCGACGGCAAAGGCCTCGGCGCCGGCGGGCGGCAGGCCCAGCGCGTCGAGCCAGGCGTCCTGCAGCGCCAGCGCGGCGCCGCGCCACAGGTTGGCGCCGCTTTCGGCCGCCGTGCGCTGCAGCACCACTGGGTTGGTGCAGAGGAAGTTGGACGGCGACAGCATGTCCAGCCACTGGCGCGCGCCGAAGGCCACCATGGCCTCGTGGTGGCGGCTCACACCGGGCACGCCCTCGGTGGCGTGCTGCCACAGCTGCTGCCACTGCAGGAAGCCCTGCGCCCAGCTGCTGAAGGGCCACTGGCGCCAGGCCGGCGCGGCGAAGCGCTTGTCCTGCGGCAGCGCCGCCACGGCGGCGGCACCGGGGGCCTGCAGCAGCAGCTGCGCCAGCTCCAGCTGCTTGGCCGGCGAGGCCAGCAGGTGCAGCCACCAGTCCGCCGCCGCTGCAGCCAGCGTGACCGGCGCCAGGCCGCCGGTGAAGGGCGCCACGGTGGACAGCAGCCAGCGATCCAGGTCGCGGTGGCGCTCGAAGCCGGCCGACGCCGGCACGGGCTGGCCGAGCCAGCTGCTGTCGCCGCGTTCGCGCAGGCCGCGTGCGGCGGGCGGCGGGACGGTGCGTGTGTCCATGGCGCGCTCAGTGGGCCATCAGCACCGGCAGCGTCATCGTCTGCAGCACGCTGCGGGTGGCGCCGCCCAGCACCCATTCACGGGCGCGGCCGTGGCCGTAGCAGCCCATCACCAGCAAGCCGGCGCCGGTGTCGGCGGCCAGCGAGAGCATGCGCTCACCCACCGCATCGCCCGTGAGCGCATGCGGCTCGACCAGGGCGCTGACGCCTTGCAGCTGCAGCCAGTGCAGCAGGCGCTCGGGCGGTGCGGCCTCGCAGGCCAGGTGCACGCGGCGCGCCAGGCGCAGCCAGGGCAGGGCCGCGCTGGCGGCGCGGGCGGCTTCACGGGTGGGCTTCCAGGCCAGCAGCACGCTGTCGGGCAGGGCCTCGAAGGTGCCGCAGGACGGCACCACCAGCGCCGGCCGGCCGCTGTCGGCCACCAGCACCGGCACCAGGTCGGCGGGCAGGCCGCTCTGGCGCGCCGTCCGGGGTTCGTGCTGGCCGAGCACCAGCAGGTCGTGGCAGAGCGCGCGTTCGCGCAGTTCCCACAGCAGCGAGGCGCCGTCGACCTCGTCCCAGCGCAGCGGCCCCAGGCGGCTGGCGCGTGCATAGACCTGGCGCGCGGTCTCGCGCTGCGTGCGGTCGACCTCGGCCTGCAGGGCGGCCACGCCGCTGCCGCCGTCGCCCAGGGCCCAGGGGGCCACCAGCACGGCCGGCGGAACGCCATAGGTGGCGGTGATCTCGGCGCCCTGCTGCTGCGCCAGCCGCTGCGCCAGCGCCAGCCGCTCGGCGGCACGCGGTGAGGCGTCCAGGTGAACCAGGATGCTCTTCATGACCACGCACCTCCTGCCGTCTTGACGCAGCCATTGGGCGCCCGCAGGCCTGCGCCGGCCTTGAGGCGGCTCAAGCGGCGCGCACGAACGAAGGCCCCGCCCCGGCGGATTGCCGGGGCGGGGCCTTCAGGCGCGCGGGTGGCGCGTCAGATCAGCGGCGTCTGGTTGCGCAGCAGCTCGTCGTCCAGGCTGTTGGCGGCGATGCGGCTGGCCACCATGGTGTTCACCACACGCTCGGCCGGCGCGGCGGGCGTGCTGCCCACCAGGTCGGCCGGGGCCGCGGCGAGCAGGTCGCCCAGGGCCGGTGCCTGGCTGTCCTGCGCCTTGGCGAACCACACGTCGGCCATGTCACCGCTGCTGCCGTCTGCCTTGGTGTAGCTGGACACCATGCCCAGCAGGTTGCCGTTGTCCATCTCGGTGCCGCGGGCGTAGTCGAGGTTCAGCTCGATCACACCCACGTCGATCAGGCCCTTCAGCTCGCCGCCGTCGGTCTTGCCGTCGCCGTTGCCGTCCACCCACACCTGCAGCTCGCCGTAGGCCTTGTCGTCGGCGCTCAGCTTGCCGTCGCCGTTGCTGTCCAGCGCGGCCATCGCGGCGAAGCCGTTGCCAGCGCGCTGGCCGTTCGCCAGCGTCGTGGCGCCGCCGAAGAGCTCGGTGCCGTCGTTGATGACGCCGTCCTGATTGATGTCGCGCACCAGCAGGCCGTCGCCCTTGCCCACCCAGCCGGTCTGCGTGGTCTTGCCGGTGGCGTCGATGTCGAAGGCCACACCGGCCGCGGCCGCGGTGGTGGTGACGCCGTCGCCGTCCAGGTCCAGCACGATGGGCGTGACGGCCTGCAGCGCGGCGAACTGCGCCGTGCTCATCACCGCCCAGTCCTCGCCCTCGAAGGCGTTGTACTGGGTCATGCTCATCGCCGCCAGGTCGGCCGTTTCAAGGGCGACGATCTGGTCGGTGGTCAGCGCGACGATCTGGCTTTCCGTCAGCGCCCGCGCCTGGGCCGTGCTGAAGGCCGCGATGTGGTCGGTCGACAGCCCGGCGATCTGCTCGTCGGACAGCGAAACCAGCTGCGCCGTGGTCAGCGCGCCGAAGTGCGCGGTGCTCAGCGCGTTCAGCTCGGCGGTGTCGAAGCCGGCCAGCTGATCGGTGGTGAAGGCCGCCAGCTGCGTGGCCGTCAGCGCGTTCAGCTGCGCGGTGCTCAGCGCGTCGATCTGGTCGCTGTCCAGCGACGCGATCTGCGCCGTGGTCATCGCTGCCAGCTGCGTGGTGGCCAGGCCGCCGAGGTCGACGCTGTCCAGCGCCGCCAGCTGCGTGGTGCTGAGCGCCGCGAACTGCGCGGTCGTCATCACGTTGAAGTCGTCGCTGTCCAGCGCCGCCACCACCGCGGTGGAGAAGGCCCTCACCTGCGCCGTCGTGAAGGCGGCCAGGTCGGCCGTGGCCAGCCCGTTCACCTGCGTCGCATCAAGGCTGCCCACCTGCGCCGTGCTCAGGGCACGGATCTGGCTGCTGTCGAAGGCCGAGATGTCGGCGCCACTGAGCGCGTCGAGCTGGCCGCTGGTGAAGGCCGCCACCTGCGCCGTGGTGAGCACGGTCAGCTGGTCGGTCGACAGGGCACCCACCTGGGCGCTGGTGAAGGCGGCGATCTGGGCCGTGGTCAGGGCCACCAGGTCACGCGTCTCGAACTTGTCGATGTCGGCCACGTCGAGGGCGCGGATCTGCGCCGTGGTCAGGGCCGCGGCCTGTGCCGTGGTCAGGGCCTGCAGCGCGTCGGTGGACAGCGCCGCGATGGCCGCCGTGGCCAGCGCGCGGATCTGCGCCGTGCTCAGCACCGCCAGGTCGGCCACCTGCAGCGAAGCCGCCTGGGTGCCGTTGATGGCCGCGATCTGGGCCGTCGTCAGCGCCGCGAACTGCGTGGTCGTGAACGAGGCCAGGTCGCTGGCGGACAGGCCGTTGATCTGGCCCACGCTCAGGCTCGACACCTGGCGCGTGCTCAGCGCACCGGTCTGCGTGTCGCTCAGCGCGTTCAGCTGGTCAGCCGTCAGCGCCGCGATCTGCGTCACGCTCATCGCCACCAGGTCGGCGGTGTCCAGCGCGTCGATGTTGTCGGTGGCCAGGGCCCGCACCTGGGCGGTGCCCAGTGCCACCACCTGGTTGCTGGTGAGCGCACCGATGGCGTCGCTGGACAGCGCGGCGATGCCGGCCGTGGTCAGCGCACGCACCTGGGCCGTCGTCAGGGCGGCCACGTCGTCGGTCTGCAGGCCGCCGATCTGCGTCGTCGTCAGGTTGGCGATCTGCGCCGTGTTCAGCGCGGCGAACTGCGTCGTCGTCAGCGTGTTCAGGTCGTCGGTGGCGATGGCGCGGATCTGCGCCGTGCCGATGGCGGCCACCTGGGCCGTGCTCAGCGCGGCCAGTTGGTCGGTCGTCAGCACACCCACCTGGCCCGAGGTCAGGGCGCGGATCTGGCCCGTGGTCATGGCGGCGATGTCGGCCGTCTCCATCAGCGCCAGGTCGGCGTTCTGGATGGCCACGATCTGGCTCGTCTTCAGGGCCGCCACCTGCTCGGTGGTCAGCGACTGCAGCTGCGCCGCCGTCATCGCGACGATGGCCGCGGTGCCGAAGGCCTTCACCTGCTCGACCGACAGCGCGGCCAGGTCGTTGGTCTGCAGCACCGAGACATGCGCCGTGTCCAGGCCCGCGATCTGGCCCGTGGTCAGCACCTGGAACTGCGCCGAGGTGAGCGCGTTCAGCGTGGTGGTGCCGATGGCGTTCAGCTGCGCCGTGCTCAGGGCTGCCAGCTGCGTGTCGGTGAGCGCCGTGAACTGGTCGCTGGTGAGCGCGTTCACCTGGCTCGTGCTCAGGCCCGGCAGCTGAGTGGCCGAGAAGGCGGCCAGGTCGGCCGTCTGCATCAGCGCCAGGTCGGCGTTCTCGATGGCGCGGATCTGCGCCGTGGTCAGCGCGGCCGCCTGGTCGGTGGTGATGGCCTGCAGCTGGGCCGCGCTCAGCGCCGCGATGGACGCCGTGCTCAGGCCGCGGATCTGCGTGCCGGTCAGCGAGGCCAGGTCAGCCGTCTCCATCGCCACGATCTGGTCGGTGGTCAGCGCACCCAGCTGGGTGGCGCTGAAGGCCGCGAACTCGCCGGTGCCCAGCGTCGCCAGCTTGGTGGCGTCGATGGCGGCCAGCTGCGTGGTCGTGAGGCCGGCGAGGATGGTGTCGCTCAGGGCCGTCAGCTGTGCCGTGGTCAGTGCGTCGATCTGCGCCGTGGTGAACGCAGCGAACTGGCTCGGGCTCAGCGCGTTGAGGTCGTCGCTTTCCAGCGCGGCCATCACGGTGGTGCCGATGCTGCGCAGCTGGGCCGCCTGCAGCGACTGCACCTGCGCCGTGGTCCAGGCCTGGCCCAGCGTGGCGCCGAGCGAGGCGATGGCGGCGGTGGACAGCGATGCCACCTGGGTGCCGGTGAGCGCGGCGAAGTCGTCGGTGTCCATGCCGGCCACCTGG
The DNA here is from genome assembly GCA_964423075.1 of uncultured Rubrivivax sp. GTDB lineage: Bacteria > Pseudomonadota > Gammaproteobacteria > Burkholderiales > Burkholderiaceae_C > Rubrivivax. The sequence goes on along the minus strand of CAYREA010000039.1, from coordinate 14,726 downwards.
GTGGCGGACAGGCCCGCCACCTGGGCGTCGGTCAGCGCGCGGAACTGCGCCGTGGTCAGCGTGGTGAGGTCGACTTCATCGATGGCACGCAGCTGCGCGCTGGTCAGCGCGGTGAGCTGGGTGGTGCCCATCGCAGCCAGCTGCGTGGTCGACAGCGCCGCCACCTGGCTGGCCTGCAGCGAGGCGATCTGCGCCGTGTGCATCAGGTTGATGTCGTCGGTTTCCAGCGCGGCGATCTGGGTGTCGTTCAGCGCCCGCAGCTGGGCGCTGGTGAGGCCGCGCACCTGGTCGCTGGTCAGCGCCGTGATGACGGTGCCACCCAGCGAGGCGATGGCCGCGGTGCCGATGGCGGCCACCTGGGCAGCCGACAGCAGGTTCAGGTCATCCGTGCCCAGGGCCGCGGCCTGGCTGGCCGTCATGACCGGCAGCTGCGCGGTGGTGAGCGACTGGAACTGAGCGCTCGTCATCGCCGCCAGGTCGCCGGCTTCCATGGCGCCGATCTGCGCCGCGGTGAGGGCCTGCACCTGGGCCGTGGTCAGCGAAGCCACCGAGGCGGTGGTCAGCGCGATGATGGCGTCGGTGGTCAGCGCCTGCAGCTGGGCCGAGCTCAGCGTGCGCAGGTCGTCGCTCTCGAACGCGGCCACCTGCTCGGCGGTGAGCTTGGCGATCTGGCGCGTGGTCAGCGCGGCCACCTGGGCCGTGCCGAGGGCGGCGAAGTCGGCCGCCTCGATGGCCACGATCTGGCCCGTGCCCAGCGCCTGGATCTGCGCCGTGCCCAGGTTGGCGATGCCCGCGGTGGTGAGCGCCGAGATGGCGGCGGCATTCAGCGCGGCGATGCCGGCCGTGCCCAGGGCCACCAGGCTGGCCGTGCCCAGGGCGGCGGCCTGCGTGTCGGTGATGGCCGCCACTTGCGAAGCCAGCATGTTGGCGAAGGCGGCGGTGCCCATGGCGGCCAGGTCGTCGGCGTCGAGCTGGGCGATCTGCGTGGTGGTCAGCGCACGCACCTGGTCGGTACCCAGCGCGCCCATGGCGGCCGAGGTGAAGGCCGACAGCTGCTCGGCGCTGAGCGCACGCAGCTGGCGCGAGGTGAGGGCGGCCACGTCGGCCGTCTCCAGCGCGGCGATCTGGTCACCGCTGAGCGACGCGATCTGGCGCGTGCTCAGCGCGGCGAACTGCTCCGTGCCCAGCGCGGCCAGGGTGGCCGGCGCCATGTTGGCCAGCTGCGTGGCGTTGATGGCGGCGGCCTGCGTGGCGCTGAGGGCGGCGATCTGCGTCGTGCCCAGGCTGGCCAGCTGGTCGCCGGTGAGCGCGGCGATCTGCGCCGTGCCCAGGGTGGCCAGGTCGGCGGTGTCGATGGCGGCGAAGGCCGATGCGTCCATGGCTGCGATCTGCGCGGTGGTGAAGCCCACGAACTGGCTGCTGCTCAGCGCCTGGATGGCGGCCGAGTTGAGCGCGGCCACCCCGTCCAGGCTCAGCGCGCGCAGCTGCGCGGTGCCGAGCGCGGCGATGTCGGCCGTCTCCATCATCGACAGCTTGTCGGCGCCCAGGCTGGCGATCTGCGCCGTGGTCAGCGCGGCGAACTGCGCCGTGCCCATGGCCAGGAAGTCTGCCTGCTCCAGCGCGGCGATCTGCGCCGTGCTCAGTTGCGTGATTTGCGTCGTGCTCAGCGCAGCCACCTGGGCACTGGTGAGCGCGGTGATCTGCGCGTCGCTCAGGGCGCGCAGCTGGGCCGAGGACAGGGCACGCAGGTCGGCGGTCTCGATGGCGGCGATCTGGTCGTCGGTCAGCGCGGCGATCTGGGCCGTGCGCAGCGCGGCGTACTGGGCCGTGGTGAGCGCGGTCAGGTGGTCGGCGGCCAGGCCGGTGATCAGGTCATTGTCCAGGCTGGCCACCTGCGCGGTGGTCAGCGCGGCCATCTGCCCGGTGGTCAGCGCGGCCAGGCCTTCAGCGGCCAGCGCGTTGATCTGGGCCGTGCCCAGCGCGGCCAGGTCGGCGGTCTGCATCGCTGCCAGGTTGTCCTTGACGATGGCACCCACCTGCGAGACGGTGAGCGCGGCGGCCTGCGTGGTGGTCAGCGCCGCCAGCGCGTCGGTGGACAGCGCGGCCATCGTGTCGTCGCTGAGCGCGCGGATCTGCGCGGTGCCCAGCACGGCGATGTCGGCACCTTCCAGCGCGGCGGCCTGGGCCGAGTTCAGCGCGGCCAGCTGCGCCGTGGTCATGGCGGCGTACTGGGCCGTGCCCAGGCTCGCCAGGTTGGCGGCGTTGAGCTCGGCGAACTGCGCGGTGGAGAGGGACGCCACCTGGCGCGTGGTGAGCGCACCCAGCTGGGTGGTGCTGAGCATGTCGAGCTGGTCGGCCGACATGGCGGCCAGCTGGCCGGTGGTGAGTGCGGCGATGTCACGCGACTCCATCACCTGCAGCACGCCTTCGGTGAGCGATGCCACCTGGGCCGTGCTCAGCGCCGCCACCTGGGTGGTGCTGAGGGCCACGATGGCGGCGCTGCTCAGTTCGTTCAGGGCGGCGGTGGTGAAGGCACGCACCTGGGCCGTGCTGAGGTTGGCGATGACGTCGGTGCCCAGCGCGGCGGCCTGCGACGCGGTGAGGCCGGCGATCTGCGCCGTGCTCATGCTGCTGTACTGGCTGGTGCCGAAGGCGGCCTGCGCCACCGGGTCCAGCGCGGCCAGCTGGTCGCTGGTGAGGGCGCCGAACTGGGTGCTGGTCAGCGCCAGCAGCTGGCTGCTGCCCAGCGCCGCGATCTGCGCGGTGTCGAAGGCGCGCAGCTGGGCCGTGCCCATGGCGCGGATGTCGGCGGTCTCGATGGCGGCCACCTGGCCGCCGGTGAGGGCGCGGATCTGGTCGGTGCCGAGTGCGGCCACCTGGTCGCTGCTGAAGGCGGCGATGTTGGCTTCACTCAGCGCGGCGATGCTGCCGGTGCTGAGCGCACGCACCTGCGCCGTGCGCAGCGCGGTCACGTCGGCGCCCTGCAGCGAGGCGGCCTGTTCGGCCGTCAGCGCGGCGATCTGCGCCGTGGTGAAGGCGGTGTACTGCTCGGTGCCCAGGGCGGCGAGCTTGTCGGGGTCGATGGCGGCCAGCTGCTGCGTGGTGAGCGCGGCGATCTGGCGCGTGGTGAGCGCGGCGAGCTGGGCGGTGTCCAGCACCGTGAGCTGGCTCACGTCCAGCGAGGCCAGCTGGCCGGTGGTCAGCGCGGCCACGTCACGGCTTTCCAGCGACAGCAGCTGGTCGTCGGTGAGCGAGGCCAGCTGGTCGGTGCGCAGCGCGGCCACCTGGGCCGTGGTGAGGCCGGCGATGGCCTCGCCCGACAGCGCGGCGATGTTGTTGTTGTCCAGCGCGCGGATCTGCGCGCTGCTCAGCACGGCCACGTCGGCCGACTGCAGCGAAGCCGCCTGCGACAGCGTCAGCGAGGCGATCTGCGCCGTGGTCATGGCCACGTACTGCGCGGTCGACAGGGCGGCCAGCGCATCGGGGTCGAGCGACGAGATCTGCGCCGTGGTCAGCACGGCGATCTGGCGCGAGGTCAGCGCATTGAGCTGCGCGGTGTCGAAGGCCATCAGCTGCGTCGGCGTCAGCGCCGCCAGCTGCGGCAGGCCGAGCGCGGCCACGTCGGCCGTCTGCATCGCGGTGAGCTGGTCGACCGTCAGCGCGGCCACCTGGGCCGTGGAAAGACCACCCACCTGTTGCGTGGTGAGGCCGGCGATGGCGGCGTTGGACAGCGCGCCCACCACGTCGGCGGACAGCGCACGCACCTGGGCCAGGCTGAGCGCGGCCACGTCGGCTGATTCCAGCGCGGCGGCTTGCGCCGTGGTCAGCGCGGCCAGCTGCGTGGTGGTCAGCGCGGCGTACTGGGCGGTGCCCAGCACGGCCAGGTCGTCCGGCGTCAGCGCGGTGATCTGCGCCGTGGTCAGCGCGGCGATCTGGCGCGTGGTCAGGTTGGCCAGCTGCGCGGTGTCGAGCGCGTCGACCTGCAGCGTGCTCAGGCCGGCGATCTGGGCCGTGCCCATGGCCACCAGGTCACGCGTCTCGATGGACTGGATCTGCTCGGCCGACAGCGCGGCCAGCTGCGTGGTGGACAGCGCGGCGACGGCGTCGGACGACAGCGCGGCCACGTTGGCCTGCGACAGCGCACCCACGGCGCCGCTGGACAGCGCGCGCACCTGGTTGGCGGACAGCACGGCCACGTCCTCGGTCTCCAGGCCGGCGGCCTGGGCCGAGCTGATGGCGGCGATCTGCGCCGTGCTCAGCGCGGCGAACTGGGCCGTGCTCAGCGCGGCCAGGTTGTCGGCCGACAGGCCGGCGATCTGCGCCGAGCCCCAGCCGACGACGGCGTTGGCGCCCAGCGCCGACAGCTGCTCGGTGGTGAAGGCGCCGAACTGCGTGGAGTTCAGCGCGGCCACCTGGGCCGTGCTCAGCACGGCGACATCACGGGTTTCCATGCCGGCGATCTGGTCGACGGACAGGGCGGCCATCTGCGTGGTGGTGAGCGCGGCGACCTGCGCGGTCGTCAGGCCCTGGATCACCTCGACCGTGGCCTGGCCCAGCGCGGCGCCCTGCAGGGCACGCAGCTGCGCGGTGCTCAGCACGGCGATGTCGCGGCTCTCGAGCTCGGCGGCCTGGGCGCTGGTGATGGCGGCCAGCTGCGCGGTGGACATGGCGCTGAACTGCGCCGTGCTCAGGCCGGCCAGGTTGGTGCCGGTCAGGCCCGCCACCTGCGAGGTGGAAAGGGCAGCGATCTGCGCCGTGCCCAGGGTGGCCAGCTGCGTCGGGTCGAGCGCGGCCAGCTGGGCGTTGCCCAGGGCGCGCACGGCGGCGGTGCTCAGTGCGGCCAGGCTGGCGGTGCCGATCTGGGCCAGGTCGGCGGCGTCGATGGCCGCGGCCTGGGCACCACTCAGCGTGGCGATCTGGGCCGTGCCGAAGGCGGCGAGCTGCGTGCCGTCCAGCGCGGCCAGCGTGGCCGTGCTCAGGGCGGCGATCTGCGCGGTGCGCAGCGCGGCCAGGTCGGCCGTCTCCATCGCCGCGGCCTGCGCGGTGGTGAGCGCGGCCACCTGGGCGGTGGTGAGGCCGAAGGTCTGCGCGGTGTCGAGCGCCACAACCTTGTCGACCGCCAGGTTGGCGAACTGCGCGGTGGTCAGCGCGGCCACCTGGGCCGTGCTCAGGGCGGCGAATCGGTTGGCATCGACGGCGGCGAGCTGCGCGTCGCTCAGCGCACGCACCTGGGCCGTGGTCAGCGCGGCCAGGTCGGCCGTCTCCAGCAGCGACAGCGTGGTGGTGCCCAGCGCGGCGATCTGCGCCGTGGTCAGGCCCGCCATCTGCGCGGTGGTGAAGCCGGCCACGGTGTCGGGCGCCAGCGAGGCCAGGTTGGCCGGCGACAGCGCGGCCAGCTGCATCGTGCTCCAGGCGGCCAGGTCTTCCGAGGCCATGGCGGCGAACTGCGTGCCGTTGAGCACGGCCACCTGGGCCGTGGTCATGGCGGCAAAGTGCTGCGTGCCCAGGGCGGCGATGTCGCCGGCGTCCAGGCGCGCGATCTGCGCCGTGGTCATGGCGCGCACCTGCGCGCTGGTCATGCCGGCGAGCTGGTCGCCGTTGAGCGCGTCGATCTGCAGGTCACGCAGGGCGGCCACCTGGGCGGTGCCCAGGGCGGCGATGTCGGCGGTCTCCATCTGCGCGATGTCGTTGGCGTCGATGGCGCGCACCTGCGCCGTGGTCAGCGCGGCGGCTTGCGCGGTGGTGAAGGCCACCATCTGGTCGGCCGTCAGCGATTCGATCTGGCTGGTGCGCAGCGCGGCCACCTGGGCCGTGGTGAACGCGGCCACGTGGTCGGCGTCGAGCTGGCTCACCTGCGCGGTGGTCAGCGCGGCCACCTGGGCCGTGGTCAGGTGCGAGAACTGCGCGGTGCTCAGGGCGTTGAGCTGCGCCGGGTCCATGCTGGCGATCTGCGCGGTGCTGAACGAGGCGGTCTGCGCGGTGGCCAGGTGGGCCAGCTGGTCGGCTGAGAGCGCACCCAGCTGGGCGCTGGACAGGCTCATCACCTGGCCCGAGGTCAGCGCGGCGACGGCGGCGGTGCTCAGCGAGGCCAGGTCTTCCAGGTCAATGGCGCGCAGCTGCGCGGTGGTCAGCGCGGCGGCCTGCGCCGTGGTCAGGGCAGCGAAATGGTCACCGTTGAGCGCGGCGATGTTGGCCGTGCTCAGCAGGCGCACTTGCGCCGTGCCCATGGCGGCCAGGTCGGCGGCTTCCAGCGCGGCGGCCTGGGCCGTGGTCAGCGCCATGGCCTGCGTGGAGGTCAGCGCGGCGAACTGGGCTGTGCCCATCGACGCCAGGTTGCCACCACCCAGGCTCGCCACCTGGGCGGCGCTGAGTGCCGCCACCTGGGCGCTGGTGAGGCCGCTGAGCTGCGCGCCGGTCAGCGCGTTCAGCTGGGCGGAAGTGAGGGCGAAGATCTGCGCCGTGGTCAGCGCGCCGACATCGGCGCCGCTCAGGCCGGCGAAGTCCTCGGGGTTCAGGGCCTTGATCTGCGTGGCGGTCAGCGCGCGCAGCTGGTCGGTGCCGAAGGCGCCGATCTGCTCGGCATCCATGGCCTGCAGGGTGGCCGTGGTCAGCGCACGCACCTGGGCCGTGCCCAGGGCCGCCAGGTCGGCGGTCTGCAGCGAGCTGACCTGGTTGGTGGTGATGGCGGCGGCCTGCGCGGTGGTGAAGGTGGCGTAGGCGGCGGTGCCGAGTTGCGCCAGGTCAGTGGGCGCCAGGGCGGCGATCTGCGCCGTGGTCAGCGCGGCCGACTGCGCGGTGGTCAGCGCCGTCAGTTGCGCGGTGGTCAGCGCGTCGAGCTGCGCGGTGGTCAGCGCGGCGATCTGCGCCGTGGTCAGGGTGGCGAACTTGGCCGACGAGATGGCAGCCAGGTCCTCGCCTTCCAGGGCGCGGATCTGCGCCGTGCTCAGCGCGCGCAGCTGGTCGGTGCTCAGCGCGTCGACGCTGGCGGTCGTGAGCGCGGCGATGGCGGCGGTGCGCAGGCCGGCGATCTGGTTGGCGCGCAGGGCGGCCAGGTCGGCGGTCTCCAGCACGGCCGCCTGGTCGGTGGTCAGGCCTGCGAGCTGCGACGAGGTCATGCCCGAGTACTGCGAAGTGCCCAGCGCCACCAGGCGCTCAGTGCTCAGGCTGCCCAGCTGTGCGCTGGTGAAGCCGGCCACCTGCGCGGTGGACAGCAGGTTCAGGTCGTCGGTGCCCAGCGCGGTGAGCTGCACGGTGGTGAGCGCGCCGATCTGCGCCGAGCGCAGGGCCTGGATCTGGGCGCTGCTCAGGGCGTTCAGGTCGTCGGAGCCCAGGGCGCGGATCTGCGCCGTCGACAGGCCGGCAATCTGCGCCGTGGTCAGCGCCGAGATCTCGGTGCTGCTGAGGCTGCCGATGTAGCCGGTGCCGGCGCCGCCGATCTGGCCGCCGCCCAGCGTGCCGGTGTTGCCGCCGGTGATGGCCGACAGCTGCGCCGTGGTCAGCGCGCCCAGCTGGGCCGAGGTGAAGGCGCTGGCCGCGGACGAAACCGCGGCGAGCATTTCCGTGCTCAGCGCCGCCAGCACCGTGGGCTTCAGGGCCGCCAGGTCTTCGGTCTCGAAGTTGCTGAAGTCGGCCGTGCCGATGGCGCGCAGCTGCGCGGCCGTCAGGCCTTGCACCTGCATCGTGGACAGGGCGCGCAGGTCGGCGCTGTCGAGCGCCGCCATGGCGGCGGTGCCGATGGCGCCGATGGCGCCCGAACTGAGCGCGGCCCAGTCGGCGGCTTCCAGGCCGACGATCTGCGCCGAGGTCAGGCTGGCCACCTGGGAGGCCGACAGGCGCGCGAACTGCGCGGTGTCGAAGCTGTTGACGTCCGCGCCCAGGGCCGCCAGCTGCACGCCGGTGAGGCCCGCCAGCTGCGTGCTGCCCATGGCGGCCAGCTGGCCGGCGGTGAGCGCGTCCACCTGCGCGGTGGTCAGCTGGGTGATCTGCGCGCCGGTCATGACGGCGATGTCGGCGGTGTCCAGCGACGCGATGTCGGTGCCGAGCGCGCGCACCTGCGCGGCGGTCAGCGCACGCACCTGCGCGGTGGTGAGCGCGGCCACTTCGGCGCCGCTGAGCGAGTCGATGATGGCGGTGGACAGCGCGGCGATCTGCGTCGTCGACAGGCCGGGCAGCGCGGCGGCGGCCAGGGCGTCGAACTGCGCGGTGCTCAGCGCGGCGATGCCGGCGGCGTTCAGCGTGACGATGTCGTCGGACGTCAGCGCCGTGCCCAGCGCGGCGATGGAGGCCGGTGCCAGGGCGTTGATCTGGGTGGACGTGAGCACGTCCAGGTCGGCCGTCAGGCCGGCCACCTGGGCGGTGCTCAGGCTGGCCAGCTGCGCGGTGCCGAGCGCGGCCAGGCGCACCGTGGCCAGCGAGTCGATGTCGGCGGCCGACAGGCCGTCGAGCTGCGCGGCCGTGAGCGCGCGCACCTGGGCCGTGGTCAGGGCATTGAGCTGGTCGCTTTCCAGCGCGCCGAGCTGGGCGCTCGAAAGCGACTGCAGGCGCTGGGTGCCCAGGGCCTGCAGGTCGGTGCTGTCCAGGCCGGCCAGCGCGGCGGTGCTGATGGCACGCAGCTGCTCAGTGCTCAGGGCGTCGAACTGGGTGCTGCTCAGCGCGGCGATGTCGCCGCTGTCCAGGCCCGAGATGGCGCCGGTGGACAGGGTGCGCAGCTGCGTCGTCGACATGCCGGCGATGTCGGCCGTGGTCAGCGTGGCGCCATAGGCCTGGCCCAGCGAGGCCACCTGGGCCGACGACAGGGCGGCCAGCTGGGCCGAGGTGATGGTCTCCAGCTTGGCCAGCTGGCCGGTGCTCATGGCGGCCACCTGGGTGGGCAGGAGCGATTCGATCTGGGTCGAGGTCAGGCCGTCGATGGCGGCGGTGCCCAGGGCGCGGATCTGCGCCGTGCTCAGCACGGCCAGGTCGGCGGTCTCGAAGCCGGAAGCCTGTGCGCTGCCGATGGCGGCCAGCTGCGCGGTGGACAGCGCGGCCACCTGCGCGGTGGTCAGCGCGGTGATGTCACGCGACTCGATGGCGGCGATCTGGCGCGTGGACAGCGCGGCCAGCTGCGCGGTGCTGAGCGCGGCGACGGCCTGGCTGCTCAGCGCGGCGATGCCGGCGGTGCTCAGTGACTGCAGCTGCGCATTGCTCAGCGCGGCCACGTCGGCGGTTTCCAGCGCGGCCACCTGGGCCGTGCCCAGCTGCGCCAGCTGCGTGGTCGTGAGCGCGGCCACCTGCGTGGTGGTCAGGCCCTGCACCTGGGCCGAGCTCAGCGCGGCCAGCTGCCCGCTGCTCAGCGAGCTGATGCCGGCGGTGCCCAGTGCCGCCATGTCGGCGGAGTCGATGGCCTGCACCTGGGCCGTGCCCAGGGCGCGCAGTTGGGCCGTGGTGAGGGCGCCGATCTGGGCCGAGCCCAGGGCGCTCACGTCGGCGGTGCCCAGCGCGGCCAGCTGCGCCGTGGTCAGGGCGCGCAGCGTGCCGGTGCCCAGGGCCGCGATCTGGTTCGACTCCAGCGCCGACACCTGGGCCGTGCTCAGCACCGAAACCTGTGCGCTGGTGAGGCTGGCGACGGCGCTGGTGGACAGCTGCGCGTAGTCGCTGGCGTCGATGGCCCGCACCTGCGCGGTGGAAAGCGCCTGCACCTGGGTGGGCACGAAGGCACCCACCTGCGAGGCCGTCATGGCCTGGATCTGGTTGGTGGCGAAGGCGCCCACCTGGCCGGCCGTGAAGTACGACACGTCGGCCGCGTCGAAGGCCGCGATCTGCGCCGTGCCCAGCACGCGCAGGCCGGTCAGGCCGATGGCCGGGATCTGCGAAGCACCCAGCGCCGCGATCTGCGCGGTGCTGAAGGCCGCCCAGTCTTCCGTGGTCAAGGCAGCGATCTGGGCCGTGCCCATGACGGCGATCTGGGCGGTGGTGTAGTTCGGGATCAGGGTGGCCATGCTGCTCTTTCCTTGGGTCTGGAAGTCCGGTAGGTCAAAAGGCAGGCGTGGAGTCCCCACCTACCGGTTCATGTCATGCGGTATCGGGTCATGGCAGGGGGAACTTGAGCGGACACAAATGGAGATCTGGCGCGCCAACACGGGGCAATTGGCCTGCGGCGGTCCGGGCGCCGTGCGGACGTCACGAACCGCAGCGGCGCCTGTCGGCCGCGCGGCGGCGAACTTGAGCGCGGCGCAGAAAGAAAAACGCCCTGCATGTGCAGGGCGTCTTTTGGGGCGGGGCGCGGGCTACTTGCCGGCGGGCACCTTGCCTTCCACGCCCTTGACGTAGAAGTTGACGCCCGAGAGGAACTTGTCGTCGGCCACTTCGTCCTTCTTCAACAATTCCTTGCCGTCGTTACCGACGATGGGCCCCTTCCAGATCGCGAAGCTGCCGTCGGCCAGGCCCGCCTTGACCTTGGCCACCTGGTCCTGCGTCTCCTTGGGCACCGCGGCGTTGATCGACACGATGTCGATGGCGCCTTCCTTCACGCCCCACCACACGCCCGTGCCGCCCGCCCACTTGCCGTCCAGCGCGTCCTTCGTGGCCTTGATGTAGTACGGGGCCCAGTTGATGATGGCCGAGGCCAGGTGCGCCTCGGGCGCGTAGGCCGTCATGTCGCTGTCCCAGCCGAAGGCGTACTTCTTGTTCTTGGCCGCGGTCTGCAGCACGGCCGAGCTGTCGGTGTTCTGGAACAGCACGTCGGCGCCCTGGTTGATCAGGCTCTGCGCGGCCTCGGTTTCCTTGGGCGGGTTGAACCACTCGCTGATCCACACGACTTTCGTCTTGACCTTGGGGTTGACGCTCTGCGCACCCAGCGTGAACGAGTTGATGTTGCGGATGACCTCGGGGATGGGAATGGAGCCCACCACGCCCAGCGTGTTGCTCTTGGTCATCTTGCCGGCGATCACGCCGGCCATGTAGGCGCCCTCGTAGGTGCGGCTGTCGTAGGTGCGCATGTTGGGCGCTTGTTTGTAGCCGGTGGCGTGTTCGAACTTCACGCCCGGGTTGTCGGCCGCCACTTTCAGCATCGGCTCCATGTAGCCGAAGGTGGTGCCGAAGATGAGCTTGAAGCCCTGGCCCGCCAGGTCGCGGAACACACGCTCGGCGTCGGCGCTTTCGGGCACCTTCTCGACGAAGGTGGTCATCACCTTGTCGCCGAACTCCTTCTCCATGGCCTTGCGCGCGTTGTCGTGCGCGAAGGTCCAGCCGCCGTCGCCCACCGGGCCGATGTAGGCGAAGGCGATCTTCAGCGGCTCGGGCTTGGCCGCAGCGGCCGAGGCCGGCGCCGAAGCGGCCGGGGCCGCGGGCTCTTCCTTCTTGCCGCAGCCGACGAGCGCGGCACTGGCGGCCAGGGTGGATGCGGCGGCCAGCTGCAGCAGCCGGCGCTTGGAAATCTCGGTCATGGGGGCTCTCTCCTGTCGGGGGTGTTGTGAAGGAAATGATCCGGCTACGAACCGGGGAAGAAGGGTTTGCCGAGTGAGGCCGGCATGTTGGCGCGGATCCAGGCCGCGTTGCGTGAGATCAGCACCAGCACCACGATGGTGGCGACGTAGGGCAGCATGCTGAGGAACTGGCTGGCGATCTCCACGCCCTGGCCCTGCAGGTGGAACTGCAGCATGGTGACGCCGCCGAAGAGATAGGCACCCAGCAGCACACGCGCCGGCCGCCAGGTGGCGAAGGTGGTCAGCGCCAATGCGATCCAGCCCTTGCCGGCCACCATGCTTTCTACCTACAGCGGCGTGTAGACGACTGACAGATAAGCCCCCGCCACGCCGCACAGGGCGCCACCGGCCACGCAGGCCGCCAGCCGGATGCGCCGCACGGGGTAGCCGAGCGCGTGCGCCGATTCGGGCGATTCACCCACCGCGCGCAGCACCAGCCCGGCGCGGCTGCGGTACAGGAACCACCACAGGCCCACCGTCAGCAGCACGGCAAGGTAGACCATCGGGTGCTGGCGGAACAGCATGGGGCCGAGGAAGGGGATGTCGGCCAGCAGCGGCACACCGTGCTGCGCCTTCTCGCCCATCCTTTCCTGCACGTAGCCGGTGCCGATGAAGGCCGAGAAGCCCGCGCCGAAGAGGCTCAGGGCCAGGCCCGTGGCCACCTGGTTGGTGTTGAGCCAGATGACGAGCAGCCCGAACAGCGCCGCCAGCGCGCCCCCGGCCAGGGCACCGGCGCCGAAGGCGATCCACTCGCTGCCGGTGGCCACGCCGGTGGCGAAGCCGGCGATGGCGGCCACCAGCATCAGGCCTTCGGCACCGAGGTTGATGACACCGGCGCGTTCGTTGATGAGCAGGCCGAGTGCGGCGATGGCCAGCACGGTGCCCGCGTTGAAGGTGGCGGCCAGCAGCAGCGAGAGCGCTTCCATCGTCAGGCCGCCTTCGTGATGGCGCGGCGCAACCGCACGCGGTAGAGGATGAGCGTGTCACAAGCCAGCAGCGTGAACAGCAGCAGGCCCTGGAACACGCCGGTGAGGCTCTTCGAAAGGCCCAGCCGCGACTGCGCCAGTTCACCGCCGATGTAGAACATGCTCATCAGGATGCCCGAGAACACGATGCCCACCGGGTGCAGCCGCCCGACATAGGCCACGATGATGGCGGCGAAGCCGTAGCCCGCGGGCACGTGCGGCGTGAGCTGGCCCAGCGGTCCGGCCGCTTCCAGCGCACCGGCCAGGCCGGCCAGGCCCCCACTGAGGCCGAGTGCGGTCCACAGCGCACTGCGCGACGAGAAGCCGGCATACCGCGCCGCCGCGGGCGCCAGGCCACCCACCTGCAGCGCAAAACCGCGGTAGGTGCGGAACAGGAAGGCCCACAGGATCGCCACCGCGGCCAGCGCAATCAACAAGCCGATGTGCGCGCGCAAACCCGGCACCAGGCGCGGGATCTTGGTGTCGGGCAGGAAGCTGATGGTCTGCGGGAAGTTGTAGCCCGCCGGGTCCTTCCACGGCCCGTAGACCAGCCAGCCCAGCAACTGTTCGGCCACGTACACCAGCATCAGGCTGACCAGGATCTCGTTGGCATTGAAGCGGTCGCGCAGCGCGGCCACGATGGCGGCCCAGGCCAGGCCGCCCAGAACGCCCGCCAGCAGGATGGGCACGACGATGCCTTTGCCCAGCCAGGCGAGGCCGGGCCCGGCCTGCATCGCGACCCAGCCGCCGGCCAGCGCGCCCACGATGTACTGCCCCTCGGCGCCGATGTTCCAGACATTGCTGCGGTAGCAGACCGCCAGGCCCAGCGCGATGAGGATCAGCGGCGTGGCCTTCACGCTCAGTTCCGACAGCGCATACAGGCTCTTCACCGGCTCGACGAAGAACACCTGCAGCCCGCGCACCGGGTCCTTGCCCAGCAGCAGGAACAGCGCCACGCCGATCAGCACCGTGATGGCCAGCGCCATCAAGGGCGACAGCAGCGACATCAGCTGCGAAGGTTGCGGGCGGGCTTCCAGGCGCATCACGCGGTGGTCTCCACCGGCTCGGGCGGCCACAGGCCGCTCATCCAGATGCCGATCTGCTCGACCGTCGCATCGCCCACGGCGATGGCCGGCGAGAGCCTGCCCTTGGCCATCACGCGCAGCCGGTCGCTGATCTCGAACAGTTCATCCAGCTCTTCGCTCACCACCAGCAGCGCGCAGCCCGCATCACGCAGCGCCAGCAGTTCACCGCGGATCTGCGCCGCCGCACCCACGTCCACGCCCCAGGTGGGCTGGCTCACGATCAGCAGCTTCGGGCTGGCCGAAATCTCGCGCCCGACGATGAACTTCTGCAGGTTGCCGCCCGACAGGCTGCGCGCCGCCGCGCCCGCGCCGCCGGCGCGCACGCGAAAACGCGCGATCAGCTCTTCGGCCAGGCGCTGCACGCGCCCGGTGTGGATCCAGCCGGCCCGCGACACCGCCTCGGTGCGCGTGAGCAGCGTGTTCTGCGCCAGGCTCAGCGTGGGCACGGCGCCGCGGCCCAGGCGTTCCTCGGGCACGAAGTGCAGGCCCAGGTGGCGGCGCTTGCGCGGGCTGGCGCGTGCGATGTCGGCGCCGTTCAGCGTGATGCAACCCGGCGCCGCGCGCGGGTCTTCGCCCGACAGCGCCGCCATCAGCTCCTGCTGCCCGTTGCCCGAGACACCGGCGATGCCGACGATCTCGCCGGCGCGCACGTCCATCGCCACCTGGTGCAGGTCCATGCCGAAGGGCGAAGGCCGCGGCAGGCTCAGGGCCCGCACCGCCAGCACCACCGCGCCGGCCTTGGCCGTGCGCTGCTGCAGCGGCGGCGGCTCGGCGCCGATCATCAGGCGCGAGAGACTTGCGTTGCTCTCGTCACGCGGGTCGACCTCGCCCGTCACCTTGCCGCCGCGCAGCACGGTGCAGCGCTGGCACAGCGCGCGGATCTCGTCGAGCTTGTGGCTGATGTAGAGGATGCTGCAGCCGCCTTCGGCCAGCTTCCGCAGCGTGACGAAGAGCTTGTCCACCGCCTGCGGCGTGAGCACCGAGGTGGGTTCGTCCAGGATCAGCAGCGAGGGCTTGGTGAGCAGCGCGCGCACGATCTCCACGCGCTGCCGCTCGCCCACGCTCAGCGAATGCACCGGCCGCGTGGGTTCGACATCGAGCCCGTAGGCCTGTGCCACCTCGGCGATGCGCTCGCTCACCTGCGGCAGCGACAGGCTCCTGTCCAGGCCCAGCCACACGTTCTCGGCCGCGGTGAGGGTGTCGAACAGCGAGAA
>CAYREA010000038.1:0-30462 GCA_964423075.1 uncultured Rubrivivax sp. | reverse complement strand
CGCGCATGCGCGGCCTGGGCGCCGGCTACACGCAGATCCTGATCAACGGCGACCCCATGCCGCCCGGCTTCGCGCTGGACCAGCTGAACCCGTCGCAGATCGAACGCATCGAGGTGCTGCGCGCGCCCACGGCCGAGCAGAGCACGCAGGCCATCGCCGGCACCATCAACATCATCCTGAAGGAAGCGCCGCGCCGCTCGCAGCGCGACCTGCGCCTGGGCCTGAGCGACGGCAGCCAGCGGCCGATGGCCAACGCCAACCTCACGCTGGGCGAATCGCAAGGCCCCTGGGCCGTGTCGCTGCCGGTGTCGGTGTTCGAGTGGCGGCGCGACACGCGTGTCGTTTTCGAACGCCGCATGGCCGGCACCGACGGTGCGCCGGCGCAGGCCACGCAGACCACCGACGCCGAGAACTGGGGTTGGGGCTACAACCTGGCGCCGCGGCTGAACTGGAAGTTCAGCGACGAGCAGACGCTGTCGCTGGCCGCCTTCCTGCAGAAAGGCTACTGGAACAACCGCTTCGCCTACACGCCCGAGGTGGCCTTCGGCAACCCGGTGCTGGACGACGACCAGTCGCAGCACGGCACCTGGCAGAACCGGCGCCTGAACCTGACCTGGGTGAACCGCTACACCGAAGACCAGCGCATCGAACTGCGCGCCGGCGTGCAGCAGTCGCGCAACACCTTTGACTCCACCAGCCTGCGCCAGCAGGCCGAAAACCTGCGCTCGGTGGGCGGCATCCAGGACGACGGCCTCACGCAGGCGGGCAAGTACAACCTGCTGCTGGGCGAGGCGCACAGCCTCACCGCCGGCTGGGACCTGGAAGCGCGCGAGCGCAGCGAGCGCCGCACCGTCACCCAGCAGGGCCAGCCGGTGCTGCCCGAGTTCGAGGGCCAGCCTTTCGACGCCCAGCTGCACCGCCAGGCCTTCTACGTGCAGGACGAGTGGGAAGTCTCGCCGCAGTGGCAGCTGTACCTGGGCCTGCGCCAAGAGAGCATCAGGACCGAGAGCCGGGGCACCGACGCGCCGGTGAGCAACCGCAGCAGCGTGCTGTCACCGCTGGCCCACGTGACCTACAAGTTCGACCCGAAGGGCCGCGACATGGTGCGCGCCAGCCTCACGCGCAGCTACCGCGCGCCGGGCATCAACACGCTGCTGGCGCGCCCCACGCTGGCCGGCGCCTACACCGACACCAACGCCCCCAACGCCGAGCTGGCGCCCGACCGCGTGGGCAACCCGGCGCTGGCGCCCGAGCTGGCCACGGGCCTGGACATCGCGTACGAGAAGTACCTGCAGGGCGGCGGCATGTGGAGCGTGGGCCTGTTCCACCGCCGCATCACCGACCTGGTGCGCAACGTCACCGAGCTGCGCACGGTGCCTTGGGCCACGGTGCCGCGCTGGGTGTCGCAGCCTCAGAACTTCTCGCGCGCCACCACGCAGGGCATCGAGCTCGAAGTGAAGGGCCGCGCCGGCGAACTGATGCCGGGCTGGGTGGACAAGGCCAACACCCTGAACCTGCGCGCCGCGCTGAACCTGTACCGCTCGAAGGTCGACGCCCTGCCCGGCCCCGACAACCGACTGGACGGCCAGCAACCGTGGACCGCCACGCTGGGCTTCGACCAGCGCGCAGCCGGCCTGCCGCTCACCGTGGGCGGCAGCCTGAGCCTGAACCCGGCCTACGACACGCAGCTGACGCTGGAGCAGACGCAGCGCCGTTCACGCACGCACACGGTGGATCTCTACGGCCAGTGGGTGTTCAAGCCGGGGCTTTCGATGCGGCTGGCGCTGGCGCAGGGCGCACAGCCCTTCGGGCAGCCGAACGGCACCACGAGCACGCTGACGGCGGGGGGTGACTTCACGCGCGTGGAGCGCAAGACAGGGCCGCAGGTGAACCTGTCGGTGGACATGCGGCTTTGAGGGAACGGGCGCCGGCTCAGAACACCAAGGGCTGCGCTGCGCAGGCAAAACCTTCGGGCGGCACGCGCAGGTCGAACAGGTAGGACTCGACCGCGTTGTCGATGCACGCGATGCGCGGGCCGGGGCGCGGGCCGTAGGCGGTGTGGCCACCGCCTTCGTAGCGGATCAGGCTGCGCTCCATGCCCAGCGTGCGCGCCATGCTGCGGGCCCAGCTGAGGGACGTGCGTCCGTCGAACTGGTTGCCGATCATCAGCACGGGGGTCGCCACGCGGCCTGCCAGGCGGGTGAACAGCGGCGCGTCAACCGCCGGCCAGGCCGAGCACATGGCGGTGGTGGCGGCGACATCGAAACGCGCCACCACGCGGCGGTGCAGCGACGTGTAGGCCTGGTCGAAAGGCAGGCTGGCCGACGCGCTGCGGCGGCTGCCGTAGTCCAGGCAGCTCACGGCGGTCAGCGCCTCGAAGCGCGAGGCCTGCAACAGGCTGGCGCCCAGGCCCGCGACCGCGACGCTGCCGGCTGGCGGCAGGAACGGCAGGAACGGTTCGAACCGATCGGCCGCCGCGGCGGTCAGGCCTTGCACCACATCAGGCCAGCGGTTTTCCGTCTGCAGCGTCGTGTCGATCAGGCCCTGGAAGACGGCGGCGTCCAGCACCCGGCCGTCGGCGAACACCACCGGCGCGGCGCGCAGCCGCGCCAGCACCTTGTCCATCGTGGCCACCACGCCGGCGTTGCGCAGCAGGCAGGTGGTGCTTTCGCGGCAGAGCGTGTCCAGCCGGTGCAGGGCCAGCTCGGTGCCGGCGAAGGTTTCGCTGATCGTCTCCATCACGTAGTCGCGCGTCTCGGGCGCCCGCACCCCGTCCAGCACCATCGCGCGCACGTGTTGCGGGAACAGCGATGCGTACACCGCACCGACCATCGACGAATACGACGGGCCGTAGAAGCTGATCTGCCGTTCGCCCAAGGCGCGGCGCAGCACGTCCATGTCGCGGGCGACGTTGTTGGTGCTGACGGTGGTCAGGAAGGGCCCGTTCTGCTTCAGGCAGGCCTCGGCCAGGCCGCGGCCGAAGCTGTCGAAGAAGCCGACCAGCGACTCGTTGCTGGCGTTCTCTGCCGGCCGCCCCACGGGCTTCACGTCGCACTGCACCCGCCGGCTGCGGCCGGTGCCGCGGGCGTCGTAGGCCACGATGTCGAAGCGTGCGCGCAGGCGCATGTAGTTGGGTTGGCCGAGCAGCGCGATCGCGCCGTCGACCGCCGAGCCGCCCGAAGGCCCGCCGAAGGTGACCACCAGCGTACCGATGCGCTGGGCCGGGTTCGATGCCTTGGCGCGCATCAGCGCCATGTCGAAGCTGCCGTTGTGCGGCCTGCGGTAGTCGACCGGCGTGGCCAGCGTGCCGCACTCCACGCCGGCCGCCTGCGGGCAGGGCGCCCAGCGTATGGCAGGGTGCACGTAGTGCTGCGCAAGGTAGGCACCTTCCTGCAAGGCGAAGGTGTCGTCGGTCGGCTCCTGGGCATGGGCAGGGGCCAGGCCCAGGCAGGTGATGCTGCCCAGCGCAAGGGCGGCGGCAAAGAAGAGGCGCTGCAATCGAGAAGGCATGACAAGGCTCGATGGAATGGAAAGGGCGCGATCTTCCGGACTCGGGGCCAGGGCGTATTGGACCGTTGCGCCACATTGGTTTCGAAGTCGGGATCCGCAGGGCCGTGCCTGAGCGATGTCGCGGAACGGCACGACACGCTGCGCGGCAGCGGCCAACTCCGGCGGGCTCGATCCACGAGCCGCGAGCAATGTGTTGAAGACCCCCTGATGACCCAGCGCACAGCGATGCGGCTTGCCGCTGCGTTCGAGCTGTGAACGGGGCGCCGCCCGCTGCGGCGCCCGCCCCATGCGCCCTTGGCGAAGTCTCAGTTCAGCGCCAGGTCGTGGTCGGGCCAGCAGTGGGTGTCGTCGAAGGCCGGCCGTGGCAGCGGCAAGGCCGGGGCCATGGGCTCGGCCAGCTTGGGGTCGAGCGCCTTGGTCGCGTAGTCCAGCAGCGCCTCCAGGTGCGCCTTCTGCACACGGTCGCCGGCAGCGCGGGCCTTGGCTGCAAACAGGGTCTTCAGCCCGTTCATCTCGGCCCGCACCACGGCCTTGGCATCGTCACCCGCCGCCGTGCCGGGCACGTTCAGCCGCTCCGACAGCACTTCCAGGTAGCCGCGCTGCAGGTTGCGGCGCTGCGGCGCCACCGGGGTGCCGCGCGCCAGTTCGCCGAACACGCCACCACGCAGGTCGGCCAGCAGTTCGTCCAGGCGGTAGGCCTTGTCGCCCAGCGCCGTTTCATGGGCCTGCAGGCGCGCCGTGCGGTTGCGCTCGAGCAGGCCACGCAGCAGCGAACGCTGGCTGTTCAGCAGGTAGTTGCCGGGCTCGGACGGCCGCAGGCGCTGGGTGATGGCCGGGTCCAGCAGCCACTGCGGCGTGGCCAGCGCCTGCTCGGCGATGAACTTCACGGCCTGGGCCTGGCGCTCGCGCGAGACGGGCGCGGCCACCACCCCGGGCTGGTCGGTGTGCTTGTTGTGCAGCTCGTAGCCACCGACGATGGCCACCACGTGGCCCATCTCGCGCGTCCACTGGCCCCATGTGGCGCGATACAGCTCTTCCAGTGCCTTGTCGTCACGGCCGTCGGCCGGCGACATCGTGGGCAGCTGGCGCACGATGCGCTGCAGGTTCTTCACCCCCAGGCCGGTGGCCTGCACGGCGTCGGCGTCGCCCACGGCTTCGGTCAGCTCGCCGAAGTCGGCGTTCTCGGCCTTCGGGCTCGAGAAGCGCAGCCAGGGCTTGCTGTCCTGCTCACGCGCCCAGGCGCTGAGCGTCGGGCGCTCGGCTTCAGGGGTCTGCGCGCCGGGGATCGGCGTGTAGCCCCACTTCGTGGCGAAGACGTCATAGGGCCCGATCTTCGGGATCAGCAGCGCCGGGTCGACGCCGTCTTCAGGCTGCACGACGTAGTTCATGCGGCTGTAGTCCATCAGCGTGGCGACGTGGCCCATCTCCTTGAGCCACTTCGGGTCGCGCAGCTTCTCGGTCGGGTACAGCGAGCTCGACTTCATGTTGTGCGGGAAGCCCAGCGAGTGGCCCACTTCGTGGGTCACCACATAACCCACCAGTTCGCCCATCAGGTCGTCGGGCAGCGGCAGTTTGCGCGCCCGCGGATCCACCGCGCCGGCCTGGGTGACATACCAGTCGCGCTGCAGCTGCATGATGTTGTGATACATCACGATGTTGGCGTTGAGGATCTCGCCGCTGCGCGGGTCGGCCAGGCTCGGGCCGTAGGCATTGGCCACCGGCGACGGTACCCAGCGGATGATGCTGTAGCGCACGTCCTCGGGGTCGAATTCCGGGTCCTCCTCGCGGCTGGGGAATGGCCGCGCCTGGATGGCGTTCTTGAAGCCGGCCGCCTCGAAGGCGACGTTCCAGGCCTCGACGCCCTTCTTCACGTACGGCACCAGCGCCGCCGGGGTGGCACGGTCGATGTACCAGACCACCGGCTTGACCGGCTCGCTCAGGGCCGCGGCAGAGTCCTTCTTCTCCAGGCGCCAGCGCTTGATCATGCGCTCGCGCTTGGTCTCGTGTTCGTCGCTGCCGTAGTCCACGCGGGCCAGGCTGAAGAAGCCGACGCGGCTGTCGAACAGGCGCGGCATCATGGGCTGGTCGGGCAGCTTGACGATGTTGTAGGCCACGTTGACGCTGCCGCTGCGCACCGGCGCCGGCGGCGGCGCAGGCAGCCCGGGAATGGGCGGCAGCGGCGGTGTGGGCCGGGGCATCAGGTTGTAGGTCTGCACCGCGTCGATGCGCAGGCTGCCCGGGAAGGCCTTGGTCTGGTCGACGTAGGAGCGCGTGGTGTCCAGCGCGGTGGCGCGCAGCAACTCGCGGGCGCTGAAGTCGCCCACCTCGGTGGTGAACAGTCGCGTCACCTCGACCACCGGCGCGCCGTCCTTGGCGTAGGCCTCCACGGGCAGGCTGGCCAGGATGGTGTCGCGCTGCGAGCCCCGCACGGCCGGCGCGATGGGGCGGCGCGGGTCGCTCACGTACTCGTGCGACACGCTCTGGAAGTGCACCCGGTTGTTCTTCAGCACGAAGCGGATCACCTCCTCGTTCAGCGCACGGCCGACGTGGTCTGCGCCCGCCGGCACGGCGTTGGCGGTGGCCACCATCAGCAGTTGCTGGTCGAGCAGGGCGGTGGGGATCTCGAAGTACAGCTTGTTCTTGACGGTGTGGACCTTGAACAGCCCGGCCTGGGTCTTGGCCTCTTTGGTGATGACGCGCTCGTAAGGCTTGGGCTCGGCGGGGTCGGCCGGCGCCGCGGCCAGTGCCGCTGGGGCCGAGGCGGCCATGCCGGGTCGAGAGGCGGGTGGGCTGGGCACCGGCGTGTCCTGGCCGGGTTGGGACGACACATCGGCAGCGGACGCCAGCGCAGCCGTTGCGAGCAGTGCAGACGCCAGGGCCAGCCGGCAGGCGAGCGAGGTCAAGCGAAGAGGGTGAGGCATCGATGGGCCCAGGTGAATGGCGTGGAGGGGTGGGGGCCAAGGCGGCCAGGATCGACCCTGGCCGGCAAAATGATAGGGGCGCCGGCGCCTTTGCGCTGGCGCAGCAGGCAAGCGCCGCTTCAGCCGCCCGCTGCCTTGAAGTCAGCCCCGCTCAGGTGCAGGCGCCGCATCTTGTCGTAGAGCGTGGGCCTGGGCACGGCCAGCGCCTTGGCGGTGGCGGCCACGTCGCCGCCGTGGCGGCGCAGGGTGTCGGCGATGAGGGCGCGTTCGAACTGGTCGAGTTGTTCGCTGAGTGCCGGTGCGGTCTCCGCACCCGCGGTGCCCGGCACCAGGCGCGCGCCCGGCAGCGCCAGCACGAAGCGCGTGGCCACGTTCGAGAGTTCGCGCAGGTTGCCGGGCCAGTCGTGCGCCATCAGGTCGGCATGCTGGGCCGCGGTGAGCTCGGGCATCTTGCGGCCGTAACGCGACGCGGCGGTGAGCGCGAAGTGTTCGAACAGCAGGCCGATGTCGTCACGCCGCTCGCGCAGCGGCGGGATCTCGACCACCGCCACGCCGATGCGGTAGTAGAAGTCGGCGCGGAAGCGGCCTTCGTCGCTGAGCTTCCTCAGGTCTTCCTTGCTGGCGGCCACCACGCGGCAGTTCACCGGCACGGCCTTGTTGGAGCCCAGGCGTTCCACCACACGCTCCTGCAGCACGCGCAGCAGCTTCACCTGCACGGCCAGCGGCATGCTCTCCACCTCGTCCAGGAACAGCGTGCCGCCGTGGGCCGCTTCCAGCTTGCCGGCACGCGGCTTCTGCGCGCCGGTGAAGGCGCCGGCCTCGTGGCCGAAGAGTTCGTTCTCCACCAGCGTGTCGGGCAGGCCACCGCAGTTGATGGGCACGAAAGGCCCGCCGGCGCGCGGGCTGAAGTCGTGCAGGCAACGCGCCACCAGTTCCTTGCCGGTGCCGGTCTCGCCGTAGACCAGCACGTCGGCCGTGGTGGCGGCCAGCGCCAGCACGGTGCGGCGCAATTGCTCCATCGCCGCCGAGCGCCCCAGCATCAGCGTTTCGATGCCGCGCGGCGACGCCAGCCGGGCGCCGAGTGCGCGCACCTTCAGCACCAGGCGCCGCTTCTCGGCCGCGCGCTGCACCACGGCCACGATGCGCTCCGACGAAGCCGGCTTCTCGATGAAGTCGTAGGCGCCGTCGCGGATGGCCTGCACCGCCATCGCGATGTCGCCATGGCCCGTCATCAGGATCATCGGCAGCTCGGGGTCGACCGCGCGCACCTCGGGCAGCCACTGCGTGGCGTGCATGCCGGGCAGCATCACGTCGCACAGCAGCACCACCGGCGCGCCGGGCGTCACGGCCTTGCGCGCGGCTTCCACGCTGCCGTGGGCGAGCACGCCGAAGCCGGCCAGCTCCAGCGCCTGGGCGCAGCCGTGGCGCACGTCCTCGTCGTCTTCGACGAGCACGACGGTGATGGCTTCGTGGTCAGCGGGCAGCATGGTCGGCGGGTTCCGGCGCCGGCACGTCGATGGCCGGCAGTTGCATGTGGAAGGTGGCGCCGCCCTGCGGCCGGGTGGCCGCAGTGAGCGTGCCGCCGAAGTCCTGCACGATGCGGCGCGAGATCATCAGCCCCAGGCCCAGCCCCGCGCCCGGTGGCTTGCTGGTGGCGAAGGGCTCGAACAGGTGCGGCGCGATGTCGGGCGCGATGCCGCTGCCGGTGTCGCTGACGCTCAGGTGCACCCGGGCCCCTTCAAGCCAGGCGCGCAGCTCGATGCGGCGTTCGGTGGCGTGCGCCAGCGCGTCCACCGCGTTGGCCAGCAGGTTCACCAGCACCTGCTCCAGCAGCGCCGGGTCGGCGCGCACGGCCAGGCCGGCGGGCTGGATGTCCACCTCGAAGGCCACGCCCAGGCGCCGCATGCGTTCGGCCAGCAGCGCGCGCGCGTTGGCCACCGCGCTGCGCAGCGGCGTGGGCACGGCTTCGTAGCCGGGCTTGTGGGCGAAGGTCTTCAGGCGTCGCGTGGTCTCGCCCAGGCGCGCCACCATCATCGAGATGCGCAGCAGGTTCTCGCGCGTGTCGGGCAGGCGCTGCTGGTCGAGCAGCACCACGGCGTTGTCGGACAGCGTGCGCAGCGCGGCCAGCGGCTGGTTGAGCTCGTGCGCCAGGCCGGCCGACATCTGCCCCAGCACGGCCAGCTTGGCGGCGTGCACCAGCTCCTGCTGGGCTTCGCGCAGGCTGGTCTCGGCGGCCGTGCGCTGCACCACCTCGGCGGCCAGCGTGCTGTTGGCCAGGCTCAGCTGCTGGGTGCGCTCGGTGACGCGCGCTTCCAGCGTGTCGTTGGCCTGCTTCAGCGCGGCCTGCGCGGCCAGCTTCTGCATCGCCGCACGCCGGCTCAGCCAGCCGGCGGTGAGCAGCAGGAAGCTCACCGCCGCGGCCAGCGCGGCCAGCCAGGCGGCGTTGCGCGCCGAGTCCGCGGCCGGGGCCAGCGGGTCCAGCGCCATCAGCTGCCAGCGCAGCGCGGGCTGCTCGCGCCGCGTCACCAGGTGCAGCTGGCCGTCGATGCGCACGCGCTGCACACCGTCGCCGGCCGGCGGCTCGGCCGCCCAGGGCACTAGCTGCGGCTGCGGGTCATAGGAGCGTTCAGCGGCGATGGCCGCGCGCTGCGCCTCGTTCAGCGGCTGCAGCGCCTTGAAGATCCAGGCCGGGCGCGAGGCCAGCAGCACCACGCCGCGTTCGTCGGCCACCAGCAGTTCACCCGGGCGCGAGGCCCAGCTGCGCATGGCCGGTTCGAGGTCGACCTTGACCGTGGCCACGCCCAGCAGCCCGCCGCGTTCGTGCAGCGCGTAGGACAGGAAGTAGCCCGGCCGCCCGCTGGTGGCGCCGATGCCGAAGAAGCGCCCGCGGCCCTGCGACAGGGCCTGCTTCATGTAGGGCCGGTAGGCGTAGTTGTGGCCCACGGGGGTGGCGGGCTGGTCCCAGTCGGCAGCGGCCAGCGCGGTGCCGGCGCGGTCGAGCACGAACACCATGTCGGCGCCGGCCATGGCGTTGATGCGGTTGAGCGTGAGGTTGGCGCGCTCGCGCAGCGCCGGGCTGCCGGGCGCGGCCAGCAGCTCGGTGACGGCCGGCGTGGTTTCCAGCAGCGCCGGCAGCACCTCGAAGCGCGACAGCACGCCGTCGAGTTCAGCCGCCACCGTCTCCAGCCGGCGCTGCGCCGATTCCTGCAGGCCGCGCAGCGCGGCGTTCATCGTCACCGCATGCGCCAGCAGGGCCGCGGCCGATGCGACGACGGCCATGGCCGCCACGGCCAGGCCCGGCCCCACCAGGGCGCCCAGGCTTGGCAGCAGTCGGGCACGCCAGGGTGCAGGCACAGTCATGCGGGCAGTCTGCCAGCGCCGCCCGCAGCAGCACCCCGGGTTGGATCAAGGAAGCCACCTGGGCCCACAATGCGCCCATGCAGAGCTTCGACTACCGCACCCCCGCCACCACCGCCGACGCGCTGGCCGCCGCCACGCAGGACGACGCCCGCTACATCGCCGGCGGGCAGACCCTGCTGCAGTCCATGAAGCTGGGCTTGATCGCGCCGACGGCGCTGGTCGACCTGGCCGGCGTGCCCGAACTGAAGGGCATCTGCCGCGACGGCAGCGCCATCGTGGTCGGCGCCGGCACCCCGCACGCGGCCGTGGCCGCGTCATCCGAGGTGCAGCGGGCCATCCCCGCGCTGGCGGCACTGGCCGACCAGATCGGCGACCGCCAGGTGCGCCACCGCGGCACGCTGGGCGGCAGCCTGGCCAACAACGACCCCGCCGCCTGCTACCCCGCCGCGGTGCTGGGCCTGGGTGCCACCGTGCACACCAACAAACGAAAGATCGCGGCCGAGGACTTCTTCCTCGGCATCTACACCACGGCGCTGGAAGACGGCGAGCTGATCACCGCGGTGAGCTTCCCCATCCCGGCGCAGGCCGGCTGGCAGAAGTTCAGGCAGCCGGCCAGCCGCTTCGCGCTGGTGGGTGTGTTCGTGAGCCAGGGCCCGGCGGGTGTGCGCGTGGCGGTGACGGGTGCGGGCAGCGGCGGCGTGTTCCGCGCCACGGGCCTGGAAGCGAAGCTGGCCGCGAACTGGAGCGCGGCGGCGCTGGCCGGCGCCACGGTGCCTGCCGAAGGCTTGGTCAGCGACCTGCACGGCAGCGCCGCCTACCGCGCGGCGCTGATTCCCGAGCTGGCGGCACGCGCCGTCGGCTGAAGCCTCAGTTCGGCGCCACCGCCGTCACCTCGATCTCCACCAGCCAGCCCGGGTTGGGCAAGCCGGCCACCTGCACCGTGGTGCGCGCCGGCAGGTTGGGCTGCTCGGCCGTGCCGAAGTGCTTGCGGTAGGCCTGCATGAAACCGGCGAAGTCCATGCGGCCTTCCTTGGTGGGGTCGCCCACCAGGAAGACCTGCATCTTCACCACGTCCTTCATGTGCAGCTTCAGCAGCTTCAGGTTGGCCTGGATGCCTTCCAGCGTGCTGGCCGTCTGCGTGGCCGTGTCGCCGTAGGCGGCGTAACCCTTGGCGTTCTTGTCGGCCAGGGCCGGCCCGCTGCCGCTGACGAAGACCAGCTTCTTGCCGGCGGGTATCTCCACCGCCATCGCGATGGGGAAGTCGGAGCCGGGGTACTTGTGGCGCACGAGGTCCTGGGCGCAGGCCGGTGCCACGGCAGCGACGGCCAGGCAGATCAGGGTTCTGAAGGTCATCATCGGCGGAACTCCATTCAACGGAAGGTCTTGACGTCGGCCGCGGTCACGGCGTCGGTGTAGCGGTTGCCCAGGTTCGTGCGCAGGTAGTTGGTGACGGCGGCCACCTGCTCGTCGCTGAGCATGTACTGGAAAGACGGCATGCCCTTGCGGCCGCGCAGCACGGTGACCACGGGGTACGCGGCCGAGGCCAGGCGCGCATTGCCCGCCAGCGCCGGGTAGGCACCGGCCCCCACGGCGCCCTGGCCTTCGGCCATGTGGCAGCCCGCACAGATGGCGCGGTAGAGCGCGGCGCCGTCCTGCTGGCCGAAGCGCCAGCCCTGGGACAGGCCGTTGGCGTCCAGCTCGACGGCCAGCAGCCCGGCAGGCAAGGCCGCCAGCAGCAAGGCTGTCAGTGCATTTTTCATGTTCGTCAGCTCCCGGCCTTGATGCGCGCGTGCAGCCGCGTGATGGCGTCCAGCGCCGACAGCACCGCGCCTTCCTGCCAGGCCGGGATCAGCGAGGCGTGTTCGCCAGCCAGCGCGATGCGGCCGTCGATCTGGCACAGGTTGCGGTAGTGCTTCTCGCGCGCCTCGTCCGACCAGACGCCAAAGCAGCCGTGGCTGAAGGGCACGCGGTGCCAGCCCACGGCCACCCCGGTCTCGAACTCGCGCGGGTATTGCGCGTGGATCTGCTGGCCGTACTTCAGCGCCAGCTGCACGCGTTCGGCCGGCCGCCTGGCCGTGAACTCGTAGGCGTTGGGGCCCCAGACGTAGGCGCCCAGCAGCACGCCCTTGCCGGGCTGGCCGAAACCCGCGCTGGGGTAGCCGATCAGGCCGATGGGCAGGTCGGTGTAGCTGATGCCGCCGTAGATCAGCTCGTCCTGTTCCCAGAAGCGGCGCTTGAACTGCAGGCCCACCTTGACCGAAGCCTCGTAGGGCACGGCCTCGATGGCGTCGTGCATCGCGGGTGACACCTGGATGTCGATCTGGCTCAGGATGGACAGCGGAAGGGTGCACAGGCACCAGTCGGCACGCGCCTGGCGCGGCGTGCCCCCTTCGGTGTAGCTGACGTTGACGCCACGGCCGTCCTGCGCGATGGCGGTGACGCGGGCGCCGAACTGCACCACGTCCTTCACCGGCTCGTACAGGGCCATCGCGATGCGGTCCATGCCGCCCACCGGCTGGAACAGCGTGGTCTGGTACTCGTGCTCGTGGCCTTGCGCCAGGCGTTGCCACAAGCCGGACTTCAGCAACTCGGCAGGGTCCAGCGGCCTGGAAGGCTTGGGCACAGCCATGAGGCCGCCGCCGGGATCGACCTCGTAGCCGCGGCGCAGGCTGGAGGCGTCGCCTTCCAGGTAGCGGTAGTTGCGGTCGAGCGCACCCCAGCGCTGCATGGCCGCCAGCAGCCGTTCCTGGTCTTCGCGCGTGACGCTGCCGTCGAGCTGGTTCTTCTTCAGCGCCTTGGCCAGCAGCTCGGCGACGTGGCCGTTGAAGTCGGCCTGCACGTGGCGAAAGCGCTGCGCCTTGCCGCCGTAGGCGTTCTTCGAATGCAACCAGGCGTTGTGGTTCACCTGCACGAAGGGCTCCAGTGCCACGCCCAGGCGCTGCGCGTAGTCGAGCACCGCATGGTGGTGGTAGGGGATGCGCCAGGGCCCGGGGTTGAAGTAGTGGCCGGCGTCGAACTCGCAGCGCTGGGTGGCGCCGCCGAGTTCGGTGTAGCTGTCGCCGCCGCGCAGCGTCCAGGCGCGGCCGCCGGCGCGTGCGTTGTACTCGAGCACGCGCACGCGGTAGCCGGCCTTGCGCAGCTCGTAGGCCGCCACCAGGCCGGCCAGGCCGGCGCCCAGGATCAGCACCGTGGTGCCGGGTGGTGCGCCCTGCAGATCCAGCCGGCCGGCATAGGGCGACTCGGCGGCGAAGCCCAGCGCCGTCATCGCCTGCAGCATGGCGCCGGCGCCGGCGCCGCGCCCGATGCGGGTGAGCAGGGTGCGGCGGGTGATGGGGGTGGGCTGCAT
Organism: uncultured Rubrivivax sp.; assembly: GCA_964423075.1. Taxonomy (GTDB): domain Bacteria; phylum Pseudomonadota; class Gammaproteobacteria; order Burkholderiales; family Burkholderiaceae_C; genus Rubrivivax. The sequence goes on along the minus strand of CAYREA010000038.1, from coordinate 17,325 downwards.
CGAGTGGGTTGGAGTGGCGGCTGCCAGAATAAGGCGTGAACACCGAACTCCCAAGCAGCATCGACGACACCGCGGCGCGCCTGCTGGCGCTGGACTACGTGCCCGAGCGCGCGCTGGCCACCACGGTCTTCCTGGCTCTGCGGCTGCAGCGCCCGCTGTTCCTGGAAGGTGAGCCCGGCACCGGCAAGACCGAGATCGCCAAGACCCTGGCCGCGATGCTGGGCCGCCCTCTCATCCGCCTGCAGTGCCACGAAGGCCTGGACCTGGCCGGCGCAGCCTACGAGTGGAACTACGCGCGGCAGATGCTGGAGATACGCCTGGGCGAAGCCGAAGGCATGAAGCGCGAGCAGCTGGCGCAGGAGCTGTTCAGCGACCGCTTTCTCATCCGCCGCGCCCTGCTGCAGGCCATCGACCCGGCCCAGCCCGTGCCCCCGGTGCTGCTGATCGACGAACTCGACCGCGCCGACGAACCCTTCGAAGCCTTCCTGCTGGAAGTGCTGTCCGACTTCCAGATCACCATCCCGGAGTACGGCACGGTGAAGGCCGTGACGCCGCCCATCGTGGTGCTGACGAGCAACCGCACGCGCGAGATCCACGACGCGGTGAAGCGGCGCTGCCTGTACCACTGGGTTGGCTTCCCCGACGCGGCGCGCGAGGCGCAGATCCTGGCGCGGCGTGTGCCGGGCGCGCCGCAGAAGCTGTCGGCGCAGATCGTGGCCTTCGTGCAGCAACTGCGCACGTTGGAGCTGTACAAGCAGCCCGGCATCGCCGAGACCATCGAGTGGACGCGCGCGCTGATAGAGCTGGACGCCATCGAGCTGGACCCGGTGCTCATCAACCACACCCTGGGCGTGCTGCTGAAGTACCAGGACGACATCGGCAAGCTGCAGGGCAGCGAGGCCACGCGGCTGCTCGAGCAGCTGCGCCGCGACACCCGCAGCCCGGCTTAGCGGCGCTTACGCGCCTTACCCATTGCCACAGGTGCCCGCGGCACCCGCGGCAGGCTTGGAACTCCCAGAACAAGTGCCATCCAGGTGCCAAGAGGAGTTTCCATGTCACACCGCCAACCCGGGCGCAGGCCGCGCCTTGCCCCACTGGCCCTGGCGCTTGCCGCCGCGGCCACCACGGCCCATGCACAGAGCGAAGACAGCTGGTACCTGCTGCCGCAGGTGACCTGGTTCGACCCCGACAGGGACTGGCGTGTCGACGACGACCATGCCGGCTTTGGCCTGCGCGCGGGCACCCGCCTGACGCCCGAGTGGGACCTGCAGTTCGGCGCCGGCCGCGCACGCGTGAGCCAGGGCAATGACCGCTACACGCAGACGCTGCTGGGCGCCGACGCGCTCTACTTCTTCAGCCGCGACAGCTGGCGGCCTTTCCTGATGGCCGGTGCCGGCATCGAGCGCGATGCGCGCACGCTGGCCGGCGCGGGCGCCAGCCGCAGCTCGCCCTACCTGAGCGTGGGCGCCGGGCTGCAGTGGCAGTTCAGCCCGCGCTGGGCGCTGCAGGCCGACGTGCGGCGCGTGGAAGGGTTCATCAGGAAGCGCGAGACCTTCGGCTTCAAGGGCAGCAGCAACAACTACTGGGGCCTGGGGCTGAAGTGGAGCTTTGGCGATGCGCCGGCAGCGGCCGCGAAGGCGGCACCGGCGCCGGCGGTGGTGGCCGCTGCGCCGCCACCGCCACCACCGCCGCCGGCACCACCCCCGGCGGCCAAGGCGGCGCCGGTCGTGCCGCCGCCTCCTCCGCCGCCACCGCCACCCCCGCCGCCCGAGCGCATCACGCTGCAGGCCAGCAAGCTCTTCGCCTTCGGCAGCGCCAAGCTGCAGCCGCCGCAACCCGAGCTGGACCGCTACGCGCAGGCGCTGAAGAACAGCCCGCAGATCGGCAGCGTGCTCATCACCGGCCACACCGACAGGCTGGGCAGCGTGGCCTCGAACCAGAAGCTGTCGAAGGAACGCGCCGACAGCGTCAAGGCCTACCTGGTGACGCAGGGCGTCGACCCCGCGCGCCTGAAGACGCGTGGCGCCGGCGCCTCGAAACCGGTGGCAATGTGCGACCAGAAGCAGCGCAGCGCGCTGATCAACTGTCTGGAGCCCAACCGCCGCGTGGAGGTGGAGCCGATCACCGTCGACAAGCGCTGAAGCGCGGGGCGGCCGCCCTCAGGGGTCGAGAGACAAACGGGGCGGCTGCAGCAGGTCGGCGTCGAAGTCCATCAGCACGCTGGCCAGCGCGAAAGCGCGCCACAGGTGGGCCGGCATCTGCATGATCGCTTCCGGCGTCTTGCCGGCGCGGATCCAGGCCCCGATCTGCGCGTGCTGTTCGGCGCTGATCAGATGCCTGCTGTGCATCTCGTCCAGGGTCTGCATGGCGGTCCCTCCGTCAAGCCGGCTCGGCGGCACATCATCGCATGCGGCCGGCCCCAGAATGGCCGCATGCAGCGCACGCCCGCCCACCTGCCCGGCCAGCTGGCGCACAACGTCATGCACTTCGCGCGGGTGCTGCGCACGGCCGGCCTGCCGCTGGCCACCGAGCGTGTGCAACTCGCGCTGGCGGCGCTGCAGGTGGCAGGGCTGCAGAGCAAACGCGACTTCCACGACACGCTGGCGGCCTGCCTGCTGGACCGCGTGGAACACCGCGAGCTGTTCGACCAGGCTTTCGATCTCTTCTGGCGCGACCCCGACCTGGCCGGCCGCATGATGGCCCTGCTGCTGCCCAAGGTGCAGACGCAGATGGAGCAGGCGGTGCCTGAGAACCGCCGCCTGGGCGAAGCGCTGTTCCCGCACCAGCCGCATGCGCCGCCGCCGCCCCCGCCGCCGCCCGAGCAGTTGGAGATCGACGCCACGCTCACCTGGAACCAGCGCGAGTTGCTGCGCAAGGCCGACTTCGACACCATGACGGCCGACGAGTGGCGCGCCGCCCAGCAGCTGCTGCGCAAGCTGGCGCTGCTGTTCGAGCCCATCACCACGCGCCGCAGCGAACGCGCCGCGCACCCGGGCCGGCCCGACGGCCGCGCCACGCTGCAGGCGCTGGCGCGCCACGGCGGTGAACTCTGGCAGATGCGCTGGCGCCGCGCGCGCGTACAGCCCGCCCCGCTGGTGGTGCTGGCCGACATCTCGGGCAGCATGAGCCGCTACTCGCGCATGCTGTTGCACTTCACCCATGCGCTGGGCCATGCCGACGCGCGCGTCGAGAGCTTCGTCTTCGGCACGCGCCTGACGCGCACCACGCGCGCGCTGCGCCAGCGCGACCCCGACATCGCCATCCAGCGCGTGGTGCGTGACGTGGCCGACTGGTCGGGCGGCACGCGCATCACCGCCTGCCTGCGCGAGTTCAACCAGCACTGGGCGCGGCGCACGCTCAGCGGCCGCGCCACCGTGCTGCTCATCAGCGACGGCCTGGAGCACGGCACACCCGACGACCCGCGCTGCGAAGGCCTGCGCTTCGAGATGGAGCGGCTGCACAAGAGGTGCCGCCGCCTCATCTGGCTGAACCCACTCTTGCGCTTCGACGCCTTCCAGCCGCGCGCGGCCGGCATCCGCGCCATGCTGCCGCAGGTCGACGCCTTCCTGCCGGTGCACAACCTGGAAAGCCTGGAGCAGCTGGCCCGGGTGCTGGCCGGGCCGGGCGCTCAGCGCGGGGCGGCCTTGCGCAGCTGAACGGCAGTGCCTGTCGCCTGCGGCGAGATGCCCGACAGCGGCGCCACCTCGAAGTTCAGGTCGTTGCGGTTGCCGCTGAGTTCCAGCACGGACAGGTCGCGCCCCGGCGCCAGCACCGGGTAGCCGCCGCAGGGTTCACCGCGCTGGCAGATCAGGTCGTCGTTGTTGAGGTCGCCGCCGGCGGCGATCTGCACCCGCGGCAGGGCCCAGGCGCTGCTGCTCCAGCTGTAGCCGGTGGCGCTGCGCGTGGCCAGCACCGTGCGCACCACCGCGCCGGTGTCGGGGTTCACCAGCAGCACGTAGATCGGCCCCAGGTCGCCCACGGTGCCGCCGCCGCCGGCGGCCGGCTGCGTGACCGTCAGCTGCACGGTGAAGCTGCGCGCCGGCGACAGCGTCACCGTCAGGCGCGGGAAGATGCTGCCCACGGCCAGGCCGGCGCGGTTCACCGTCAGCGTGTAGGTGCCCAGGCGCGTGGTGTTGTCGATGGCCGCGGGCGCCACGGTGACGGCGGCGTTGTCGCTGGTGACCGAGACCACCGATTCATTGCCCGCCGAGCTGAGCGCCAGCGTCAGCGTGGCCGTGGTCTGGAAACTGCCGAAGTCGATGCTCGACGGTGATGCCGACACGCGCCCCGGCTGCGCCGGTGGCGGCGGCGTGCCGGCGGCGCCCAGCGCGGCGTTGACGGCCTTCAGGGCATTGACCCCGCCGAAGCCGTAGTCGATGTCGCGGCCGGCCGTGCCCAGCTCGTCGCTGAGCGAGCCGGCGGTCAGCAAGGCATCCACCTGCGTCACCGTCAGCGCCGGGTTCACGTAGCGCATCAGCGCCATCACGCCGGCCACGTGCGGGCTGGCCATCGAGGTGCCTTGCATCGGGCCGAAGGACGGCTGGCGCGTGCCGTTGGCGTCGAAGGTGGCGACGTCGCTGTAGATGCCGTCGGGCGCGCCGTTGCCGGTGGTGCTGACGCCGGTGTTGCCGCCGGGTGCGGCCAGCGCAATCTGCGCGCCGGTGTTGGAGTAGCGCGTGATGCGGCGCTGCGCGTCGAGCGCGCTCACCGCGATCGCGCCGGTGCAATTGGCCGGCGAGCCCACCGCGGCGCGCTGGCCGATGTCGTTGCGGCCCGAGTTGCCGGCCGCCACCACCACGATGACGCCGGCATTGCGCACCTGCGTCACCGCGTCCTGGTAGGCCGCGTCGCAGGGGCGGTCGCCACCCAGGCTGAGGTTGATGACGTCGGCGCGCCGCGCCGGCAGGCTGCCCGAGTTGTTGGCCAGGCGGGCGGCGTAGAGCATGGCGTTGATCACGTCCACCTGCGCCGCGCCGCGGGTGGGCGGGAACACACGCAGCGGCATGATCAGCGCCATCGGCGCGGTGCCGGCGGCGCCGATGCCGTCGTAGGTGGCCGCCCCCACCGTGCCAGCCACGTGGGTGCCGTGGAACACCGGCTCGTCGGCCGGCCGCGCGGTGTTGTCGCCCGAAGCGGCGTTGCCGTCACCGGCCACGCTGTTGCTGATGAAGGCTCGGCCGTTGGAGAAGAGCTGCGGCGCGAGGTCGGGGTGGTCGAGCACCACGCCGTCGTCGATGACGGCGACGATGGGGCGCTGCGTCGGCTGCGTGGCCAGCTGCGTGATGCGGCTCATCGCCGCCGGCAGGTTGATCTGCTCGTAGTGCCAGCGCTGGTAGCTGTAGCCGCGGTCATTGGGCGGGAATTCGCCCACGGTGGCGTGGTGGCGCTCGATCCAGTTCGGCTGCACGTAGGCAAAGGCGCCGCTGTCGCGCAGGCGCTTGGCCAGCTTGAACAGGGGCGCGATGCCCGGCTCCGCCGGGGCCGCTGCGGCGGCTTCGGCGGCGCGCGCTGTCAGCGGGCGTGCGGGCGCCTGCCCAGCCAGTGCGGCCAATGCGCGCGCACGGCCGGCCGCCGATTCGGGCAGCTGCACCAGGTGCGGCAGGGCGGCGACGGTGTCGGCCGTGGACGCCAGCTGCACGCCGCGCAGCCCGGCCGCCTGCAGGCGCGCCAGGCTGCCCGCCATGTCGGCCGGCGCCTGCGCCCTGGCCTTGACCAGCAGCTGGCCCGGCGCCACCGCGAGCGGGGCCGTCACGTTGGCGCAGGCACCGGCGCTGCCCGGCGCACCGATGCGCAGGTTGAACACCGAGGCGTTGCGGTAGGCGTAGACGTTGAGGTAGTAACGCCCGCTGGTCGCGACCCTGACGCATTCATAACGCGAGTCGACACCGTCGGACACCCCGAGCGAAGAACCGTCGTTGGCGTACACGTACAGGTCCACATCGGCCTGCGCGGGGTCGCTGGAGAATTCGAGTTCCACCACCTGGCCGGCCACCAGATCGGCGATGAAGTAGTCGTCGGCATCACCGGGCGCGAAGTTGCGCCCCGGCGGGCCGGTGTTGACCTCGTTGACCGTGCCCACCAGCGTCACCGGCACGCGGATCGCCTGGGCGGTGGCGAGTTCGTCGTTGACGATGTACGGATCCTGGTTGACGTCGTTGCTGTCGCTGTCCACCGCCGAGGTGGGCGCGACGCTGATCGTGCCCGACAGGGTGAAGCTGGCCGGCGGCGGTGGCGGCGGCGCGGGTGGCGGCGGCGGGCTGCCGCCGTCACCCCCACCCCCGCCGCCACAGGCGGCCAGGGCCACGGCCAGGAACAGGCTGCCGAGTGTGTTGCGCATGGTCTTGTTTCCCCCTTCTTGATGCATCGGCATCCTGCCAGAGGCCGCGGAGATCGGCCATCCATGCTCAAACCTCGTTACCAAGTTGCCTCCCTCCGATGCAGGACAGAACGCCCCTGTTTCTGCTGCGGCGAGTACAGATGATTGACAAACGAACCCAAACGAATACATTCGCATTCAATCAACCGGACGCAGGAACCCCCATGGTGACGAGCACCCTGACGATGGAGCCGCTGTCGGCGCGCATCCCGAGCGACCTGTACCTCTGGCTGGCCCAGCTGCAGGTGGAAGGCGCCACCACCAACAGCGACAAGCTGCGCGTGCTGCTGGGCCAGCTGAAGCGCCAGCACGACGGCGCCTTCGACTACGTGGCCGCCCATGCCTGGGCACGCGACATCACCGGCCGGCTGCGCCTGGCCCTGGTGCGCGCCGAGGGCGAGAGCGGCCGCCATTCCGAGGTGCTGGGCGCCCTGCTCGAGCACCTGACCAGCAGCCTGGCGCTGATGGTCAGCCAGGCCCCGGCCGACGCCACCGAGGCGGCGAAGCTGGAAGACGCCCTGGTGCGGCGCGCCTTCGCCCTGTGCGAAGCGCTGCTGCGCCAGGCCACCACCACCGCCGCGGCGGCCTATGACCCGGGGGTCGTGCGGCGCCACATGGCGGCTACCATCGAACTGGCTGCCCGCATCGGCGGCCCTCAAGGAGCGTGAACATGGCGGATACCCTCAAGACCCGCGTCGGCCGCGTCATCGCCGGCAGCGTGCATGCGCTGCTCGACCGCATCGAAGACCAGGCGCCGGAATCGATGATGGAGCAATCCATCCGCGAAGCCGACAGCGTGATCGACGAGGTGCGCCACGAGCTCGGCGTGGTCAGCGCCAACCGCCACCTGGCGCAGCAGCAGCACGCCAGCCAGAACGCGCAGCACGAGAAGCTCGCGGCCCAGGTGCAGGACGCGCTGGCCCAGGGCCGCGACGACCTGGCGCGTGCCGCGGTGGCGCGCCAGCTCGACATCGAAGCGCAGATCCCGGTGCTGGAAACCACCCTGGCCGACTTCGCGCGCCAGGAAGCCGACCTGCAGGGCTACGTGGCCGCGCTGCTGGCCAAGAAGCGCGAGATGGAAGACGCGCTCTCGGCCTTTCGCAAGAGCCGCGCCTCGGCGGCCGCCGCAGCCACTGGTGCCGGCAGCGCAGCCGGCAGCAATGCCGACCAGCGCATGGGCCGCGTCACCGGCGCCTTCGACCGCCTGTACGAGCGCCAGACCGGCCTTTCCGGCACCGAACGCGGCACCGGCCTGCAGCAGGCCGCCAAGCTGAAGGAGTTGGATGACCTGGTGCGCGAGAACAAGATCGCCGAACGCATGGCCGCGCTGAAGGCAGGCCGCGGATGAGTCTTTTCACCGCACCCGAGACGCTGCCTTTCGGCGTCTCGCTGGCGTTGATCGTGGGCATCAGCCTGCTCGAGGGCCTGGGCATGATGCTGTCGCTGAGCCCCAGCCATTTCCTCGACGACCTGCTGCCCGACGTCGACGGCGACACGGGCCTCGACCGCGTGCTGGGCTGGCTGCACCTGGGGCGCGTGCCATCCCTGGTGCTGCTGGTGCTGTTCCTCACCGGCTACACGCTGTTCGGCTACGCGCTGCAGATCGTGGTGCACGGCCTCTCGGGCCACTACCTGCCGGGCTGGCTGGCGGGGCTGCTGGCCGTGCCCTCGGGCATGGTCACGGTGCGCAGCCTGGGCTCGCTCATCGCGCACATCATCCCGCGCGACGAGACCAGCGCCGTCAGCGAGATGTCGCTGGTGGGCCGCGCCGGCGTCATCTCGGCCGGCGCCGCGCGGCGTGGCCTGGCGGCGCAGGCGCGCGCGCGCGACAGCCACGGCCGCACGCACTACCTGATGGTGGAGCCCGACCTCGACGACGAGGTCTTCGACGAAGGCACGCCGGTGCTCATCGTGCGCAAGGTGGGCGCCTTCTACCGCTGCATCACCAACCCGCACCCGACCCTGCTCTGAACCACCACAACACCCAACGAGGGAGACCGCTCACATGGGCAACCTGATCGAACTGGCCGGGCTGGCCGGCATTGCGCTGCTGGCGCTGCTGACCATCGGCGTCATCTTCGCGCGCCTGTACAAGCGCAGCACCAAGGAAACGGCCTTCGTGCGCACGGGCCTCGGCGGGCAGAAGGTGATCATGGACGGTGGCGCCATCGTGCTGCCGGTGTTCCACGAGCGGGTGCTCGTCAACATGAACACGCTCAAGCTCGAAGTGGTGCGGCGCGAGCGCGAAAGTCTGATCACGAAAGACCGCATGCGCGTAGACGTGACGGCCGCCTTCTTCGTGCGCGTGAAGCAGACCGAAGAGGCCGTGAGCATCGCTGCGCAGACCCTCGGCGCGCGCACCATGAGCCCCGACGAGCTGAAGGCCCTGGTGGAAGACAAGTTCGTCGACTCGCTGCGCGCCACCGCGGCCACCATGACCATCCAGGAACTGCAGGACAAACGACGCGACTTCGTGCAGGCGGTGCAGAACGCGGTGGCCGAAGACCTGGAGAAGAACGGCCTGGAGCTGGAGTCGGTGTCGCTCACCAGCCTGGACCAGACCGACAAGCAGTTCTTCAACCCCATGAACGCCTTCGACGCCGAAGGCCTCACGCGCCTGACCGAGCAGACCGAGGCGCGCCGCAAGCAGCGCAACGACGTGGAGCAGGACACCGAGGTGCAGGTGCGCACCAAGAACCTCGACGCCAGCCGCCAGAAGCTGACCATCGAGAAGGACCAGGAATTCGCCTCGCTGTCGCAGAAGCGCGAGATCGAGAACACCCGCGCCGAACAGTCGGCCTTGATCGCCACCCAGCAGGCCGAACGCACGCGCCAGGCCGAAGCCGCGAAGATCGAGGCCGAGCGCCTGGTGAGCCAGCAGCGCATCGAGGCCGAGCGCGAGATCAAGTCGGCCGAGATCGAGAAGAACCTGGCCATCCAGTCGCGCGAGATCGAGCTCGAGCGCAAGACCGACATGCTGCGCGCCGAGCAGCGCAAGCAGGTGGAGATCGCGCGCCAGGACACGCAGATCGCCATCAGCACCAAGTCACGCGAGCAGAGCGAGGCCGACGCCGCGGCCAACCTGGCGCGTGCCGAGGCGGTGAAGGCCGAAGAAGGCGTGAACACCGCGCGCCAGGTGGCGGTGGCCGAACGCGAGAAGAGCATCCAGCTGATCGAGGCTTCGAAGGAGGCCGAGCAGAACGCCATCTCGGTGAAGGTGTCGGCCTCGGCCGAGAAGGAAGCGGCGATGGACCGCGCCGAAGCGCTCACCATCGAGGCCAAGGCCAAGCAGGCCGCGGCGCTGGCCGAAGCCGAAGGCAAGCGCGCCATCAACGAGGCGCTGAACACGCTGTCGGCGGCGCAGATCGACCTTCAGGTGCGCACGCTGCTGCTGCAGCAGTTGCCGGGCATCCTGGAACAGGCGGTGCGGCCGATGGAGAAGATCGACTCGATCCGCATCTTCCAGGTGAACGGCATGCCGGGCGCGGCCGCCAACGAAGGCGGTGGTGGCGCGGCCGGCGCCACCTTCCCCGAGCAGGTGATGAACTCGGCGCTGCAGTACCAGTTGGCCAAGCCCATCGTCGACGCGGTGATGAAGGACGCCGGCCTGTCCAACGAAGGCATCACCGGCATGGCCCAGGTGCTGGGCGGCATGCTGAAGAAGCCCGAGGCCACCGGCTCCTAGTAGCGCTCGATGACGTCGGTGGCCCGCGCCGGCGGGTCGTAGACGTCGGGCCACCAGTCGGTGATGCGCGCGATGCGGCCGTCGCGCAGGTCGAAGAAGCTGATCCCAGGCATCACCTGGCCATCCACGCGGAAGTCGATCCACGACACGCCGTGGCTGCCCTCGCCGATGATGCGCAGCACCATCGCGCGCCAATCGCCGGGCCAGGTGCGGTTGAACTCGAGGTAGTTGGCCACGCCGCGCACACGCTCGCGCGTCTGCGGCACCTCGTAGACCACGTCTTCGGTGAAGAGCGTGGCGAACGAGTCCCACTGCCGCGCGTTGGCGTGGCGCCAGTAACTCTCGATCAGCTCGTGCGCATTCATGCCGGGATCTCCAGCGCGGCCGGGTACTCGCCGCGCAGCGCGCGCCACACGGTCTCGGGCGTCAGCGGCATCTGCATCTGCTCGGCCCTGCGGCCCTGGCCGGCCTGCGCCACGGCATCGACCACCGCATTCACCACCGCCGGCGTGGCGCCGATGGTGCCCAGTTCGCCCACGCCCTTGCTGCCCAGCAGGTTGGTCAAGCAGGGGATGCTCTGGTCGAACTCGGTCTTGAAGTTCAGGCAGCCGTCCACGCGCGGCAGCGCGTAGTCCATGTAGCTGGCCGACAGCAGCTGGCCCTGTTCGTCATAAGCCACCTTCTCGAACAGCGCCTGGCCGATGCCCTGCACCGCGCCGCCTTCGACCTGGCCCTTGACGATCAGCGGGCTGACGATGCGGCCGATGTCGTTGACCGAGGCATAACTCACCACCTGCACGTGGCCGGTGCCGGGGTCGATCTCGACCTCGGCCACATGGCAGCCGTTGGGCCAGCTGGGCGCACCGGCGGTAGCTCCCGCGCTGACGACAAAACGCATGCCACTCTGCTTGGCGGCCAGCTCGAAGAGGCCGATGCCCAGGTCGGTGCCCACCACCTCGAAACGCCCGGCGCTGTATTCGATGTCGCCGGCCGAGGCTTCCAGGGCCTTGGCGGCCAGCTGCTTGCCCTCTTCCACCGTCTTCTGGCTCGCCACGTGCACCGCGGCGCCGCCGGTGAAGAGGCTGCGGCTGCCGGCGCTGCCGAAGCCGTTGGCGCGGTCGGTGTCGCCCTGCAGCACGCGGATGCGCTCGATGGGCACGCCGAACACGTCGTGCGCCAGCTGCACGTAGCTGGTGGCGATGCCCTGCCCCATGGGCATGGTGGCGCTGGTGAGTTCGATGAAACCGTCGGCGGTGACGGCCACGCTGACGTTTTCTTCCAGCGCATTGCCGCCGGTCCATTCCAGGAAGGTGGCGATGCCGCGGCCACGCAGCTTGCCGGCGGCCTTCGAGGCCGCGGCCCGCGCCGCGTAGCCCTTCCAGTCGGCCAGCGCCAGGCCCTGGTTCAGGATCTGCTCGAAGCACCCGCTGTCGTACACCTGCGCCATCGCGCTGGTGTAGGGCATCTGATCGGGGCGGATCATGTTGCGGCGGCGCAGTTCGGCGCCGTCGAGGCGCAGTTCGCGCGCGGCCGCGTCGAAGAGCCGCTCGATGATATAGATGGCCTCGGGCCGGCCTGCGCCGCGGTAGGCGCCGGTGGGCACGTTGTTCGTCAGCACGGCGCTGATCTTCAGGTCGACGTGCGGGATGTCGTAGATGCTGGTGCTGACCCAGGGGCCGATCAGCAGCGGAATCATGATCGACACCGCGCCCGGGCAGGCGCCGGTGCCGGCCAGCGAGCGCACGCGCAGCGCCAGCGCCTTGCCGTTGGCGTCCAGCGCCAGCTCGGCATGGCTCACCTGGTCGCGGCCGTGGGCGGCGGCCAGGAAGTCTTCGGCACGTTCGGCCTGCCACTTCACCGGGCGGCCGGTATGCAGCGCGGCCCAGGCCAGCACCAGGTCTTCGGGGTAGGCGCCGGTCTTCATGCCGAAGCCGCCGCCCACGTCGCCCACCACCACGCGCGTGTTGTCGGTGGTGCGGCCGGGTATCGATTCGGTGATGGCGCCGCGCACGCCGGTGGGCATCTGGCTGCTCAGGCGCACGGTGAGTCGGCCGTCTTCCATCCAGGCCAGCACGCTGCGCGGCTCCATGGTGCTGGGTGCCAGGCGCTGGTTGACGATGTCGAGCGAAACCTTGTGCGCGGCACGCTCGAAGGCCGCGGCGGTGGCGGCGGCGTCGCCATGGCGCGACTCGGCGGCGATGTTGTCGGGCAAGGCCGGCCACACGCGCGGCGCGCCGGCTCGCGCGGCCGCGAGCACGTCGCCCACGGCGGGCAGGTCTTCGTAGTCGATCACGACGGCATTGCAGGCCGCCTTGGCCGCAGCGCGCGACTCGGCCACCACCGCCACCAGCGCCTCGCCGACGAAGCGCACCACCTCGTGCGCCAGGGCGCGCCGCGGTGGCACGGTCAGGCGGCCGCCGCCCGGCGGGCCGTAGGGCACGGCCACGCCCATGGGCTTCACGCCCGCGGCCGCCAGCTCGGCACCGGTGTAGACCGCCAGCACGCCGGGCATGGCGTGCGCGGCATCGATGTCGATGGACAGGATGCGCGCATGCGCACGGTCGCTGCGGTGGAAGGCCAGCCAGGCCTGGCCGGGCAGCACGTGGTCGTCGGTGTAGCGGCCCTGGCCCCGCACCAGCGCGGCGTCTTCCACCCGGCGCACGGCCTGGCCGCTGCCGAAGCGGCTGGCTTCGAGGGGGGCGTTCATGCGGTTTTCTCCGTCATCAGCTTCGACGCATGCTTCACGGCTGCCACGATGTTGACGTAGCCGGTGCAGCGGCACAGATTGCCTTCCAGCGCGTGCTGGATCTCGGCCTCGCTGGGCGTCGGGTTCTGGTTCAGCAGGCAGGTGGCCGACATCAGCATGCCGGGGGTGCAGAAGCCGCACTGCAGGCCGTGGCAGGCGATGAAGCCTTCCTGCACCGGGTGCAGCTGGCCGTCGGGCCCGGCCAGGCCTTCCACCGTGGTGACGCTGCGGCCCTGCACCTGCACGGCCAGGGTGCTGCAGGCCTTCACCGAAACCCCGTCCAGCAGCACGGTGCAGCAGCCGCACTGGCCGGTGTCGCAGCCCACGTGCGTGCCGGTAAGGCCCAGGGCCCCGCGCAGCAGTTCGACCAGCAGGGTCTGGGGTTCGACCGTGGCCTGGGCTGGGCGGCCGTTGAGGTTCAGCGTGATCGCGGGCATGGCACTCCTTCGGGGAAGGCGTGATGATGCCCTGACCGCGCGGCCCCTACAGCGCGCAGCTGCGAAAGCCGCTGAACGCGCTGTCGTCGCCAGGCGCCAGGAAGCGCCGCGCCTTGGGGTGCTTGCAGCGCGCACGCGTCGCCCACGAGCCGCCGCGCAGCACGCCGCAGGCGGCTGCCGGCGGCGCATCCAGCGCACCGGGCGCCGGCGTGCCAGCGCCCGGCCAGGCACGGGCGCTGCCGGCCACCCACTCGAACACGTCGCCCCAGGCGAAACCCCGGCCGGCCCCGCGGCTGGCGGCGATCTCCCATTCGGGTTCGGTGGGCAGGCGCCGCCCGACCCAGCGGCACCAGGCCTCGGCCTCGTGGCGCGTCACTCGCACCGCAGGCTGGGCCGCGGCGGCGCGCTGCAGGCCGGCGCCGGCGCCGTGGCCGCGCGCCACCAGCACGCTGCCGTGCAGCTGCTCCACACCACCCGGCGCGCGCCGGCCTTCCTGCTGCACCCAGGCCCAGCCGGCTTCGGACCAGAGTTCGCGCCGGTCGTAACCCCCGTCTTCGGCGAACTCGACATAACGCGCCCAGTTCACAGCCTGGGCGTCGATCTCGAACTCGGGCACCACCACCTCGTGCGCCCGGCGTTCGTTGTGCGGCACCAGGCCGCCGGGCACCGAGCCCAGCATCCAGCGCTGCGCCGGCAGCCACAGCGCGTCACGGTCGGCACGGGCCGGGGCGCTGCCCTGCTGCAGGCGTTCGGCCAGCGCTTCGGTGAGGCGGTCTTCGTGCAGCAGGCTGTTGCGGTAGACGTGCAGGGCCGCGTCGTCGGCCGCGGGTGGCAGCGCGGCCAGCAGGTCCAGCGTGATCTCCAACGTCTGTGCCAGGTAGCCGCGCAGCGCCTCGGGCGCGGGCGGCTCGCCGTCGGGCGCCAGCCAGCGCTCGATGGCGGGTTCGATGCCGGCCAGGCGCGGTGCATCGGCATCGCAGGCCTCGCCGCGCTGGCGCTGCACATGGCGGGCGATCCAGTACTCCTGGAACCAGCCGGCCCGCGCGGCCAGGCGCAGCGCGGCGGGCGACTCGTCGTGCGAGAGCAGCGCCAGCAGCGCGTTGCGTGCGTCGATCAGCGCCAGCGACAACAGGTCGGGCCCGGCCTGGCGCATGGCCTGCGGGTCGTCCAGTGGACGCGCCGGCGCGCGGCCGCCGACATCACTCCCCGACCAGCCCGTTGCGGATGGCATAGACCGTCAGCTCGGCATTGTTGGCCAGGCTGAGCTTTTCCAGCACGCGCGAGCGGTAGACCGACACGGTCTTGGGGCTGAGCGTCAGCTCTTCGGCGATGTCGGCCAGGCGCTTGCCGCTGGCGATCATCACCAGCGTCTGCAATTCGCGGTCACTCAGCTTCTGGTGCGGGTTCTCGCTGGCCGGCGTGGTGAGGCTTTCCACCAGCATCTGCGCGATCTCGGGCGTGACGTACTTCCGGCCCTGGGCCACCGTGCGCACGGCCTGCACCAGCACCTGCGGGTCGCCGCCCTTGTTGACGTAGCCGTAGGCACCGGCGCGCAGGGCGCGGATGGCGTACTGGTCTTCCGGGTACATGCTGACCACCAGCACCTTGATCGGCGAGCCCTCGTCCTTCAGCGCGTGCAAGGCGTCCAGGCCGCTGCGGCCGGGCAGGTTGATGTCCAGCACCAGCACGTCGCAAGGAGCGCCGCGCCCGGGCTCGGCGGCGAGGTTGCGCATCAGCGTGCGCAGCTCGCCGTAGTCGCCGGCCTCGCCGACGACGCGGATGTCGGGCGCGTCGGACAGCGTGTCGCGGATGCCGCGGCGGATGAGCGCGTGGTCGTCGCAGAGGATGACGTGGATCATCGGCAGGGGCTTCTCACAGTGCAGTCCAGGCCGAGGTTTCGGCGTCCATGGGGGCGGTGTCGGCCACCGGCGTGCCGGGCGCGGGCTGCAGCGGCACTGACAGGATCAGCGTGGTGCCGGCGCCGCTGCTGGACAGGTCGACCCAGCCGCCCACCGTCTGCGCCCGCTCGTGCAGGCCGCGGATGCCGAAACTGCGCGCCTTGGCCAGGTCGTCCTGCGTCAGGCCACGCCCGTTGTCGCTGACTTCCAGCGAGAGCACACCGGCGCTGAGCGACAGATCCACCACCACGCGGCTGGCCTGGGCGTGTTTGCTGACGTTGGTCAGCGCCTCCTGCGCAGTGCGGTAGGCCACCAGCGGCACGCCCGTGGGCAGGGCCAGCGGCCCAGCCAGAAGTTCAGGGCTGGCGCGGAACTCGCAGTTGATGGCGGTGCGCTTCTCGAAGCGGCTGGTCATCCACTGCAGCGCGGCCACCAGGCCCTGCTCCAGGATGGCCGGGCGCAGGTTCTGCATGATGCGCTGGCTGGCCTCGATGGCGTGCGTCACGGTTTCCAGCGCCGACAGCGCGCGCTGCTGCACGGCGCCGGAGCCGGCGTGGCGGCGTATCCAGTCCAGCTCGAACTTCAGCGCCGTGAGCGAACCACCCACGTCGTCATGGATTTCGCGCGCGATGGCCTGGCGTTCGGCTTCGACGCTGGTCTGCAGGTGCTGCGCCAGTTCCGACAGGCGCCGGCGCGAGGCCTGCAGTTCGCGGTCGGCCGCCAGGCGCGCGCGGTGCATGCGCGCACCGGCCACGGCGTGTTCCACCGCCGGGGCCAGGCGCGCCAGGTTGTGCTTGAGCAGGTAGTCGGCCGCGCCGTTGCGCATGGCCTCCACCGCGGTGTCTTCACCGATCTGGCCCGACACCAGTATGAAGGGCACGTGGGCGGCGTCGGGGCTTTCGCGTTCGCGCAGCAGCTGCAGGGCGTCCAGGCCGGTGAACCCGGGCAGGTGGTAGTCGGACAGCACCAGGTCCCAGGGTTCGTGCAGCGCGTTCAGGAATTCGGCCCGGGTCTCGACGCGGCGCGCCCGCACCCGCAGGCCGGCGCGCTGCAGGTGCGCCATGGCCAGGGCGTGGTCGGGTTCGCAGTCTTCCAGGTGCAGCAGGCGCAGTGGCCGGGCCCGCGGGGCGGGCGCAGAAGCCGGTACGGGGCTGCCTTGCATGGGCCGCAGTATCGCAAAGGCGCGGCAGCCCACATCAGAAATGGGCGACCTTCGCACCGATTCTTCGCTCAATGTCGGGCGGGGTGCTGCCGAAAATGCCTTCACAGCCTTCAGGCCGAACCGCCGCTGCCCGCCAGGCAGCCGGCAAGGCGTGAACCAAGTCACAACGACAAGACAGCCCTCGGAGCCCGGATGTACGCTCAGGACTCGCCCCAGATGACCGACGCACCGCCGGACGCACAGCCCGGTGGTGGCGGCGGCATAGGCCTCATGGCCGCGGCCGAACTGCAGGACCACCTGATGGTGGCCGGCAACGACCTGGAACGCCTGCAGCGCCTGCTGTCGGACGCCGGCGACTCGTTGATGGCCCATTTCTACGGCGCCAGCGCCGAGCTCAAGCGCCTGCTGCATGCCGCGGCGGCGCACCCCGAGATCGACGGCGACCAGCTGCACAACGCGATGCAGCACATGGCCGGTGCGATCACCGCCATGCAGTTCCAGGACATGGCCACGCAGCTGATCGACCACACCACGCGCCGGCTGCGCAACTGTGCCGACCGCATCGCCAGCGACGCGATGGGCGACGACGAAGACGGCGTCGCACTGGTGGAGGCGGCGCCCTTGCGCCCCAACCCCGTGACCCAGGACGAGATGGACGCCGGCTCCATCGAACTGTTCTAAACGCCATAAGCCGAACCCGCCCCTCCCCGAGACGAAATCCGAACCCGAAAGAGCCATAGCCATGCATTCGATCCTTGCCGTAGACGACAGCGCCTCGATGCGCCAGATGGTTGCCTTCACCTTGAAGAACGCCGGTTTCAACGTCGTCGAGGCGGTGGACGGGCAGGACGCCTTCGAGAAGGCCAACAGCCGCGACTTCAACCTCGTGCTGACCGACCAGAACATGCCCCGCATGGACGGCATCAGCCTGACCAAGAAGCTGCGCGAGAACCCCAAGTTCAAGAGCACGCCGATCCTGATCCTGACCACCGAGTCCAGCGACCAGATGAAGCAGGCCGGC
>CAYREA010000037.1:0-31044 GCA_964423075.1 uncultured Rubrivivax sp. | reverse complement strand
TGGTCTGCCAGGTGCCGCTGCTGGACATGCAGCGCTACCACAAGCTGCTGGCCGGTGCTTCGTGGATGGCCGAGTACGGCGACCCCGACAAGCCCGAGGAATGGGCTTACATCAGCCGCTACAGCCCCTACCAGAACGTGAAGAAGGAAGCGGCCATGCCGCAAGTGCTGTTCACCACCAGCACGCGCGACGACCGCGTGCACCCCGGCCACGCGCGCAAGATGGCCGCGCGCATGCTGGAGCAGGGCCACCGCGTGCTGTACTGGGAGAACCTGGAAGGCGGCCACGCCGGTGCCGCCGACAGTGCCCAGCGCGCGCGCAAGGCGGCGCTGGAATACGCTTTCCTGTGGCAAGCACTCGGCGTCGCGCCCACCGCACCATGAAGAACCTCACCCGCATCCTGGCCCTGCTGGCCGCCCTGTCACCCCTGCCTTCTGCCATGTCGCAATCTGCCATGTCGCAAACACTAGACCCCTACCTCTGGCTCGAAGACGTCACCAGCGAGCGCGCGCTGGCCTGGGTGCGCGAGCGCAACGCCGAAAGCGAAGGCACGCTGCAGGCCACGCCCGGCTTCGACAAGCTCAAGGCCAGCCTGCGCGAGGTGCTCGACAGCAAGGAGCAGATCCCCTACGTCAAGCGCCAGGGCGACTGGTTCTACAACCTGTGGAAGGACGCCGCCAACCCGCGCGGCCTGTGGCGCCGCACCACCCTGGCCGAATACCGCAAGCCACAGCCCGCCTGGGAGACGGTGATCGACGTCGACGCCCTGGGCAAGGCCGAAAAGGAAAACTGGGTCTGGGCCGGCTCCACCTGCCTGGGGCCGGAGTACCGGCGCTGCCTGGTGCAGCTGTCGCGCGGCGGCGCCGACGCCAACGTGGTGCGCGAGTTCGACACCGTCAGCAAGCGCTTCGTCGAAGGCGGGTTCACGCTGCCCGAGGCCAAGACCATGGCGCTGGAGTGGGTGGACGAGAACCGCATCTACGTCGCCACCGACTTCGGCCCCGGCACGCTCACGGACTCGGGCTACCCCCGCGTGGTGAAGGAATGGAAGCGCGGCCAGCCGCTGGCGCAGGCGCGCACGGTGTTCGAAGGCCGCAAGGAAGACATGTACGCGTGGGTGATGGTGGACCACACGCCGGGCCACGAGCGCGTGCTGTTCGGCCGTTCGCCCGATTTCTACACCAGCGAGATGTCGCTGCTGCAGGGTGAACGCCTGGTGCCGGTGGACAAACCGCTGGACGCCCAGTTCGGCTTCTCGGGCCCGCACCTCTTCATCGAACTGCGCAGCGACTGGGCCACGGGCGGCCAGCGCTTCGCGCGCGGCTCGCTGCTGGTGGCCGACGCCGCCGCCTACCTGAAGGGCGAACGCAAGCTGACGGCGCTGTTCACGCCCACCGCCACCCGCTCGCTGGCCGGCTACAGCACCACGAAGACGCGCGTGCTGGTCAACGTGCTCGACAACGTGGCCAGCCGGCTGGAGGAATGGAGCGAAGCCGGCGGCAACTGGGCCCGCCGCGAGGTCAAGGCGCCCTACCCCGGCAGCCTGGCGGCCGGCGGCCTGCACGACCCGCTGCTGAAGAACGACCCGCTGGCCGAGGCCTACCTGCTCAACGCCAGTGACTTCCTCAAGCCCGACACGCTGCAGCTGGGCACCGCCGGCCGCGACGGCCTGGAGGTGCTGAAGTCACGC
Source organism: uncultured Rubrivivax sp. (assembly GCA_964423075.1). Lineage (GTDB taxonomy): Bacteria > Pseudomonadota > Gammaproteobacteria > Burkholderiales > Burkholderiaceae_C > Rubrivivax. Next base: position 29,354 of record CAYREA010000037.1, on the reverse strand, counting down.
CCGAGCTTTTACGACTCGACCGGCATGCGCGCCGAGCAGCGCTTCGCCACCAGCAAGGACGGCACCAAGGTGCCCTACTTCATCCTGTGGCCGAAGAACGCCAAGGACGACGGCACGAACCCGACGTTGCTGTACGGTTACGGTGGCTTCGAGGTGGCGCAGACGCCTTTCTACTCCGGCGGCATTGGCCGCGCCTGGACCTCGCGCGGCGGTGTCTTCGTCTACACCAACATCCGCGGCGGCGGTGAGTTCGGCCCGGCCTGGCACCAGGCGGCGATCAAGGCCAACAAGCAGAAGAGCTACGACGACTTCGCCGCGGTGGCCGAGGACCTGATCGCGAAGAAGGTGACAAGCCCGAAGCACCTGGGCATCCAGGGCGGCAGCAACGGCGGCCTGCTGGTGGGCGCGGTGATGCTGCAGCGGCCCGAGCTGTTCAACGCCGTGGTGTGCCAGGTGCCGCTCCTGGACATGCAGCGTTACCACAAGCTGCTGGCGGGTGCCTCCTGGATGGCCGAGTACGGCGACCCCGACAAGGCCGAGGAGTGGGCTTACGTCAGCCGCTACAGCCCGTACCAGAACGTGAAGAAGGGCGTCAAGCTGCCCAGGGTGCTGTTCACCACCAGCACCCGCGACGACCGCGTGCACCCCGGCCACGCCCGCAAGATGGCCGCGCGCATGCGCGAACAGGGCCACCCGCTGCTGTACTGGGAGAACGTCGAAGGCGGCCATGGCGGCGCGGCCGACAACGGGCAGAAGTCGCAGATGATGGCGCTGGAGTACAGCTTCCTCTGGCTGCAGCTGGGCGGCCAGTAAGGCGGCGACCGGGCCCGTGCTGCACTGGATCGACGACAGCACGCCGCTGCCCCCGCCCACCGCGGCGCTGGGCCCGGAGACCGAACTGCCCGGCCTGGTGGCCGCCGGCGGCCGCGTCACCGTGCGGCGGCTCGAAGAAGCCTACGGCCAGGGCATCTTCCCCTGGTACAGCACAGGCCAGCCGGTGCTGTGGTGGAGCCCCGACCCGCGCATGGTGCTGCACACGGCCGAGTTCCACCTCTCGCACAACCTGAAGAAGACGCTGCGCCGCTTCCTGCGCACGCCCGGCTGCGCCATCCGCTTCGACAGTGCCTTCGAATCCGTGATCGCCGCCTGCGCCGGCACCCCGCGCGAGGGGCAGGACGGCACCTGGATCGTGCCCGCCATGCAGCGCGCCTACGCCGCCTGGCACCACGCCGGGCGCGTGCACAGCGTCGAGACCTGGGTGGACGGGCAACTGGTCGGCGGCCTCTACTTCGTGGGCATCGGCCGCATGTGCTTCGGCGAATCGATGTTCGCCCACCGCACCGATGCGTCGAAGATCGCCCTGGCCGCCTTCGTGGCCGCCGCCCGGGCACGCGGCGTGGCGCTGATCGACTGCCAGCAGAACACAGGCCACCTGGCCCGCTTCGGGGCCAGGGAAATCCCGCGCCGAGACTTTCTGCAGCATGTCGCACTGGCAGCAGGGGCAGCCGAGCCCGCACAATGGACCTATGATGAATCGGCCTGGGCGCAGCTGGCGCCCGGGCTCCTTGACCCAGCAGCCGCCGCGTGACGCATCCCAAGGAATTGCCGCTGCGTTCGTTGCAGTTCTATGCAACGGCGCCCTACCCGTGCAGCTACCTGCCCGGCCGGCAGGCGCGCTCGCAAGTGGCCACGCCCAGCCACCTGATCCACGCCGACACCTACTCCGGCCTGGTGGCCAGCGGCTTCCGCCGCAGCGGCATGTTCACCTACCGCCCTTACTGCGACGGCTGCCGCGCCTGCGTGCCGCTGCGCATCCCGGTGGCCGCCTTCAAGCCTTCGCGCAGCCAGCGCCGCGCGCACAAGGCACACGGCGACCTGAAAGCGCGTGTGCTGCGCCTGGGCTTCGTGCCCGAGCACTACCAGCTGTATCTGCGTTACCAGAGCGGCCGCCACAGCGGCGGCGGCATGGACCATGACAGCGTCGACCAGTACACCCAGTTCCTGCTGCAGAGCCGCGTCAATTCACGCCTGGTGGAATTCCGCGCGCCGGCGCCCGAGGGCGAGACCGGTGCCCTGAAGATGGTGTCCATCCTGGACGTGCTGTCCGACGGCATCTCGGCCGTCTACACCTTCTACGAACCCGAGCCCGACACCAGCTACGGCACCTACAGCGTGATGTGGCAGATCGAGCAGACGAAACTGCTCAAGCTGCCCCACGTCTACCTGGGCTACTGGATCGGGCAGAGCCCCAAGATGGCCTACAAGGCGCAGTTCAGGCCGCACCAGCTGTTGGTGGACGGGCGCTGGCAGGAAGCGGCCGCTTCAGAGGCCGCTTCAGAGCACGGTCCAGGTCTCGCCGGCTGAGTGTGCCGCGCCGTCGGCCTGCAGCTTCAGCAGGTGCGCCAGCAGCGAACGCGCGGCCACGCCGTGCAGGGCCTCGGGCACGTCGTCGTAGGCCAGCGGCAGCAGGGCCTGCAGCGGCGCCGGGCCGCGCTGGCGCAAGGCCGCTGCCACCTTGGCCTCGCGTTTCAGCCGGTGCGCGATGAGCGCACGCAGCGCGCCGTGCGGGTCGGCCACCAGGAAGCCATGGCCCGGGGCCAGCCATTGCAGGTCTTCGTCCAGCAGCGCGGCCAGTGAACGCAGGTAGGCCGCCATGTCGCCGTCGGGCGGATTGATGACGACGGTGGAGCCCTGCATCACGTGGTCGCCGGTGAAGAGCAACTGCTCTTCCTCGAGCAGGTAACACAGGTGGTTGCTGGCATGGCCGGGGGTGTGCACCACGCGCAGGGTGATGCCCTCGCCGGCAGCGATGTGTTCGCCGTGCTGCGGCTCGTGATGCGGCGCGAAGCTCTCGTCCTGCCACATCGGGTGGTCGGCGCGCCGGCCCCACACCGGCGCCCCCGTGGCCTGCGCCAGGGCCAGCGCACCCGGTGAATGGTCGCGGTGGGTGTGCGTGACCAGGATGCGCTCGATGCGCCCCGGCGCCGCCGCCAGCAGCGCCTGCAGGTGGGTGTCGCTGACCGGTCCGGGGTCGATGACGGTGCAGCGGTTGCCGTCGCCCACCAGGTAGGTGTTGGTGCCGGGGCCGGTCATCGGGCCGGGGTTGGGCGCGGTGATGCGCAGCACCCGCGGCGACAGGCGCACGGCGCGGCCGGCCTGCAGATCGGCAAACACGTCGCCGCGGCCTTCGGGGTCGAGGCGGCCGATCTCGGCGTAGGGCAGCTCGTGCGGCAGCACGATCACCTCGCCGCGCGGGCCCAGGCCGCGGCGCGGCATCACCAGGGGCGCGGGGCCGGCCTGGCGCAGGGCCTGCAGCGCGCTGGCGCTGTCCTGGTGCGCCGCCATCTGCTGCAGGATGCGCCGCGTCACCGGCAGCAGCTTGAACTTGCGTTCGGGCTCCAGCGCCTGTTCCGGCGCCAGCCACATGTATTCGAGGGTTTCACCACCGTCTGCTTCCGCCAGCTGACCCGCCGGCGCCAGGGCGGCGAAGAAGCGCGTGTCGAAGCGTTTGGCGGCACCCGGCGGTGTCAGCCAGTGGGCGAAGTAGACCAGGCCGCGCAGGTCCAGCTTCAGGCCGGCCGCGGCGCAGAACTCGGCCGCGCCGGTGCTGCCGGCCTGCAGGCGCTGGCGCCAGCCTTGCAGCGCCGCAATATCGAAATCGCCTTCGGCCAGCAGCAGGCCCACTTCCTCGAAGGTCTCGCGCACGGCGGCGATGGCGTAGTCCAAGCCACCGGTGGCCACGCCCAGCTGGCCGCTGAAGGCGGCGTCGTCGGGCCCGACGCAGAAGGCGTGCGCCGCGCGGTCGCGGGCATCGAGCACGCCGCCGGGGAAGACCACCGCGCCGCTGCGCCGGTCGCCGTCGCGTTCGGCGCGGCGCAGCATCAGCAGCTCCAGCCCCTGCTCGCCATCACGCAGCAGCAGCAGCGACGCGGCCAGGCGCGCGTCGGGCGCGGCGATGTAGTGCACGCCGCTCACTTGGCCACACCGGCTGCACGCAGCGCGGCCACTTCCGCATCGGCCAAACCGGCCTCGCGCAGCACCGCGGCCGTGTGTTCACCCAGCGTGGGCGCGCGCCGCGGGTGGCGTGCCGGCGTACGGTCGAAGCGCGGCGCCGGGCCGGGCTGCAGCACGCCGTCGATGCTGACGAAGGCCTCGCGCGCCCGCGCATGCGGGTGCGCGGCCGCCTCGTCGAAGGACAGCACCGGCGCGAAACAGGCGTCGGTGCCTTCGAGCCGCGCGCACCATTCGTCGCGTGTGCGCTGCTTCACCGCGGCCGTGATGGCTGCGCGCAGCTCCGGCCACAGGCGCCGGTCGTACTGGCGCGGCACGAAACGCGGCTCCAGGCCCAGCGCCGCCGCCAGCGTGGCGAAGAACTTGGGCTCCAGCGGCGCCAGGCTGATGTAGCGGCCGTCGGCCGTTTCATAGGTGTCGTAGAAAGGCGCGCCGCCGTCCAGCAGGTTGCCGCCGCGCGGGCCGTCCCAGCTGCCCGCTGCCTGCAGGCCCCAGAACATCGAGGCCAATGAAGCGGCGCCGTCGACCATCGCCGCGTCCACCACCTGGCCGCGGCCCGAGTGCTGGCGTTCGAACAGCGCGGCCATCACGCCGAAGGCCAGGTACAGCGCACCGCCGCCGTAGTCGCCCACCAGGTTCAGCGGCGGCGCCGGCTTGCCGCCGGCCGGGCCGATGGCGTGCAGCGCGCCGCTGAGCGCGACGTAGTTCAGGTCGTGGCCGGCCGCGGCGGCCAGCGGGCCGGTCTGGCCGTAGCCCGTCATGCGGCCGTAGACCAGACCCGGGTTGCGTGCGTGGCAGGCGGCCGGGCCCAGGCCCAACTTGTCGGTGACGCCTGGGCGCAGGCCTTCGACCAGGACGTCGGCGCGGGCGATGAGCCGCAGCGCGGCGTCCACGCCGGCCGGCGCTTTCAGATCCAGCGCCACCGAACGCCGGCCGCGGGCGTTGACGTCGTGCTTCGGATCCATCGCCACGCCCAGGCCGCTGGGTTCGAGCCGGTCGATGCGCACGACGTCGGCGCCCAGGTCGGCCAGCAGCATGCCGCACAAGGGCACCGGGCCGATGGCGGCGAGTTCGATCACGCGCAGGTGTTGCAGGGGTCCCATGGGCCGCCAGTGTGCCCGAGCAGAGGACCCCGGACAGCCACCCTCCCGGCGCGTGTTTCCGCGGTTCCGCTATTTGAGCGCCACCACGTCGCCCGCCATCTCGGCCGTGGCCTTGTGGAGTAATTTGATGTCCCGGTCCAGCGACTGCGCGAGTTCGTTCATCGACTCCGCCATGTCGACCAGGGCCTGGGCCATCAGGGCCTGCACCTCGTCGGGTTTGCTCTTCGCCAGGGCCAGCGCCTGCCGGGCGTTGTGGGCCGCGTCCTTGAAGCTCATGGTTCACTCCTGCGATCGGTGCTTGGGGCGCCGATGCTCGCACGGAGTGGCTGACAGCGGGGCCGAAAAGGAAAACGGCGCCCGAGGGCGCCGTTTTCTTCTTGCTGACTTGGTGGGCAGTGCAGGGTTTGAACCTGCGACCCCTGCCGTGTGAAGGTCACGCGTGCGACGAACGAGCAGCAAAGGTACCACAACAACAAGGCAACGCGCAGCTATGAGCCACGGTTTCAAACTGCTGCGGCTTCACTGTCCTCTTCGGCCTCGTCCGTGTAGACCTCTGCCTGTGCATCTACCCCGGTAGGAGTTCCGACCGAAGCCTTGCCCATAGCTCGCTCGACGATGCCCAAGAGAGACGCCTTGCGCGCAGCGTAGAAAGCGGCAAAGTCGTCGTTGCGCAGCGTTGTCGGCTCAACGAGATGACTCTGGAGAATCGCGTCCATCCCCGCATCGTCGAGTTGCACGGTCTTGTGCCTCTGCACGGTCTTCAGGTAGGCGGAGGGTGCATGGCCACCAATCATGCGGTTGGCTTTGTAAGAAATTGGGGTCTTGTTGACGATGGTGTTGTAGACGGCCCTGGGCACGCTGTTCGCCTCGCACCAAGCGACAGGGAAGATGTGGTGGATGTCGAGCGCTACCTCCTCTTGATCCAACTCCTGGATTCGGGCCTTCCAGAAGAAGTCGCTCGCACCCTCCCGCAGTACGAGAACGTTGAGCCCTTTGTAAGCGGCTGATAGACGCGATGTCATGCGGTCCAGCCGATCGGGGTTGAAGGCAGCGTCGCCGATGGTGCGCGGAAGATCATCCCCGCCGTCCACCCATCCGAGCAAATCTTCTACGTCGTTTGCGATGCGGGTTTCGATAGCGCCGCCGTACAGCTCACCGAGCACGCCGCACCAGAACCACTGAGACAACTTGCTGTTGATCACTGGCTCCAGCCAGCGCTCCTCAAGCGACGCCAGCACTGCGGCCAAGGGCGCTAGCTGCGTGCGGTACGGAAGGTCCCGCGGGTGTCGGACGCACTCCTTGCGCAGGAACTTGGCCGCGAGCATGAACCCACCCTCAATCCGATCAGCCCACTTCCTATACGCGCCTAGCGGCATCGTGAGAATCGCCGCCCGCTTCGCACTGACGGGTTGCACGGACTTGCCGGTCTTGCCAGCCGCAGTGTCGGCGCGGCGAATCTCTAAGGTATGCAGCATCGAAATGGCCTGGAGGAAGTCAGTGGACTCCACCTGCCTCAGCACCGGCTCTTTGCATAGCCGCTGGAATCGCGAAGCTACCTTGCGCTCTTTACTGCCTAACCAATCGTCACGCAGGTTATATCCATCGGCTGCGTAGGTTGCCGTCACAAGCTCGAACACGTTGAGCGGCACCCCCCCTGTGTTGACCTTCTCGAAGACAAGGCAGACAGCCTCTTTGCTGGTCGAGCGGTGCAGTTGGATTACGGGAAGCTGGTAATTTCGGAAAGCGTTCAGGACCGTCTTGCGGAACGTCATGTACAGCGAGAACTTCTCTGGCGCGTGCTCCTGTAGGGCCTCCTCCCAAGCGTCCGAGTTAAGGATCTGATCGCAAGGGAAGTAGAGCTGTCTACACTCCAATTCGGGCGTACTCAGGTCCAGATCTATGCGTCGCCCGAAGTCGCTCTTCTGAGTTCGATCTGGCTCAACGGCGACAATTGCGTCTTCAAGATGGCCCTCTCCTTCCAACGCAGTGGGGATGTGCCAGTAATAGTGCCGTTCGATCGGCTTTCCCTTCTCAGTTCGAGTGGCCACAGTGGTCTTCAGCGCAAGCACCTGCGTCAACGTTGTTAGGCGTTGCTGTCCATCGAGAATCAGCAATTCGGCGTCAGGCGTTCCAGAACCAAACGCCACGCCTTCTACGGACCTCACCTGAAAGCGCGCTTCACCCCCTGTTTCGAGCAGCATGACTGCGCCGACCGGGAAAGAACGCGCCACGCTCACCAACAGACTTCGCACATGTTGGTCGTCCCAGACCCAGCCTCGCTGAAAATCTGGCAATTGGATCTTGCCTTTGACAATGTCAGCAAGGATGTCCGGCAGCAGCCGCTTCGTACTATCGAATGTGCTCATAAACATGTCCCCCAAAAAACTTCCACGACAGCTCGATCATGGCTTCGGCAGAGCCCTCTCAGGGCGGTTCTCAGCATGGAGGTCCGTCACCCGAAATCAGCAAAGTCCGCAGCGGTCAAGTCGCTGCAGCCGTTCAGCATGTCTGAGGCTAGTTCTCGCTTGCGGCCCAGCAGCGCATCCAGGCGAACGTCGAAGCTAGGAAACTTCTCGCTTACGACGCCGGGGTAGTAGACGGTGACCGTCCGCGCCTGCCCAATGCGATGGGCCCGTGCCGTGGCCTGATCTTCCTTCGCAGGATTCCAGGTTCGCGTGAAGTGAATGACGTGATTGGCAGCCTGAATGTTGACGCCAAAACCCACCGCGAGCGGCGACAAGATGATCACGTTGAAGCCGGCCTTCCTCTGGAAGGTGTCTATCAAGGACTGTCTGTTCTCTACCGCCTTTGGATCAGCCGAGGTATCGCCGTTGACGATGCTCGGCGCTATGCCGAAGAAGGCCGCCACGCAGCGCTGGATCATCAATTGAAGTTCACGGAACTCGCAAAAGATGATCACCTTGTGACCGCCCGCGGCATCCTGCGCCAGTGCCTTCAGCCGCTCTATCAGCCAACCCATTTTTGGCGACTCGCTCACCAAGCGTTCTATCGGTAGCCGACGCGTATCGGGGTTGGCGAAGCCGTGGGGGTCCGAACAGATCTTGCGGATCGCAAGCAAGGCCTGCAACTGGGCAGATGGGTTCGTGGCACGCTGCTCGCGCAGCGTGTTAAGCGCCCCCTCATAGAGCGTCTGCTGGTAAGCCGACATGGGAAGGCGTTTGCAGCCGGTGAACTCCGAAGGTGGCGGCAGATCCTTCGCCACATCGCCCTTCTTGCGATGCAGTATCTGCGGCTGGATAAGTTCGCGCAGTTCTTCGACCTTGGTGCGCTGCTCATCGGTCTTGGCCTCGATTGGCTGCCGGTAGGTCCGCGAAAAATGATTCAACGCGCCGAGCATCCCCGGCTGCACGAAGTCGAAGAGACACCATAGGTCTGCCAGGGTGTTCTCCACAGGCGTTCCGGTACACGCCACCCGGAACCTAACCTTCTGCTTCTTCGCCGAACGGGTGACCAGCGCGGCCGGCGTCTTGATCTTCTGGGCCTCGTCGCAGACCATGATCGACCAAGGCTGGCTGGCCAACGAAAACTCCAGATCGCGCATGGTCTCGTAGGTCGTCAAGACCAGCTTGGCGTTCCCGATCCAGTTCCTCTTCAAGAGCCTGGTGACGCCCTGCAGCTTCAACTCACTGTCCAGTTCCGCCTTGCTGACCCTTAGGGCGCGGATGGACTCACCGTACAGGAGCAGAAGAGGCAAGGTGCCGGGACTGAAAAAGCGGTCGAGTTCGTTGCGCCAATTCTCCAAGAGCGCCACTGGTGCCACCACCAGCGAGGGAGCTAGATTCGGGTCAGCCTCATGCGCTGATGCGATGAATGTCAGCAACTGCAGCGTCTTGCCCAGCCCCATGTCGTCGGCAAGCACGGTACCCCGACACCTGCTTGGCGAGGCCTCCCACAAGTGCTGCAACCACGCCACGCCCAGCTCCTGATGCGGCTTGAGGGCGACGTGGGGCAACAGGCCAGCTGGAACCACCGGTTTACGCGCAGGAGGCATTTGCAGGTGCGTGGCACGCTCCTCCGAGTAGTCGATTTCCTCAAGGTTGCGCTTGATGACCAGTCGCCTCTTCGCGGGGGGCGCCGGCCTGGCCGGCGGCGGAACGAACTCGTTTCGCCTCAGTTCCGCCTCCGCCTTGACCAGCGCAGCAACTGCGCGCTGCGCGTCGCCAAGCGGCACCGGAACACGCAGGCCAGGCAGTTCAACGCTGGCGCGGCCCTCTGAAGCGGCTTGACTGACTGCCTGTTGCAGAGAGGGAATCTGCCCAAGCGCCACAGGCACCATCATCGGCGCCCCGCCTGCGGCATCTTCAGTCCGAAGCCCGACGGTGACGTTGCCTTCAAACCACCCCGCCCCCTCATCGTTGCGCGCGATGACAGGCGTGATGAATGGCTTCTCGACTCCGATGGACTCAATGCGCTCAGAGTAGTTTCCGAGGTCGAGCACCTCCTGGGCGGTCCACAAGGCAGGACTGCGCCATTGGGACAGCCACCCTCTTAGCGTTTGGAGGTGATCAGCACTGTCACCGTCAATCTCAAGCTCGCAGTTTCGCCAGTTGACGCACTGCGAACCATCGTCCAGGCAGCGATCCAGCTTCGACGCAAACCTCTCCAGCTCAATGGGCGTCTCGAACCAAAAGAGCTGAAGGTCACCACTTGCGCGACCCAGCGCCTCCACGCGCAGGCCAATCCGCTGAACTTGGCCGAACTCCCCGTGCTCAACGTGTGGCAGGAACCGCAGAAAGGTGATCCCTGCATCCTCACGCGCTTGCTCGAATGCCTCCGCGTCAAGCACCTGGTGCGCATGTTCGCCCAACGCCGCAAAGGGGTTGCGAACGAATGCTTCAGCCCTGGGCCCAGCGACTCTTCGGCCGGGCATACGCTTCACCTCTGCCAGCGCCGATCGGACTTCCGGCGCCAGCACCACGCGCACCAGCCCCGGGCCGTCGGGGATGTCGTAGCTGTCGCGCAGTGGCAACTGATCAAACTGCACCAACCACCGCGCAGGGGCTCCGTCGAAGTCCGGCACCACTTCGACAACCTTGCCATTCCCTTGGCCGCGCCGGGAAAGGCTCAACCGCAAGCGATCAGGCGTGAGCACCACTGTCCTGGTCACGTAGTCTGAAACTTGGCAAGCCGCCTCCAATGCGAGCTTGCGAATGCGGCCGTAGGCTTGCTCCTTGAATCCGAGGGACCGGTCCACCGGAGCAACAGCGTGGAACTCTGCCAGCTCGGTCAGCAGCTTGTGCATCACCTCTGGCAGCAGCGCGGGGCCTGCACTCGAATCCAGGACCCGCCCGCTCAGAGTCGGCGCAGGCTGCAGCGGCCGCCCTTGGCCATCGACCCAGCCATCATGCAAGACCGCGAAATCAGCGTCTAGAAGTGCTCCCCGACTGGCCAGGCGCAGCCGCGCCGACGATGGCGGCGGAATCGCAAGAGCTTCGCGATAGACCGAGTACGCCGGATCGTTCAACAGGGCGTAGACATCGGCCCAAGGCAGCAGCACGTCAGCAGCAGAGATGACGCCGAAGCCATCGGCGAGCAACTGAGCAAGGCGAGCCCCGCGGTCCGCGTTTTCCGGGAATGCGTAGGGGCTGGACACCCATTCCGCAGCGGTCGGTGCAGGTGATGCGTAGCGAATGCCCGCTGCGTCAAAGGTCACGTGGCCCGCACGCGAAGCAGCCCCCTGCTCCTTTGCGGCGAACAGGCGTCCGAATTTGGAAACTGACATGAGCTACGCCTTGTCTTTGATCCAGAAGCCCTTGCCGACGCTGTAGGCGAAGCCAAAGTTATCGAGCAACGCAGACAGGCCGGGATGCATACGTCGGTCGTCTATCAGCACCCAAAAGGCACCGTGTTTGCCTCTGTTGTCCTCCCAGTCAAGGCCATGCTGACGGCAGCGGTCGATGATCACCCGCAACTGCGCATCTGTCAGTGCGCTACTGCCGGCCGAAGTCGTACTCGGCATCGCGCGCACGGGCTGGTTTGGCGCCCCCGCGGCAGGGGCCGCAGGCCTTGCGGCCAGCGTGCCAGGGGGCAAGCCTGAAGAAGACCGCGTGATGACTGTCACCCCAGCCTGCTCGGGCCGGGTCAGGGGCCGCAAGGGCAGTTCGCCCTTTGACTTGGGGACCGATTGAATCAACTTCCTCAACTCGTAGTCGAACCGTGATTCCCAAGAGTGCGAGTGAGACAGGCGAGTCGCCCCGGCTCTCTGCTTGAGCAGGTGGATGTTCTGCTGAGGCTTGTCCAAGTCGCCCTTGAAATCTGCCGCTGCAAATGCATAGCAGGCATTCCCGGTGACCCCGAACTCGATCACCAGCAGCGGGCCTATCCGCATGACGAAAGCATTGTTTTGCCAGTTGGGGTCGTCCAGCCAGCGCCTGCGCCCCGCCATGCGCTGTCGCAGTTCCTCAAAAGCCTTGCTTCGGTTGTTGCTTGCGTCGAATCCCAAGATGAACCACATGTCCGAAATCTGGGGCTCCCACTTCAGCCAGTAGTTCAAGCGACGCAGGTCAGCCCCACCGTCATGGGCCAGCAGTTCGAAAAAGTCCTTGATCAAGCGCCGCTTGATCCAGGCTTCCACCATCTCCCGGGCCGGCTCGAAGCGCACATGTGAATCCCAAGCGGTGCGGTTGACCCAAGGGTTGCCGATTAAGCGCAAGCTGGTATCCCGCAAGTCGGCTTGCTCCGGCCTGTCGCCGCAGCGTGCGTAGCGAGCCACCGCGAGGGCGGTGGCCTGGGTGCAAAGCAATTGGGGCAGCTTCAGTTCGGCGCGGCCATTCACCAGATCCAGGACGCCGGCCATGTCGCGCCGGAACTGACCGTCATCGGTCACTTCACACACCGCTCGCACATAGGCCATCAGTGCCTCGTCCCAGACCCACGATGCGCTAGCTATGCCAAGCGCTGCGCACAAGGACCGAAACTCGTCGGTCCGACCCTGCCGCAGTTCTCGCGCATATTGGCTGCACGGGTCGTCACTCAGCAAGTTCCGGTGAGCCAGGAGCGTCTGCAACCAATCAAGCGCGAGGCCGCTTCGGGTAGTTGCCTCAGCGATGGGGCCCAGACTCTGATCCAAATAGGCCCTTAGCTGGGTCCAGTTGGCAAGCCCGCTGCTGGCGGCCGTCTGCTTGTCGAAGCCAAAGTAGGCATTCAGCAGACCCTGGTAGCACCGGCGGTACTGCTTGGCCTGCCCGGTTCGCCGCTGGACAAGGCCCAGCAGCTTCTGAAGCAGGGGTTCCCGGTCGATCAGGCGCCATTGGTTCTCACCCACCGGCACCGACACCCCGTAGCACAGGTGCTTCAACTCGGTGAAGCTCGCAACCGTCTGCGTCATGGCAAACCGGCGCAATGCCGCCTGCAACACATCCTTGGCGGGGACTGCACCCTCGCCGCTCGAAAATGTCTTACGCACGTCGCGGAGCGCCGCAGTCATCGCCCGGGGATTGCCCCATACGGGCGCCCGAAACACCAGCCTGGGTTCCATGGCCGCGTTCAGCCGAGCGCGCAGCTTGCTCATCGGTCGAATAATGGGCAGACCTCTTGCGGGTCGAGCGCTTTTAGCAGGGCCGCTTCGTCCACCGGAGGGGGCGGTTTCTCCTTCTCTTCACGTCTCTCTTGGCGTGATTTGAATTCGAGCTTGACTTCGATGCGGCGGCTGTCTTCGGCTGTCGCGCGCAACGAATTGAATGACGCACCGCCTACGAAGAATTTGGTGGCAATCAGCTTCCTATCTTCCTCAGACAAGTGCGCTTCGCCGCTTCGCGGTACGCGCAGCAACTCGCACAGCACGCGGGCGCTGCGCTCCAGGCTCAGGTTCAAATTGAACAGGTACTTGCCCGATTGGCTTGAATAGCCTTCCACGACCGCGCGTTTGAACCAGTACTTGCTGGCTTCGGTCGTGCGCAGTTTGTCCAGCAGGCGCGGCGTGAACTGGCGCAGCAGCGCACGCTGGGGCGCTGACAAGGTGTTCTGACCTTCTTTCTCGAACGTGCCCCGCGGCCCGAAATCAATGGTGTTGCCGACGACGCGCACGCCCTCGAACTCCTTGTTCGAAACCACTTTGCGTATCTCGTCCATCAGCACCGCGATGGCCTCGCCACGCTCCTTGTCCTCCCTCTCGTCATCCGAAATCTTCTTGGTCACTGCCAGCAGCGCCACACTCATCGCCACCAGGAATAGCACCATCAGCGCCGACATCAGGTCAGAGAACGAAATCCAGAACGGCTTCTCCCCCTCTTCGCGCGCACGCCGCCCTGCCCCAACCCGCATCCTCAGCATGATTCAGCTCGCCTTCGTCATGCCGGGGATGGCAGGTTGTCCAGTACGTCACCCAGGTCCTGGATCGCGCCCTTCAGCACACCGACGGCCTGGGCCAGTTCTTCGTGGAACACCCGGTTGCCCTCGCGCAGCGTTACCTCCACCTGCTTGGCAAAGGCGCCGTGTGCCTCGCCGATGGCCAGCGTGGCCTCTTCCAGGCTGGACACGGAAACGCTCTGCGCTTCTGCCAGTCGCTGGCTCGCCTGTTGCATGCCGGCGACCAAGCCCTCGGTAACGGATGCCTCGCGCTTGGCTGTCTCAATTGTGGCGCGAAGGTCGGCCACCATGCCCGCCAACGCTTCGCGCACCGCCTGCTGATCGCCCAGTGTCAGTTGCGTAGCGTTCAAAGCCTGGGTCAAGGTCCCCGAAGCGGTAGTCAACCATTCCGCCGATGTACTCAGCCCATCGCTGTTCGACTTCATCAGAGACAGGTTCTCGCTAAGGCGGTCACTGGCGCCCAGCAAGCGTTCTGCGCCAGTAGCCATCCGTTCGAGGTGGCTGTCGGTTGACGACTTGATTCGCTCGATGGTGTCGCGCATGGCAGCCTCTGCCCGCTGGACCGCGTCGGCCAAGCGCGAGACCTGATCGTTCTGCCGTGCCAGCAAGGCATCGGTGTCCTCGGCCAGCGCCGCCAGCCGCGCCGCTTGGGCCTGCTGGGCTGCGCTGGATTGCTCTTGCAGGCTTCGGACGCCTGCCTCGGTTGCAGCGCCCATGCGCGCCAGGAGTTCGGCCGCAGCGTTTGCAGAGGTGCTCTGCCCCACGGCGACGCTGTCCTGCAACTGCTGCACGACGGCGCGTATGTGTTCGGTGGCCTCACGCTGAGCCCTGGTCTGGTCCTGCTGGGCGTTCCTTGATTGGTCTTGCAGGCCTTTGACAAGGCTGCTCGTTGCTTCGCTCAGCTCCTTCATCATGGACATCGTCAATTCGGCGGAGTCACTCTGGCCTTGCGCAATGCCCTTCTTCAGTTGATCAATGAAGCTGCTCATCTGGTCATTGGCTTGGCCCTGGCGGAGCTGCATCTGGGCCAACGCCTCGTCCATGCGCTTGGCCATCGCCTGCGTGGCGCCGGAACCTGCTTGCTCGATTTGCCCAACCAGCTGCTCAAAGCGCTGCGAGGCCTGCTGGATGGTGCCGGCCGTCTGCCCCAACAACTCGCTCATGCCGCGCATCTGCCCGCCAAACATGCTCTCCATCTGGGAGCTGAAGTTGCTCATCACGTCCATTAGCAACTTGTTGATCGCCTCTCCCTGGCTTCCACTGACCGACTGCACGGCGTCCGAGATGCGCGCCAGCGGCTCCCGCAAGCCTTCGCTCAGGCTGGTTGAAATGGTGTGTCCGAGTTGAGTGTTGGTCGCCGTGATCGTGGCGATCTGCTGCGCAGTCAGTTCGGTCAGCACCTTCTTCAAGTCGGTGACGAGGGACTCCTTCATCTGCATCGCCTGCGTGGCTGATGTCTCGGCGGCCTCTACCAGGCGTTGCAGGTACTCCTCGCCCGCGCCGGCGTCGAAAAGACTGTCCACGAGTCGGCATAGCGCCTCTACGCGTGCATGCAGGCCGTTGACAACCAACTTCTCCAATGTTGTCAGCACCATCGCCAGCGTGATGGCACCCCCGGAGACCACGAAAGCGTTGCCCACTGTAGCCAGCAGCGCACCCAGACCGGCGCGTGCCGTATCTGCGTCACCCAGGTTGACCTTGCCAAAGGCCTGCAGGCCCAGGATCAGCCCACTGAACGTCCCGATGATGCCGATGCCCGTGAGAATGCCCGGCAAGTGCTTGTAGAACTCCGTTCGCAGCGGCGTGTCCACCAGCGCCTGCTCGGTGAAGAAGTTGTTGGCCGTGGCGGTGGCGCGCCAGCGGGTGACCACCAGCGAGCCAGAGGCATTCGCCTGCTTCTGGCCATGCAGCGTGTCACGAAACTCGTCCCAGCAATGCTGGAGCGCGTCGCCGCGCATGGCTTCAGCCCGGACACGGTCCAGGTCGAGCACAGAGCCTTTGGAGCGCAGTGCCTTCAACGTCATGCCGGCACGCTTGATCTGGCGGCCGGCGCGCCAGCTGGGCAACAGGAACTGGAACAAGAAGAACATCGCCGCCAGCGCCAACAGCGCAGCCACGACGAGGTGCAGGTAGTTGTTGAGTGCAGCTGCAATTGCGGGTGACATGGAGGAAGCGTGTAGAGAATGATCAGTTGCTGACCCTGGCGCGCCGGTGCGCCCGGCCCTGGGTGGGCGTTTCAGCCGAAACGGCCTGCAGGCGCTTGAGCAATTCAGTCGCGGACTCGTCGGCCGGATCCTGCGGCACCAGTTCACCCCGGAAGGCTTTGGCTAACAGAGATGGAGTCAAACGGTCTACAGCGGTCTGGGCCTGGGCGAGGCGGGCCTGCAGGCGGTCTGCGAAAGCGAAGAGGGATTCGACGCGGCGAACGATCTCAGTTTGCAGTTCGAGCGAGGGAACCGGCAGCTGCAACTCGCCGACCTTCGACACGCTGAGCGTGTGCAAGCCCGTCGTGGAGCTGGCGACGGCTTCGATCTGGCGGCGGCCTTCCGGGCTCAGGAGGAAGCAGAGCACGAACTTCGGCAGCACACGTGCTCCTGCGCGCCAGCGTATCAAGTGGTTCTGGTGACAGCAGTTCGCAATCTCACCGGACCACATCGCGACGCGGCCGATTTGCTCGATGCTGCCGTTCCCCTCGACGATTAGAAGGTCGCCCGCGACCAACTTGGTCTTCGCGAACTCCGCCTCGGTTAGGCCGATTTCGGTGACGTCATCGAGGCGCAGTTCGTCGGCATGCACGTTTGCAACACGCAGGTACGGTCGGCGCATTGCCAATTCGTCTCGTTTCGCATTCTTCGTTAGGCCGCCAGACACCGCGCCCAGGCTCGCAAGCGGCTCAGATCTTGAGGCGAACTCGGGCTCGATGGCGACCGTTAACCGCCCCGAAGTGGCGGCGGCAAGGACGGACTGGCGGAAGCGTTTGAGCAGCGGGGCGACGCGCGCCAGGCGATCGCGGCAGGCGTCCGCGCGGGCCAGCACGGTTTCGAGTCTGTCCGCAATACGTTGCTGCTCACCCAAAGGGGCGACGAGCACCGGAATTTGCACCATCGCTGCTTGCGTCAACTTGAGGCGTGTGCTGCCGGTTACCGAACCGACATAGTCGAACCGATTCAGGTAGTGCTCAAGGTATCGGGCGTCGATCTTCGCGGCGACGGCGCGCAAGACGTGAGCGTGATTGTTGACCCAAGTCTTACCGCTGACTCGATAAGCCTTCCGCTTGAACAGGTCGTGGAACGGCACGCCGTCCTCACCGAGCAGGACCAACTCTTCGTCGAAGAGCGCTTGGTCGATCCATCCGACCTGGCCTGTTGCTCCGTAGTACGGAATCAGGTTGCTAGGGTGCTTTCCGGCAATTCGCGCAGCACGTTCATCGGAGTTGATGGGAACTCGTCTGGAATCGAGGATATCGACAAGTTCGGCCAAAGGCACACGCGCCCAGCCGGGAGGCTGCATGTTCATGCCGCCGACGCCTCGTTCAGTTCGGCCAAAATCGCTTCCAGTTCTGCCAGCGCCCCACTCAACTCATCGGCGGCCTCCCGCGCCAACACCGCCGGCTCTGGCAAGCCCGCCGCATCCTCCGCGCTCTCGTCCTTCAGCCAGCTGATGTCCAAGCTGTCGCCACGCGCATTCACCGCCTCGCGGCTGAAGCAGCGGAAACGCCCGCCCTCGTCGTCGTCGATGCGCGCGCCGCGCCCATTGGCATCCTCGCCATACGCCGCCTCGAAGGCGGTGAAGTGCTCGCGCGTCAGCGGCGTGCGCTTGCCGAACTTCGGCATGTTGGCGCGCAAGTCGTACACCCACACCGCCTTCGTGCTGCCGATGGCGGCCTGGCTGATCTTCTGAAAGAACAGCACATTGGTCTTCACGCCCTGGGCGTAGAAGATGCCGGTGGGCAGGCGCAGGATGGTGTGCAGGTTGCACTTGTCCATCAGGTCGCGGCGGATGTCGGCACCCACGCCGGCTTCGAACAGCACGTTATCGGGCAGCACCACCGCGGCGCGGCCGCCGTCTTTCAGGTGGCGCACGATGTGCTGAAGGAAGGCCAGCTGCTTGTTGCTTGTGGCGTAGGTCAGGTCGTCTCGCGTCGGCCCACCGCCGCCCTTGGCCGTGCCGAAAGGCGGATTGCTCAGGATGATGTCGGCCTTGGGTAGGGCGCTGCCGGCGCTGCCCAGCGTGTTGCCCAGGTGCACCACCCCCTCGGCGTCGCCCTCCATGCCGTGCAGCAGGCAGTTCATCAACGCCAGGCGACGCGTGCTGGTGACCAGTTCCATGCCTAGGTAGGCGCGCGTGCGCTGGAAGGTCCGCCGCTTCTCGCTCAGGTCGTAGAGCTGATCCGTGCGTGCCTTGATGTAGGTGTCAGCCGCGATCAGGAAGCCGGCTGTACCAGCGGCCGGGTCTTGAATGGTCTCCCCAGGTTGCGGCTTGACCAGAGCGATGATGCTGTCGATCAGCGGGCGCGGCGTGAAGTACTGACCTGCGCCGCTCTTGGTCTCGCTGGCATTCTTCTCCAGCAGACCTTCGTACAGATCGCCAAGGCCGTCCTTGGCGGCGCTGAACCAGTCGATGCCGTCCAGGCTCTTGATCAATTGCTCCAGGTGCCGCGCTTCCTTCAGGCTGGTCTGCGCGTCGGCATAGATGGCAGCGATGAGCGGGTCGTCGCTGCGGCTCAGCTTCAGCAGCGTCTCGCGGTAGTGGTTCAGGAGGTTCAGGCCGCTCATGCTGGAGAGCGTGGACCAACGGGCGTACTCCGGCAGCTTGTGCTCAGCCAGGATGCCGCTGGCCTTGTTCTCGTGCTCCATCTTGATGAACAGCAGCAGCACCAGCTCGGCGACGTAGTCGCTGTAGTTGATGCCGTCGTCGCGCAGCACGTCGCAGAGGTTCCAGAGTTTCTGGACGATGTCGTTCTGGTTCATGGGTTCAGTGGGCGTCAGAGGTCGTTTGCACTAGCGTGTACATGCGGCCGGAAACCGGTGCGGAAGAGTCGGACGATAGACCGTGGCGTGAGCACTTCGATCTGTGTCCCAGGCGCCAGCGCGTCGCCTTTGGTGTAACCGCTAAGGGACCATGCCAGCAGGCCGGTCGGCCAGGCCAAGCGGGCCTGGCCCGCGTGTTCGAAGAAGGTGCCCGGCGGCAACTCGGCCACCGCGGTGGTGTATGTGCGCTTGCCCTTGTCCGACCGGGTGCGCTCGGCGTGCAGCGCCTTGTCGATGTCCGCTATCGGCAGCCGCGTACGCGATGCGCTGGCTGCGTTGGCCGCAGTCCAGGCTGTGTTGAACTGATCGTGGCGCTGCCGCTGGCAGACACGGCAGGGACGATGGCCGGCCGCAAAGGCGGTGGCTTCGTCCAGAAAGAACAGCTCGGAGTAAGTGCCAGGGCTGAACGGCTTGCGTTTCTGGAAGGTCGCATCCAGCACGCACGTCACCCAGGCCTTGGTCGCCCAGGGCCGCACGATGTCATTCCCGTTATGCAGGATGCCGCGGTTGCCCATCAGGCTGCCGCGCGCACGTACCGCCTGCAGCCGGCCCCAGGGGTCAACCCGGTTACGAAGCGGCAGCCGTTCGATCATGCCGACTTGGGCCACAGGTTGGCCGTCAGTTCGTCCAGCACCCGATCCAGTTCACCGCCGATCAATTTGTTCAGCTGTTTGGCGCCGCCGTCTTGAGCGAAGGCGCGATTCACGAAGTCTGGGTCGATGACCACTTCCAGTGCCAGCTGCTTGGCCAGCCGGTCCAGCCACTTGCGCTGCACGGGGGTCCACGGCTTCAGGGCGTAGATGCGCTGCATGGCGGTGGCAACGCGCTGCTCAAAGGGCAGCAGCGCCTCGCCCAGAGCGGCCTGGCGGATGTAGCCCAGGATGCTGGCCGCAATGTCAACGTTGCTGCGGTTGCGCCAGGCTGCCTTGAGGTTGGCTTCGCTAAAGCCGTTGGCGTCCAGCAGCAACCGCACTTCGCGCAGTTGCTCACGGGTCAGGTCCTTCGGCGCATTCACAACCACGGCCAGCGCGGCGGACTGGTTGATCTGCTCGCGCACGAAGCGGCCGAAGCTGTCCAGGTAGTCCTCGGGCCGGATGTAGGTGCCCCAGCTCTGCTCTCGGATCAGCAATTCGTCGGTGTGTTGCGACAAGATGGGCATGAAGGCGGTACCCATCAGCTGCTGCACTTCGGCCAGCTGAACCAGCAGCCGCGTGCTGTGCTTCAGATAGTCGGCGGCGCCAGCTGGGCCCAGCTCGTGCAGGTGCTGGTGCAGCTGTGCCGGCGGTACGCCCCATTGCTGTTCCAGTTCGGCCAGCCGGGCCTGCAGTTGGGGGCGCTTGTCGGCCTGGTGGCCGGCGCGGCGCAGCACCCGCATCAGCTTCTGGTTCAACTGGTTCAGCACGTCGTGGGCGTGGCTGGTGCCCGGCGTGCTGCCGGGCGCGGCCAGGCTGGCCGGGTTGTTCAGCTCGTCGATCAGCTGTTCCAGCGTGACGTTGGGGTCCTTAACCAGCGGCTGCATGGTGTTCACCGCCTGCAGCGTGGCGTAGATGTCCACCGGGTCGTAGATCTTGAACACTGTCTTGCCGATGTCATCGCAGCGCCGCGTGGCTCGACCGATCATCTGTTCATACAAGATGCGGCTCTTCACCCGGCGCAAGAACACCAGGTGGCAGATAGCGGGCACGTCGATGCCGGTGGTCAGCAGATCAACCGTGATGGCGATGCTGGGCAGGCGCTCGTTCTTGTACAGGCGGATGAGTTGGTCGACCTTGTCGGCGGCGCCGGTGATCTTGCGCACGGCCGCCTCGTTGTACTGCTCCTCGTACTTGGCCTTGAACGCGTCGTCCAGCATGCGCTTGACCATGTCGGCATGCGGATCGGTGGCGCAAAAGATCAGCGTCTTCTCTTCACCGAACGGGTCCAGCTCCTCCGCCAACTGCTGGCAGATGACGCGGTTGAAGTCCTCGTTGATGACGCGCCTGTTGAAGCTCTCGACCTGGAAGTCGAGGTCGTCGTCCAGCTCCGCGGTCTCGACCTCGCCGGTGGCCAGGTTCAGCGCTTCGACCTGCTCACCTTTTTCAAAGTGGATGCCGTTGCGGCTGAGCAAGGTCTCGTATCGGATGGGTGGCTCGTGGTCGATCAGCCAGTCGTCGGCCACTGCTTCGCGGTACGAGTAGGTGAAGACGGGCTTGCCGAAAATCTCTGACGTGTGGCGCGCTGGCGTGGCCGTCAGGCCGACGCGCACGGCGTCGAAGTAGTCCAGCACGCGACGGTAGCTGGACAGGTACTGAGCATGGTCGCGCACGGCCAGCTCGCCTTCGGTCATGTCCTGGTCCAGCGCGTAGCCGCGGTGGGCCTCGTCGACGATGATGCAGTCGTAGGCATCGACCGGCGGCGGCGTGTCGCTGCCGAACACACGCTTGACCATGGCCTGCACGGTGGCCACCTGCACGCGAGTCTCGGCCTCAGCGGCCATGTCGCCCAGCTCGGCCACGTTGTAAATCTTGGATAGGGGCTGGTTCTGTTCCAGCGGAGCCTCGTTGAAGGCATCCTGAGCCTGCGTGCCCAACGCGTTTCGGTCGACCAAGAAGAGGATGCGGCGGAAGCGCTCGGCCTTCAAGAGCCGGTACATCAGGCCGATGATCGTGCGTGTCTTGCCGGTGCCCGTGGCCATGGCCAGCAGGCAGCTGTTGCGGCCTTCGGCCAGCGCAGTCTCAACAGCAGCGATGGCCTTGTCCTGGTAGTCGCGCAGCCTCAAGTAGGCATAGCTGTCTTGACGAAGCCGCTGTTCGGCTTCCTGCTTGCTGCGCGTGAGCAGATCGAGCAGGCCCTGGGGAGAGTGGAAACCTGCCAGGGGTCGGGCCGTATGGGAGGGTGCCCGCACGTCGCGGAACCAAGTCCCGCTGGCTTCGGCCAATTGCTTGACGTACGGGCGGCCATTGCTGGAGTAGACGAACGGCAACTGGAAGCGGCCACCCTGGCCGTCGGCCCAGGCTGCCGGACTGCCGGACTGGGTCCACGCCGGGGTCATGGCGCCTTCCATCCCGAAGCCGCGGGCGTAGCGCTCAGCTTGGCCGATCTTGCCAGGCACGTTGACGTTCATGCGCTTGGCCTCGACGGTGGCGATGGGCGTCAAGCCAGCAAAAAGCACGTAGTCGGCCGACTGCAGACCTTCGGTCGGCCACTCGGCAATGGCCTTGTTCTTGCCCCGCTCGGGCCGCGCGCCGCGCGCGTGCGTGAGTCGCACGGTGTCAGCTTCCCAGCCGGCGTCGATGAGCTGAAGGTCGATGATCTGGCGCGTGGCGGCTTCATCCAGCAGCACTGACTGAGCCGCGACACTGGCGCGCTGGGCGAAGCCCAAAACTTCGTCGGAACTGGCATTCTGCCCCGCTGCCTGGAGCTGCGCGTCGAACTGGGCCTGTAGCGTGGCGGCACGGGCGCCTGCTTCCTCGGCAAGCTCTTGATAGACAGCGGCCTCTTCCTGCGCCCGGCGCGACAACTCGCGCTCCTGTTCGGCCTGTGCCGCCAGCAGGCTGGCCATCTCAGCTTGGCGGGCCTGTGCCGACTGTGAGGCCTGCAGCTGCGCATTTAGCGCGGCGATTTGTTGTTGCAGGGTCAACAACTTCTGACTGGGATCATCCGGAAGCTGAAACGGACCCGGCTTGAAATCGGCGTTGCGGCCGAAGCTGCGGTGGAACCAGACAGCAATCTGCCGCGCCACCTTCAGGGCTTCCAGGCCTTCGCGGTAGCCGATGCCGTGGTCGGTTTCGTGGGCGGCCATGTTGCCCGTGCGGCGCAGCACGTGGAACAGCTGCCGCACCTGGACATCCATGCCCAGCCTCACGTCCACGGCGCGCAGCAACTCGGCCTGGCTCGGCTGGATGAGCGCGATGCCCAGACGCGCAGCGATGTCCTGGGTGATGGCTTCGGCCAGAAGGCGGAGCTTGAGGACGCAACTGGCGGGGTCGAACGGGAACAGCCGCTCCGCCGTGGCGCCCAAGTCGGCGAGTAACGGTGAGTGCTCGGCCAGGAACCCGAAGTTGCCCGGCGAGTTCATCCCTTTTTCCGCATGCCCGTTGCTCTTCTGAATCGGCAGGGGGCGTTCCCTGCTACCGACTGTAACGGGTCCTTTTCGCGCGGATAAGGGGGGCGACACCAAGGGTGCCGCCAGAAAGTGCTCATATGCGCCATCCAAACATGCTCTGCGGGTGCGGAAGACTGAATGGGGGTTTAGCAAACCGTCGTGCCGGGTCAACGGCGGATGGCGCGGGGTCTCGACCGTCCCCCTCTGGATCGCGATCTGCGGCCGGGAAAAGGGGGCCCCAAAGCCCCGCGGCTGCTGTTGATGCGTTCAGGCACTGCCTCAGCGAGGCAACGACGAAGAGCAGGCCAGCGGTGCTGCTGGCCAGCCTTCCGGAGCTATCCGCCCGCACCCCGAAAGCGCAACAGGTATTGACTCAGGCGGACGAGCTGCCGCATCCGCTGGGTCTCCAGGCTGTACCTGCCATGCGTCGCCGGGCGTCCGCTTCCCTTCGCACCGCCATGCAGCTTGCACCGGCGCGCCCCGATGCACGCCCACCTGCGGCACGGTTGGCCCGTGCTACGCGCAAAGGCGCCGCAGCGCTGCGAGCGGTGAGGCGGCCAGATCGCCGCTTCTATGGGGTTTGCTGGTCTCTTCGTGCCCATGGTGCGCGTCCGAGGGGGTTAACGAACAAATGCTTCTCCGCCGACAGTGGAGGTCAAGTTCACTGCGCCTGCCCCTGCAGCCACAGACCATCACCAGCTTCCAGCAGCACAAGCACTGCGTAGGAGAAGCCAAGGGTGGACTCAACCCGCACTTTGGGTGCGCTTAAGCCGGCTCGATCTGGTACAGCGAGTAGCCATCGCGCGACCTCTTCGTCAAGACCAGAAGTCCAGACGAGCCAACTGCTACGGGCCGGCCCAGGGCAGCTTGCAGTACGCGGCCTACGGACTCTGCTTTCGTAGGATCACGCGAACGCAGAGCGCCCAGAATCAATCTCGCGCGCTCCTGCACGTCAGGGTTATCGGCCTCCTGATCCTTTTCGTCCGCATCACTGAAGTCGGCAAACGGGACCGACCCGCTGGCGTGGCCGCAACGCGCCAGGTTGGCGACCTTCCCGGCCGTGAAAGGCTTGGTGCCGAACACTTCGTGCAGCAGATGCAGCAGGCCCCGGTAGGCTTGCGTTTCCTCGGCCTGCTCGGTGTTCGAAGTGAAAACCTCGGCCACGTCCACCCCGCCGGCCCAGATGATGGATTGGCGCACCATCCGGTCCCACTGAGGAAAGCGGGACCTGGGTTCGTGTGCCGCACCGGAGTTGAGGTAGCCCGCCACGATGCCGACGACATCGCGCAGAACTTCGTCGCGGATGGCAAGGGCATGTTTGACCACATCCGGGTGCGTGAATACCCGCTGGTCCGGCCTGTCTGACTTCGTTGCAAGGCGCACCGAGAGCCAGCGCGTCACTTCATCGGCGCCGAGCGCGATGTTGTTGCCCGTGAGCATGAACAGCGTATTGGTTGGGCAGGTGGCAACGCGGGACTCTCCAAGGATTCGCTTGCTGAACTGCGGCCCCGTCAGAGCTGCCGCCAAGCACCCAGATCGAAACGTTGTCCCATCCACCAAGTTGTCCAGGCAGATGGCCGCAGGCGAACGCAGCAGGGTCGCAAGCAGTTGCTTGGAAACTTCCTCGTCATTGCCCTCGGGGAATGCCATGACCGGCATGTCGTGGCCCGTGAGCACCAAGTGGATGCGGCGCGCAAGAGTGGTTTTTCCGCTCGATTGCCCCGAGGCCAGGACCGCCACGCCGGGTGCGATGTCCAGCACGCGTCGCTGCACCCCGGTGAACAGCGCAGCCAGCGCAGCGCCCTCGTCCAGTTCGGACCTGAAGTGGAAGTCCACCAGAAACACGTCCCGCAGGCGGCGCAGAGCGGCCTCGGCTTCTGGGCGCCTATAGGGCCGCACCTCGGCGGCGCCAACGCCATTGAAGTACAGGCCGGATTCATGGTGCAGCCCGTTCTCACGGACGAGCTGTCCGGTGTGCAGTACGATGGGATGGGTCACCAACCCGACCACAACCGCGCAGGCGTGGGGAGTCTTGCCAAGCAGGATCTTGATGATCTGGGATGGCACGCCGATGGCGCAGGGTCCGTTCGACTTCACGGCCTCAAGGACCGCCACCGTCTCGACCAGTTCCAGCATGTCCACCTCGTTCAAAGGCTCGATCTGCGGCACGGGCGGGGCTGCGCCGTCCGGATCATCGATGCGCCCGGACTTTGGAAGAACGTCGATGCCAATCCGCGAGAGCTGCCCGCCGAAGGAAAAGTAGCGTTCCTGGGGTACCTGCTTCACGATCAAGGCCTCAATAGCCCGGGCGGCTTCCGTCCGGTTTTCAGGCTGGTAGTTGATGACCGACCGGTGGCCCACTCGCGCGAGATGGGCCTGCGCGGCTTCCGCCTGCCGGTCGCACTCCTGAGCTTCTCGGAGCGCGTCCTGCAACGAGCGGACCTTGGCCCCCGTGAGGTGGGCAACCTCTTCGATCACGGCGGACCGCTCGCTTCGTGGAAGTTGCCGCGCTAGGTCCAGCCAAAGGCTGTCCACCTCTTGCCGCGGCAAGCCGCGCAAGCGGCTAATGATGTGGTCCACACGGACGCTGCCTTCCGCGAAGTCTTCCTCCGGACTACTGCGCGGTTCACCCACCGCGTGCCGCAGGGGAACCTCGCGAAGCTCGCCCAACACCTCGGGCGCGTGGACTTCTATCCACCGCAACATGGCTTGCCAACTCGGCCGCTTGGACGGCGCAACCGTCCCTTCATCGATTGCGGCATCCAGGCTGCCAAACTGGTGCAGGCGCACGAAGTCGAAGACGTTCAGGCGCCTGTTCTGCCCAGAGGGCGCAGAGTCGTGGACATTGACCAGGCCGTGGCCGCACGTAGTGATGTAGATCCCATCCGGACTGTCGTGCCCCAGCCAGGAAAAGTGGCGATGATCGCGTCCGCGCTCGAACATGTCGGGCAGCAGGTTGGCCAGGTCCTTGGGGGTGAAGCTACGACAGAACGCACCAACGATGCCAGGCTTGTCGCCTGGATCCTTCATCGGGGCTCTGTCGCCGTGACGGGCCTCACCAGGCTCGCGTGCTGCCGGCTCGGCAATCACGAGTTCGGCCACTTCTGCCTGGGCGGCAGAGCACAGGCCCGAGCGAAGCGGCACCCGGTCGGTGTCGTCGAAGAAGATCGGCGCGGCCGTGTAGTGCAACTGCACCGGGCTGAAGAGGCTCTTGTCCACAGCCGGGGCCAGCATCGCCCAAGCACGCAAATCGGCAGACGTGCGGGGCGCGCCCAGCCAGAACCACAGGTGGGCCTTCAGCTTGCCGGCATGCTTTGGCGATCCTGCACTCCCTGAAAGGCTCCAGTAGAAGCTGACGCCGTGGAACGCTTCCGGCAAGCTGGTGCTGATGAACTCCTTGCACGCCTGTTCGGGCTCGACCAGCGGATCCACCGTCGGCTCGAATCCGTCAACGTCCAGCATGATCCAACTGCACGGGTGGTCGCGGAATAGTTCACCGCGCCGAAACACAGCGCCCGGCTGAACATGCCCTTGGCCGCCCTCGGCAACGCGCTGCGCGATCAGCCTGGCCATGATCTTCTGCGCGGCCTCCGCGCCAACGAACCGGCCGCGGATGACCGCCGACCGCGGTTCATCCTGCAGCCCGGCCAGAACGGCCGCCAGTTCGGCCAAATTCGCGACGGCACGCTCTGAAGCATGGAACTGCAAAGCCTGGTCGTAGCTCGTGATCGAGCCGTCCGGCTGCCAGCGTTTCGCCAGCACTGGGCCTGGGGTCCTCAGGATGGTCAGGTAGCCGCCAATTTGGGCTTGCTCAACGCCAGTCACAGCGGGCCTCCGTCAGCCTGGTCGCTGCAGGCATCACCGAGCGCGCTGAAGTGCTGGGCTGCGTTCAGCGCACGCGTTCCGTCCAGCGGCACCGCGCCGGTCGCAAGGTCGAAGCAGGCGCACTTGAAACGCGTGCGATGGGCCACCCAGAAGCGGCGGCGCGCCATGCGGATCGCGTCGCGCTCGACCAAGGCTGCGCGGAAGTAGCGAAGGAAGTTGTGAAAGGCCCACTTGCCAGGCCGGTAGCCCAGCTCAGGGTGGCGAGCCACGAACTCGGCCCAGGCGTCCGGGCCAGTCATCCATTCGAGAGTTGGTTGCACTGTGTCTGCTCCTGTGATGTCACACGCTTGCGGCGAGTGGGGGCAGTACACGGCCTGGCGCACAAAGGCGCACTGTTTTAACTACGTCGTGGCGACTTTTGGCGAGCTTCGGATTCAGTGGCGCCAATGATCCTGTCCGCCTCAGCGAACTTGCGCTCCAGTGTGCTCTGCTCTGTGCCGTCGTAGCCACCCTTCTCAAGGATGTGCTTGATCAGATCGGAGTTCGACTTGAACTGCGGGTGCGGCTCGCACCGGAGCTTGCCGCGTACGACGGCCCAGAGCACCGCCACCAGCTCCATATCCTTCCGGGGACGGCCACCCCGGTTGCGCGGGCTTGGCGGGGGCGTTGCTTCGCTGGCAAGCTGCTCGAAGTCCGGGCAGTCGTCTTCTGGCCAGCCGAACCGGTAGAAGGGGTTGTCCACAGGACTGTCGTCCGCGTAGTCGTCTTCCGCCTGCGGGTCGTTCCTGCGTCTGCACAGCTCCGCGAGCATGTCCAAGACCTGCTGCGCTTCGATGGAGCCAACCGCGACAAGCTTGAAACGGTCAAAGCGGTCGTAACCATGGATCCCACGGCGTTCTATCGCCGTGGCAAGCGCGCCGATGGACTTGCGCTCCGACAGCAAGTCACCCAGCCATTTGAAGCCAGATGAAGGGTCTGCTTCCTTGTTGTTGGTGGTCACGATCAACTCCACGATTGTTCCTGCGCCTTGCGCAAGGCGCCGACTTCCAGATGCCCGTACCGGCGCGCCAAGACGGCCGGCGAGTGGCCCATAACCTGGGCCGCGACCCCAAGTGTCGCGCCAGACCGCAGTAGCGCTGCGGCGCGGGCATGCCGGATGTCGTGCATGTGCAGATCCGGGCGGCCGATGTCGGCGACGGTGCGAGTCCAGGCGGAGCGGTAGCTGATCGGCTCGCCCGGCGTGAGCCCGGCAAAGACCAGTCCATCCTCAGGCCGCTGCTTGCAAGCACGCTCGATCAGTTGCGCCGTCTCCGGGCGAAAGTGCAGGATGCGCGGCACGCCGGTCTTGGTGGTGGGGCACTCGATCTGGTGCCGCTGCAGGTCTACTTCACGCCACGTCCGCTCCAGCAGTTCGCTCTTGCGCGCACCCGTGTCAATGAGCAGCGCCACGAAGACCCCGAAGCGCCGGTCCCGAAATGCCAGGGCCCGCGCTCGCAGCGCCTCCAGCTCGTCGGCGCTGACCTCCACGCGGCGGATGTCTTCGCCGAAGCGGCGCACGCCAAGCGTGGGGCTGCGAAAGCCGCGCGGGGCCAGACGGCGCTGTCGCGCCCAGCGGTACACAGTCCCCAGCGACGAAAGATCGCGGTTGACGCTGGCCGGCTTGTAGCCGGCTTCCAGCATGGCGTGCGCCGCGACTTCGAGTTGTTCAGAGGAGACACCCCACGCAGGCTCGGCGCCAAAGGCACCCGTCCACTTGCGCAGGCGCAGGTCGCACCCGTTCAGAAGCGCGACCGCGCAGGCGGCGACAAGTTCGTTGAGGGTAAGTTCGGCCGCCTGATGGTCGGCCATGGCGCGGACAGCCGCGCCAAGATCCAAGGTCTTCCGCACATCGATCCCCATCAAAGATCACTGCCGTGATCGGTTGAAGAAAATCGCCGCAAGCGTGCGAAAAACTCATACACGCCAACCACTTAGGAAGTGGATGGTGGGCAGTGCAGGGTTTGAACCTGCGACCCCTGCCGTGTGAAGGCAGTGCTCTACCGCTGAGCTAACTGCCCGAACGGCCCCGGCGTGAGCCAGGGCGGTCGGTGAAGCCGCGCATTATGCCATCGTTTCTGCGGCCTTCCGCCACAGCGTCTTGCCGCCGCTGGCCTTGTCGATGTCGGCCAGCACGGCCTCGTGCGCGGCCGCCTCTTCGGCGCTGGCGTGCAGCACCGGCAGTTGGAAGCGGCTCAGGTCGCCGGCGGCCAGCTGCTGCGGCCCGCCGCTGCCTTCGGCGGCGTCGATCACCAGCGAGCCCTGCCCGCGTGTCATGCGCAGGTACACCTCGGCCAGCAGGCCGGCGTCGAGCAGCGCGCCGTGCAGGTCGCGGTGGCTGTTGTCCACCTCCAGGCGCTTGCACAGCGCGTCCAGCGAATTGCTCTTGCCGGGGAACATCTCGCGCGCCAGCAGCAGGCTGTCGCTGACCTTGTCGACGTGTTCGGCCAGCGGCGGGCGCTTCAGGCGTGCCAGCTCAGCGTCGATGAAGCCGACGTCGAAGCTGGCGTTGTGGATGATGATCTCGGCGCCTTCGACGAAGGCCAGGAACTCTTCGGCGATGGATGCGAAGGGTGGCTTGTCGGCCAGGAACTCGTCGGTGATGCCGTGCACGCGCAGCGCGTCGGGGTGGCTGCTGCGGCCAGGGTTGACGTAGTGGTGCAGCGTGCGGCCGGTGAGGCGGCGGTTGTCGAGCTCGATGCAGCCGATCTCGATGATGCGGTCGCCCGCGTCGGCCGACAGGCCCGTGGTCTCGGTGTCCAGGAAGATCTGTCTCATGGCGCCGATTGTCGCCTGCGGCGGCGGGCCGATAATCCCGCGGTCACCCCCGCCAGCAGACCCACCGCATGAGCTCCAACCGCCGCAGCAAGAACATCACCGAGGGCGTGGCGCGCGCGCCCAACCGCAGCATGTACTACGCCATGGGCTACACCGAAG
>CAYREA010000036.1:0-31047 GCA_964423075.1 uncultured Rubrivivax sp. | reverse complement strand
GTGCGTTCGGCCAACTGCCTGAAGGCCGAGAACATCTACTACATCGGCGACCTGATCCAGCGCACCGAGACCGAGCTGCTGAAGACGCCGAACCTGGGCCGCAAGAGCCTGAACGAGATCAAGGAAGTGCTGGCTTCGCGCGGGCTCACGCTCGGCGCGCGGCTGGAGAACTGGCCCCCGCAGGGCCTCGACAAGCGCTGAACCAGCGCCTGTCGCGTGCACGCCCCGGTACCTGATCCGGCCGGGGCTCGAAAACCAAAGGAAGAAGCACCATGCGCCATCGCAACGGCCCCCGCAAACTGAACCGCACCACCTCGCACCGCCTGGCGATGCTGAGGAACATGTGCAACTCGCTCATCAAGCATGAAGCGATCAAGACCACCCTGCCCAAGGCCAAGGAACTGCGCAGCGTCGTCGAGCCGCTGATTACCCTGGGCAAGGACGCCACGCTGGCCAACCGCCGCCTGGCCTTCAACCGCACGCGCGACCGTGACGTCGTGGCCAAGCTCTTCAACGAGCTGGGCCCGCGCTACAAGGCGCGCCCGGGTGGCTACACGCGCATCCTGAAAATGGGCTTCCGCATCGGCGACAACGCGCCGATGGCCTTCGTCGAGCTGGTCGACCGTCCCGAGCCCGTGGCCGAAGCGCCGGCCGCCGAGAAGACCGAGTAAGTCCGCCAGACTCCGGCACCGAAAGCCGGCTCAGCCCTCGTGGCTGAGCCGGCTTTTGCTTTTGGGCGATTGTCGAACTAAGTAGAAGCGCCAGTGGCGCCGTTTACTAAACTCTGCAAGATTCGACCATGCCCAAGAAGCCCAGCCCTGGTTCCGCATGAAGTTCACCGACGGCCAGTGGTTGCTGCAGCCGGGGGTCTCCGCGCACTACGCCGCTGAGGCCTACACGGTGGAGCGGCATGACGACCGCATCGTCGTGCTGGCCACCACGCGCCCCATCAAGCACCGCGGCGATACGCTGCAGGGCCCCACGCTGACGGTGACGCTGAGCTCGCCGGCCGAGGGCGTGGTGCGCATCAGCGTCGAGCACTTCAGTGCCTCGATGCCGCCGCGCCTGCATGTGCCCATGCCGGGCGCGGGCCGGCCGGCCGTGCACATCGACGAGACGGCCACGCAGGTCACGCTCACGAGCGGCGCCCTGTCGGTGGACGTGCGCAAGGGCGAAGGCTGGCTGCTCACCTTCCGCGAAGGCAGCCGCATCCTCACACGCAGCGACTGGCGCAGCCTGGGCTATCTGCAATGGGCGGGCAGGGGCAACCACGTGCACGAGCAGCTCACGCTGCAGGTGGGCGAAACGGTCTACGGCCTGGGCGAACGTTTCACGCCCTGGGTGAAGAACGGCCAGGTGGTGGAGAACATCAACAAGGACGGCGGCACCGCCTGCGAGCAGGCCTACAAGAGCGTGCCCTTCTACATCACCAGCCGCGGCTACGGCGTGCTGGTGGACGAAGCCGGCCCGGTGTCCTTCGAGGTGGCGTCGGAGAAGACCACGCGCGTGCAGTTCAGCCGCGAAGGCGAGAGCCTGGCCTACTGCGTGATCGCCGGCCCGACGCAGAAGGACGTGCTCCGGCGCCTCACCGCGCTCACCGGCCGCGCACCCCTGCCGCCGGCCTGGAGCTTCGGTCTGTGGATGACGACGTCATTCACCACCCAGTACGACGAGGCCACTGCCACGCACTTCATCGACGAGATGAAGCGCCGCGACCTGCCGCTCGCGGTGTTTCACTTTGACTGCTTCTGGATGCGCGAATTCCAGTGGTGCGACTTCCAATGGGACAGCCGCGGCTTCCCCGACCCCGAAGGCATGCTCGCGCGCCTGCACGCCAAGGGCCTGAAGATCAGCCTCTGGATCAACCCCTACGTGGCGCAGAAGTCGCCGCTGTTCGCCGAAGGCGCGCGCGATGGCTACTTCCTGCGCCGGCCGAGCGGCCTGGTCTGGCAGACCGACCTCTGGCAGCCCGGCATGGCCATCGTCGACTTCACCAACCCTGCCGCCGTGGCCTGGTACCAGGGCCATCTGCGCCGGCTGCTGGCGATGGGTGTCGACTGCTTCAAGACCGACTTCGGCGAACGCATCCCGACCGAGGGCGTGGCCTACCACGACGGCAGTGATCCCGTGGAGATGCACAACCTCTACGCCCTGCACTACAACGAAGCCGTCTTCGAGCTATTGCGCGAAGTGAAGGGCAGCGAGGCCGTGGTCTTCGCGCGATCCACCTACGCCTCGGGCCAACGCTACCCGGTGCACTGGGGCGGCGACTGCTGGTCGAACTTCGAGTCGATGGCCGAGAGCCTGCGTGGTGGCCTGTCGCTCACCAGCTGCGGCTTCGCCTTCTGGAGCCACGACATCGGCGGCTTCGAAGGCAACCCACCGCCGGCTTTGTACAAGCGCTGGATCCAGTTCGGCCTGCTGTCCTCACACAGCCGCCTGCACGGCAGCAGCAGCTACCGCGTGCCCTGGCTCGTCGACGAAGAAAGCTGCGACGTGCTGCGCACCTTCACGCGGCTGAAGCACCAGCTGATGCCCTACCTGTACGCCAAGGCGGTGGAGGCCACGCAGACCGGCGTGCCGGTGATGCGGGCGATGGTGCTGGAGCATCCGCACGACCCTGCCTGCGCCCCGCTCGACCGTCAGTACCAGCTGGGCGAAAGCCTGCTCGTCGCGCCGGTGTTCACCGAAGGTGGCGAGGTCGACTTCTACCTGCCCGAAGGCACCTGGACCCATCTGCTGTCTGGCGAGAAGAAGGCGGGCGGTCGCTGGCAGCACGAGCAGCACGGCTTCATGAGCCTGCCGCTGTACGTGGCGCCGAACACCGTGCTGCCCTGGGGTGCAGAGACCGAGCGGCCCGACTACGACTACGCCCGCGGTCTCACGCTGCGCGTGTTCGAGCTGGCCGACGGTGCCAGCGCGCCCTTCACCGTCGTGTCTTCCGATGGCCGCCTTGCGGCGCGGGGGACGGTCAGCCGCGCAGGCACGCGCTACACCGCCACGGTCGACGAAGGCGCCCTGCAGCAGTGGTGCCTGGATGTCGACGGCCACCGCAGCCCGCTGCACGATGGTTCGAACAGGATGAGTTTCGATGCGAAATGACGGACGTCGGGCCTCGGGCCTGGCTGCGGCGCTGTTGATGGCGGCCTGCGCACAACCCGGCGGCACGCCGCCCAAGGCGGCCGGTGCGATCCACCTCAACCAGCTCGGTTTCCTGCCGGCTGCGGCCAAGTGGGCCACCGTGCCGGCCGGCGGCGGTGCCGAGTTTGCGGTGGTCGACATGCAGACCGGGCGGACGGTGCTGCGGGGCGCGCTGCCACGGGCGGCCGTCTGGGAACCTTCGCGCGACGCGGTGCGCCTGGCCGACTTCAGCACACTCACGCAGCCGGGCAGCTATCGCCTGCGCGTCGACGGCCTGCCCGATTCGCCGCCGTTCACGATCGCTGCCGACGCCTACGCGGCGCTCAATGCCGCGAGCATCAAGGCCTTCTACTTCAACCGCGCCGGCATCGAACTGCGCCCCGAACACGCCGGCGCCTGGGCACGCCCGGCCGGCCACCCCGACCTGCGCGTGCTCGTGCACGCCTCGGCCGCCAGCCCGGGCCGGCCCGCGGGCACGGTGATCAGCAGCCCCAAGGGCTGGTACGACGCCGGCGACTACAACAAGTACATCGTCAACTCGGGCATCACGGTCTACACGCTGCTGGCGGCCTACGAACACTTTCCCGACTTCTTCAAACGCCAGACGCTGAACATCCCCGAAAGCGGCAACGGCCTGCCCGACCTGCTGAACGAGGTGCTGTGGAACCTGGACTGGATGCTCAGCATGCAGGACCCGGCCAACGGTGGCGTCTACGCCAAGCTCACCAACCAGCGCTTCGACGGCACGGTGATGCCGCACCAGGCCAATGCCGAGCGCTACGTGGTGCAGAAGACCACGGCCGCGGCCTTGGACTTCGCCGCCGTGATGGCCACGGCCAGCCGCGTCTTCAGTGCCTTCGAGGCCCAACGTCCTGGCCTGGCCGCCCGCACGCGCGCGGCCGCCTTGCAGGCCTGGGCCTGGGCGCAGGCCCACCCGGCGGTGGTCTACCGCCAGCCGCCCGACATCCACACCGGCGGCTACGACGACGACAAGCTCGCGGACGAGTTCGCCTGGGCCGCTGCCGAGCTCTACATCACCACGCGCGACGACCGCTACTACGCCGCCATGAAGCCCGAGCGCGCGCCGGCCGGCGTGCCCGGCTGGGGTGACGTGGGCGGCCTGGCCTGGGTGTCGCTGGCCCACCACCGCCAGGGCCTCACGGCCGCGGCCGACCAGAAGCTCATCGTCGAGCGCGTGAGTCAACAGGCCGCACAACTGGCTGCGACCTGGGCCGCCTCGCCCTGGCGCGTAAGCCAGCAGGCCGCCGACTTCGTCTGGGGCAGCAACTCGGTGCTGCTCAACCAGGCGCTGATGCTGATCCAGGGCTACCGCCTGAACGGCACGCGCAACCAGCTCGACGCCGCGCAGGCCGCGCTCGACCTGGTGCTGGGCCGAAACCCGCTGGGCCTGTCGATGGTGACGGGCTTCGGCAGCGTCTCGTCCATGCACCCGCACCACCGCCCCTCGGAAGCCGACGGCGTGGCCGCACCGGTACCCGGCTTCATCGTCGGCGGCCCCAACCCCGGCCAGCAGGACGCCAAGGGCTGCCCGGTACCCTATCCCTCGAAGGAGCCGGCCCTGTCCTACCTCGACCACTATTGCAGCTACGCCAGCAACGAGGTGGCCATCAACTGGAACGCGCCGCTGGTCTATGTGTCGGCCGCGCTGCAGGTGCTGACCGGAGCCCCGCGATGACGGCACCCGCCGCCCGCCACC
Source organism: uncultured Rubrivivax sp. (assembly GCA_964423075.1). Taxonomy (GTDB): domain Bacteria; phylum Pseudomonadota; class Gammaproteobacteria; order Burkholderiales; family Burkholderiaceae_C; genus Rubrivivax. The sequence goes on along the minus strand of CAYREA010000036.1, from coordinate 26,189 downwards.
CGCTGTTCTGGGTGCCCTCGCTGTACCTCGCGATGGGGCTGCCCAACGTGATGGTGGGCGTGGTGGCCGCCATCCTCTACAAGAACCTGGGCGTCTCCAACGAGGACATCGCGCTCTACACCTCGCAGATGTACCTGCCCTGGGTGCTGAAGCCGCTGTGGTCGCCGCTGCTGGAGCCCTTCCGCACCAAGCGCTGGTGGGTCATCAGCATGCAGTTCCTGATGATGGCCACGCTGGGCGCCGTGGCCTTCTGCCTGCCGCTGGACGACTTCTTCCGCGCTTCGCTGGCCTTCTTCTGGATCACCGGCTTCGCCTCGGCCACGCAGGACATCGTGGCCGACGGCGTGTTCATGACGACCATGCCGCTGCGTGACCAGGCGCGCTACGCCGGGCTGCAGGGCATGTGCTGGAACCTGGGCGCGGTGATCGCCTCGGGCCTGCTGGTGTCGCTCACCGGCTGGTTGCACAACCGCCAGGGCCTGCCCTGGGTGCAGTGCTGGATGATCGTGATGAGCGGCGCCGCATTGATGATGGGCGCCTTCGGCCTGTGGCACCTGCGCACGCTGCCGCCGGGTGAACCTTCGGCGGTGCAGGGGCAGGGCCTGCGCGCGGCGTTTCCTGCGCTGCGCGACTCGTGGGTGACCTTCTTCCAGAAGCCGCAGATATGGATGATGCTGGCGGTGATCTTCTTCTACCGCTTCGCCGAAGGGTTCATCGAGAAGTTCGGCCCGCTCTTCATGCTCGACCCGCGCAGCGCCGGCGGCCTGGGGCTCAGCAACGAGGCCTTGGGTTTCATCAACGGCACGGTGGGCACGCTGTGTTTCATCGCCGGCGCCTTCCTGGGCGGCTTCGTCGTCGCGCGCTGGACGCTGCCGAGAACGCTCGTGCTGCTGGCCGTGGTGCTGAACCTGCCGCACGTCACCTACTTCATCCTGGGCCAGACCCTGCCGCAAGACCTGTGGTGGATAGGCCTGCTGATCGCCATCGAGAAGTTCGGCTTCGGCATGGGCTCGGTGGGCCACATGCTGTACATGATGCAGCAGGTGGCGCCGGGGCCTTTCAAGATGACGCACTACGCCTTTGCCACCGGCGTGATGGCGCTCACCAAGTGGGCCACGGGCACGGTCAGCGGCTGGGTGTTCGTGGCCTGCGGGCAGCAGTACGCCACCTTCTTCGGCTTCGTGCTGGTGGTGTCGGTGCTGCCGGTGCTGCTGGCCTGGCGGGCACCGTTCCCGCATGCGCCGGTGCAGCACACCTAGGGACCGCGGTGCACCGCTTGCTCGGCAGAACCATCGGACTCCTGGCCTTGGTGAGTGCCACCCTGCATGGTGCGGCGGCAGCCGAGCGCAACATTCACATCGACCGCACGCAGGCCACCCAACCGCTGGACCGCTTCTTCGACCACTCCGTGGGCGCCGACTTCCCCGGCACCACGGGCCGCGACGACGCGCTGGCCCAGCTGAAGACCACGGCCGACGAACTCGGCTTTCGCTACCTGCGCTTCCACGCCATCTTCCACGACGAACTCGGCACGGTGCGCAAGGAAGACGGCCGCCTGGTGTACGACTTCAGCCGCATCGACAAGCTCTACGACGCCCTCCTGGCGCGCGGCATCCGCCCCTTCGTGGAACTGGGCTTCACGCCCGAGGCCATGGCCACGTCGAAGCAGACCATCTTCCACTGGAAGGGCAACACCTCGCACCCCGAGCCGGCGGCGTGGGCCGAACTGGTGGAGGCCTTTGCGCGCCACCTCATCACACGCTACGGCGCTGACGAAGTGCGGCGCTGGCCCTTCGAGGTGTGGAACGAGCCCAACCTGAGCGGCTTCTGGGAAGGTGCCGACCAGGCGGCCTACTTCGAGCTCTACGCCCGCAGCGCACGCGCGCTCAAGCGGGTGGAGCCCGGCCTGCAGGTGGGTGGCCCGTCCACCGCGGGTGCCGACTGGGTGGTGCCCTTCCTGGCCCATGCCAAGGCGAGCGGCGTGCCGGTGGACTTCGTCAGCACGCACACCTACGGCGTGGACGGCGGCTTTCTCGATGAGTTCGGCCACGACGACAACAAGCTTTCGCGTTCGCCCGACGCCGTGGTGGGCGACGTGCGGCGCGTGCGCCAGCAGATCGAGGCCTCGGCCTTTCCCGGCCTGCCGCTCTACATCACCGAGTGGAGCACCAGCTACAACCCGCGCGACCCGGTGCACGACAGCCATCTCAGCGCGCCGTACATCCTGGAAAAGCTGCGCGCCACGCGCGGCCTGGTCCAGGCCATGAGCTACTGGACCTTTAGCGATCTGTTCGAGGAAGCGGGCCCGCCGCCCGCGCCCTTCCACGGCGGCTTCGGGCTGATGACGCGCGAAGGCATCCGCAAGCCGGCCTGGTTCGCCTACAAGTACCTGGCCGCGCTGCGCGGGCTGGAGATACCCGTGGCCGACGGCGCCACCTTCGCCGCCGCCGACGGTGCCAGCACCACGGCTGTGATCTGGGACTGGCGCCTGCCCGACCAGACCACCAGCAACCGGCCGTACTTCAGCCAGCCCTTGCCGGCCACGAAGCTGGCGCCGGCCGTCGTGAGCGTCAGCGGCCTGGCGCCGGGCCGCTACCGGCTGCAACTGCGCCGCACCGGCTACCGCGCCAACGATGCGTACACCGGGTGGCTGACGATGGGCAAACCCAAGCTGCTCAGCAGGTCACAGCAAATCCACCTGCAGGGCCTGACCACCGACCGTCCCGAGCTCGAACGCACAGTGCACGTCGGCCCCGGCGGCCGCCTGCGCTGGGCCCTGCCGATGCGCAGCCACGACGTGGTGCTGGTGACGCTGGTACCGCTGCGCTAGCCCGGTGTGCGGGCACCACGCACGCGGGTGCTGTGCCTTACCAGGCGGCCGCGATGAGCAGCGCGCGGGCCCGCAAGTCGGCCAGCGCGCGGCCCGGCGCATAGAGCGACGAACCCAGGCCGGCCCCCGCCGCCCCCGCTTCGCGGAAGTCGCGCAGGTTGCCGGCGTCCACGCCGCCCACCGCAAACAGCGGCACGTCGGCCGGCAGCACGGCCTTCCAACCCTTGAATGAGGCCGTGCCCAGCACGTCGGCAGGGAACAGCTTCAGCGCCTGCGCACCTGCGGCCAGCGCTTCGAAGGCTTCGCTGGGTGTGGCCACACCGGGCATGGCGACGAGGCCCGAAGCGCGCGCGGCACCAATGACCTCGGCATCGCGGTTGGGCGCCAGCACCAGGCGCGCGCCTGCGTCGGCGCAGCGGCGCGCATCGGCGGCAGTCAGCACCGTGCCGGCGCCGATGACGATCTCGCTGCCGTAGCGCGCGGCCAGGCGTTCGATGCTGGTGAACGGCTCGGGCGAGTTGAGCGGGATCTCGATGGAACGCCAGCCGCAGTCGACCAGCACCTCGGCCACGCCGAGCACCTCGTCGGGCGTGATGCCGCGCAGGATGGCCACCAGCGGGTGGCGCAGCAGCGCAGCCAGGGTGTCGGGGTTCGGGTTCATGGTTCGTTCTCGATCAGGCCGGCGGCCTGCGCCACGCGCCACAGGCCGCGTTCGGTGGCGCCGGGTGGTGCCGTGCGGCTGTCTGCGCCCAGCTGCTGCAGCGCCCGGGCGTAGCGGCCGCACAGCTCGTCGTCGCCGATCAGCAGCAAGGGGGCCTGGCGCTCGTCGGGCGCCAGCGTCGCCAGGGCACCCGCGATCTCCACGCCGATGAGCAGGCCCGACAGGTAGTCGGGCAGCGCGTCGGGCGCCAGGCCGCCCACCAGGCCCGCGGTGCGCGCGGCGAAGAAGGCTTGTGTGGCCTGCGCGTGCTCCTCGGCGCCCAGCGCCAGGCCGGCGGCGAAGGCGTCGTCGTCGCGCCGGCCGTGTTTCATCAGCCGGCCGGGGGTGCCGTGCTGCGTCAGCAATGCGTACAGTTCGCCGGTCATGTAGGTGTGCAGGCGGCAGACGCGGCCGGCCGCGTCCACGCGCACCCACTTGCTGTGCGTGCCGGGCAGCACGCACCAGCCGGCACCCGGCGCGCTGCCCCAGACCTGCGTCTCTTCGCCGCGCATCACGTCGTGGCGGCCCGGGCGCGGCTGGTCGCAGGCGCCGGGCACGATGTGCAGGCGGCGGCCGCCGCCCAGGTCCACCGCGGTCAGGGCCGCCGCGGCCTGTTCGGGGCCGGCGGGCAGCTCGAGGTAGGGCGCTTCCTGCCAGCCCTGGCGGCTGCCGACCATGCCGCTGGCGATGACGGGCAGCTGCGGGTGCGCATCCAGCCAGTCGCCACACAACTCGCGCAGCACGGCGCCAAAGCCGCCGGCCGGCACCGCCAACACGCCGCGCGCATCGCGCCGCGTCTGCAGCGCCTGGCCGCCATCGCCCAGCAGGCTGGCGCGCAGCGTGGAGGTGCCCCAGTCCAGGGCCAGCAGGCGCGTGCTCATCGGGGCCGAGTCTATGCCCCGCCCGGCCGGGCTCACCGGGCCGTTGACACTCCGTCGACCAGCGCGCGGATCAGCTCGGGGTAGACCTCCGCGCCGCTGCGCCGGTTGAAAAGGCCCATGCCGTGCAGGCCGGTGTGGCCGTTGTCCCAGTACACCGGCACCAGGCCGTGGGCCCAGGCCGAGCGCGCCACGTGCCGGTTCCAGGCCACGCGGTAGCGCTCCGCGCCGGCCTGCGGCGGCTCGCGCGCGATCACGCCGAACTCGCCCAGGATGACGGCCACGCCGCGGTCGACATAGCGCGCCTTCATCTTGCGGAACTGCGCGTCGGCGTGGGCCTCGTTGCCCCAGGTGTCGGTGGCAGCGGGGTCGGTGGCGCCGGCGCCCCACTGCCAGATGCGGCTCTTCTCGTCGATGGTGAAGTGGTAGGGGTCGTAGTAGTGCACTTCCATCATCAGCCGGCTCGGCGTCGGATCCTTGGGCAGCACCGCGAAGGCCAGCGTGTGGTCGATGTTGGTGTTGAACCCCTGCACCACCAGGTGCCGCAGGCGGTTGTTGCCGCCGGTGGCGCGCACCGCGTTCACGAAGACCTGGTTGAAGCCGTTCTGCACCGCGGCGTATTCGGCCGTGGGCGGGCCGTAGTCGCCGTCCACCATCACCTCGTTGGTGCCGGCGAAGAGCAGGGTGTCGTCGTAGGCCTTGAAGTGGTTCGCGATCTGGGTCCAGAACTTCGCCAGCCGCGCGTTGCCGGCGGCCTGCCTGGCGTAGGTGGGCTGCAGCCAGCCGCCGTCCCAGTGCACGTTGATGAGCACGTAGAAGCCGGCCGCCTGCGCGTCTTTCACCACCTGCGCCACGCGTGCCATCCAGGTGGCGCTGATGGTGTCGTGTGCATCGGCGTACTGCTTCCAGGCCACCGGGATGCGGATGGTCTTGAAGCCCGCCGCCCGCACGGCCTGCAGCAGCGCCGGCGTGGTGGCGGCGTTGCCCCAGGCGGTTTCGCCGCCGATGGCTTCCAGCGCATTGCCCAGGTTCCAGCCGGCGCCCATCTTCTGCGACAGCTGCACGCTGGTGAGGTCACGCATGCCGGCCCAGGCCGGAGCCAGGGGCAGCGAGGCGGCTGAAAGCAGCAGGCGTCGGCGCAGGTTCATGGGGGCGGTTCCTTCGTTCTGGGCAGTTGCAGCACGATCTCGTCGCCGCGGCGCCAGCGCCGTTCGATCTCGATGAAGCCGCCCGGCTGCTGGCTCAGGCTGTGGCGGCGGCCGTTGAGCTTCACCGTGGCCTGCTGGCACCAGCTCGGGTGGCGCAGGCGGATCGCCAGGCGTGTGCGCGGCGCCTCCTGCACCAGCAGGCGTGTGGAGTCGTGGAGGGGGAACTGCGTCAGCTGGCGCAGGCGCAGACCTTGTTCGGCCCAGTGCAGCACCGAGGCGACATAGCGGTTGACCACCAGCGCCCCGCCTTCCTGGCCGTAGACCGGATCGCTGCCGCCGGGCTCGGGCAGCAGCCGCTCGGGCAGCAGCGACAGGTTCATACCGTGCCGCGCCGCGCTTCGAGTTCGCCGCGGATCTCATGCACCCGTTCTTCCGTCAGCTGGAAGCGCAGGATGATGAGGATCGCGACCACCAGCCCCACCGCCGGTATGCCCGACAGCAGCACGCGGATCAGGAAGATGGCCTGTTCGTCCTGCACCGGCAGCTTGGAGTCGAAGCCGGTGAACTGCAGGATCCAGCCCGAGGCGCCGTTGCCCAGCGCCAGGCCCACCTTGCTGATCCACGACTGGCAGGCCGCGAACGAGCCCTCGCGGCGCTGGCCGGTGGCGAGTTCGTCGTGGTCGATCACGTCGGCCAGGGTGGAGCCGTAGATGGTCCAGAAGCCCGCGCCGGTGAACGCCACGCAGCCGCTGGCGAACACCTGCAGCCAGGGCAGCTCGGGGTTGTAGAAGAACCAGTCGCCGATGAAGGCGCAGATGGCCAGCGACAGCACCGTCACCAGCGCGTTGCGCTTGCCAAAGCGCTGCGCCACCCAGCCTGCGAAGGGGATGCCGGCCAGGCCCATCACCATGCCCGACACCCCCATCGCCGAGTTCCACTGCGTGCCCAGGGCGATATCGCCCTTGCACACGTAGTAGAGCGTGGTGTAGTAGCCCAGCGTGCCCACCATCGCGGTGGCCAGCCCGTAGGCCAGCATGGTGCCCAGCAGCAGGCGGAAGGGGCGGTTGCGCAGCGTGCGGTACAGCGTGTCCCTGAAGGGCACCTTGGCGGTCTGCGAGATCACCACCTTCTCGTAGTAGCGCTCGCGCACCAGGAAGAAGATGGCCACGGACAGCGCCACCATGATGGCGCCCAGGATGCTGGTGTAGACCTGCGCACCGAGCAAGATGTCGGGCTTGCCGCTTTCGTCGTTGAAGATCGCCAGCGTGGTGAACTGCGCGGCCACGAACATCGCCAGCTCGGGGATCTTCTGGATCGCGTTCTTCACGGACATCACGCGCGTGCGCTCGTGGTAGTCGGGCGTCATCTCCGAGCCCAGACTGGCCCAGGGCATGTTGAAGCAGCTCATGACCGGCACGTAGATCACCAGCGACACCAGCATGAACACGAAGTACTGCTGGTCGCTCCAGCCGCGCCCCACCGCGAACATCAGCGGCAGCCCGATGCCGGCCAGCACGCCGCCGACCAGGATGAAGGGCCGGCGCCGGCCCCAGCGTGTGCGCGTGTTGTCCGAGATCCAGCCGAAGATGGCGTCGGACGCCGCGTCCACCGCGATCTTCAGCGCCAGTGCCGTGGAGATGAGCCCCGGCGCCACGCCCAGGAACACGTTGAAGACGTGGAAGGCCAGCGACTGGTAGAGCCAGTGCCCCCACATGTCGAGAAAGGAGCCCAGGCCCCAGCCGACCTTCTGGGCGCGCGGCACGCGGTCGGCCGCGGCGGTGGTGTTGCTCATGCTCAGACGATGGTCCTGGTGCGCATGACTTCCGCGTAGTAGCGGGCCGAGAGTTTGGGCGTGCGCACCAGGGTCTCGAAGTCGCAGTGCACGATGCCGAAGCGGCGCTGGTAGCCGTCTTCCCACTCGTAGTTGTCGATGAACGACCACAGGAAGTAGCCGTCGATGGGCACGCCGTCGGCAATGGCGCGGTGCACCTCGCGCAGGTGGCTGCGCAGGTAGTCGCGGCGGTGCAGGTCGATCACCTCGCCGGCCACCACGGGCTCGTCGTTGTAGCCGCAGCCGCTCTCGGTGATGTAGATGGCATCGTGGCCGTAGAGCTCGTGGCAGAAGCGCGGCGCCCAGTAGATGGCCTGCGGCACCAGGTTCAGCCAGGGGCTGTCGGCGCGCGGGTAGGCCTTGGGCAGGGTCAGCGCCTCGTAGGGCCGGCCGCCTTCGGCATCGCGGGCCGCGCGCACGTAGGTGGCGGTGTAGATGTTCAGGCCCAGGAAGTCGGTGGGCGCGCTGATGATGTCGAAGTCGCCGGGCTGCACCTGCGGCGCGTCGGCGCCCACGCGTTGCAGGTAGGCCTGCGAGTAGCCCTTGCCGTGGATGGCGCCCAGCACATGCGCGTTGCTGTCCACGAACCAGGCCTTGGCGGCGGCGATGTCGGCCGGTGTTTCCGTCACGGGCACGCTGGCGTCGCAGTTGTCGGTAAGGCCCACGCGCGCGCCGGGCCCGCCGAAGGCGCGCACCGCGCGCACCGCGTGCCCGTGGCACAGCAGCGCGTGGTGGAAGGTCTGGTTCACCACCGCGTCGCTCTCGCGCCGGCCCGGCGCCTTGTTGCCGAAGCCGTAGGCCAGCAGCGTGAAGCAGCGGATCTCGTTGAGCGTGATCCAGTTCTTCACGTAGGGTGCGAACTCGCGCACCACGGTCTCGGCGTAACGCGCGAAGGCGTCCACGGTGCTGCGGCTGGTCCAGCCGCCGCGGTCTTCCAGCGCCTGCGGCAGGTCCCAGTGGAACAGCGTCACCCAGGGTGTGATGCCGTGGCGTTCCAGGCTGGCGAAGAGGCGCTTGTAGAAGGCCAGCCCCGCCGGGTTCAGCGCACCGTCGCCCTGCGGGTAGATGCGCGGCCAGGCGATGGACAGGCGGTAGTGCCTGACGCCCAGCGAGGCCATCAGCGCGAAGTCTTCGTCGTAGCGGTGGTAGTGGTCGCAGGCCATGTCGAGCGTGTCGCCATGCGCCACCTTGCCCGGGGTGCGGGCGAAGCGGTCCCAGATCGACAGGCCCTTGCCGTCGTCGAAGGCCGCACCCTCGATCTGCGCCGAAGCGGCCGCCACGCCGAAGATGAAGGACGACGGGAAGGGGCTGGAATAGCTGAAGGGGTGTTTCATGCGTTCAGGGTGGCGTGAGCAGCGTCTGCAGGCTGGGCCGCATGCTGCGGGCCCAGATGTCGTAACCCATCTCGCTGAGGTGCAGGCTGTCGGGCATCACGTCTTTCGACAGCCTGCCATCGGCTTGCGCGAGCTGGGCGTTGAGGTTGAGGAAGAAGACCCGGCGGTCGTCGGCATAAGCCGCGATGAGTTCGTTCACGCGCTCGTTGAGGGCGCGCAGCGGGCCGGGCTTCTCTTCGCGCGGGAAGATGGCCAGCAGCAGCACTTTCGTGGCGGGCTGGCGCGTGTGGATCTCGTCGAGGATGCGGCGGATGCCGGCGGCCGTGGTGCGCGGGTCTTCCTGGCGGTCGCCGGTGTTGTTGGTGCCGATCATCAGCACCGTCACCTTCGGCGTCATGCCATCGAGTTCACCCTGCTGCAGGCGCCACAGCACGTTCTCGGTCTTGTCGCCGCCGAAACCCAGGGCCACGGCGTTGTGGCGCGCGAACTCGCGCTCCCAGACGGCGCGGCCTTCCCGCTCCCAGCCTTCGGTGATGGAGTCGCCGATGAAAACCAGCTCGACAGGCCGGCCGGCTTCACGGTGAGCGCGGATCTCGTCCAGCTTCTTCTGGTGGCGCGGCAGCCACCAGTTCACCGCCCACGATTCCATCAAAGGGCCGGGAGTGACCGACTGCGTACGGTAGTCGGGGCAATCGGCGTTGGCTTTGCCGCGGCGCACGAAACGCACGCGGGCCAGTGCCACCTCGCCGGTGCCGGTGCCCTCGATGGCGAAGGGCAGCGGCACGCGGGTGTAGTTGTCGCCTTCGCGCACGAAGCAGCTCATGGCGAAGGACAGTCGCTGCCAGCCCCTGCCGGCGGCAGCGCGTGCCGCCACCAGATAGGGGACCTTGCGTTCGCAGTGTTCGCCGCAGCTGAGCTTGAACTTCAGGCCGCCCTGGGCCATGTCGAGCACGTTCAGGTCGAGCTCCAGCGTGCCCTCGGCCATGTAGGGGCGCAGGTCCATGGGCGGCCCACCCTCGATGCGCAGCTGCGCGATCCACGAGTCCTTCCACTGCAGCGTGAGTGTTTCGCCATTGCGGCGCGCTTCGACGCGGCTTGCCGGCACGCGCGGATGGGCGGGCTTGGGCACCGCGACCGCAGTACCCGTCAGCGGCTGCTGGCCTTCGAAGTCGGTGACCATCACCTGCCAGCCCGGCGCCGGCTTGTCGACGTAGACAGCCAGATCGTCACTTTGCAGTACGGCAGCCAGCTTCCTGGACTCGCCGGGTTTCAGCTGCAGCTCGATCACCTGCTCGCGGTAGCGCAGCCGGCCACCCCCGGGCCCGCTGACCGCGCGCACCGTGGCCGCGGTGAGCCGGCCCTGCGCCCAGGCCATGTCCACCTCGAAACCGCCGCGTGCGCGCAGGCCCTTCACCGCGCCCTGCGGCCACGCTGCGGGCAATGCTGGCAGCAGGTGGATGTCGCCGTCGTGCGACTGCAGCAGCATCTCGGCCACCGCGGCGGTGGCGCCGAAGTTGCCGTCGATCTGGAACGGCGGGTGGGCGTCGAACAGGTTGGGGTAGGTGCCGCCGGCGTTGTTCGTTTCGCTGCCCTTGCCGCTTTGCTGGGCGGCGCGCGCACCGGGTTGTGCCAGCAGGCCGCGCAGCATGCGGTGGGCGCGGTCGCCGTCCTGCAACCGGGCCCAGAAGGCCATCTTCCAGGCCATGGACCAGCCGGTGCCGGCGTCGCCACGCGCTTCCAGCGTCTTGCGCGCGGCGGCGGCCAGAACGGGCGTGCGGGCCGGCGAGATCTGCCGGCCCGGGAAGAGCGCGAAGAGGTGCGAGACGTGGCGGTGCGTGTCGCCGGGCGTGTCCAGCACCGCGTGCTGCTTCTCGTCCAGCCACTCCAGCAGCTGGCCCCAGCGGCCCACGCGCGGTTCGGCCAGACGGTCGCGCACGGCGGCGATGCGCTGGCGGAATTCGTGCTCGATGTTCAGCGTGTCGGCGGCTTCGACGGTGTTGTTGAACAGGTCCCACAGGATCTGCTGGTCGTAGCTCACGCCGTCTTCCACCGGCCCGTGTTCGGGTGACCAGCCCATCGGGGCGACGAGGCGCCTGTCGGGTAGCTCCTTCAGGTGGTCGAGCCAGAACTCGCACACCTCCTTCATCAGCGGCCAAGCCTCGCGGCGCAGGAAGGCGCGGTCCTGCGTGTAGGCGTAGTGCTCCCAGAAGTGGCGTGCGTACCAGGCGTTGGCGGTCTTGTTCCACAGGTAGCCCATCGCACCGAAGGGGTTGGACTCGGTGCGAACGGCCCAGCCGCGCAGCGGCTTGCCTTGTGGCGTGAGGAAGGTTTCCTCGGGCATGGGGCCCCAGCCGTCCCAGGTGGTGATGCCGGGCTTCTTCTCGCCGGGGTGTGCCAGCGCCCGGGCTGCCGCCTGTGCCACCACGCGCCGGTACACCGGCAGCTGGCTGCGCACGAACTGGTGCAGCGGCCGCGCCAGTTCGGCCAGGTTGGCCGGCTCGGCCGGCCAGTAGTTCATCTGGATGTTGATATTGGTGTGGTAGTCGGCGTTCCAGGGCGGCTTGAGGCTGTCATTCCAAAGACCTTGCAGGTTGGCCGGCAAGGAGCCGCGTGAACTGGCGATCAGCAGGTAGCGGCCGAACTGGGCGTACAGCGCTTCCAGTTCGGGGTCGGCGCCGTCGCGGGTGTAGGCCGCGATTCGCTCGTCGGTGGGCAGCGCGCGGCGTTCCGGCGCGCTCGGGCCCAGGTGAATGGCCACGCGGTCGAAGAGGGCGCGGTGGTCCTTCTCGTGCTCGGCGCGCAGCACGGCGTAGGGCCGCGTGGCGGCGGCCGTCACCTGTGCCGCCACGCGTGGCTGCGGGGCTGCGCCCAGGAAGCGGCGCGCCGCATCGGGCACATAGCTGGTGCCGGCGCCGAGGATCAAGGTGAGCGCATCGCAATCGCGGAACACCAGCGTCTGGCCTTCGACGCGCAAGCTGCCGCCTTCGTGCCGCAGTTGCACCTGGCTGGCGTACTGCAGGCCGTTGGCCAGCGCGCCGCTGGCGGTGATGCCGCTCCCGCTGGCGCTGATGCGCGCGCCGTGCATGTCCGCCAGCCTCAGGCGGCCGCTGTAGCGGGCCTTCTTGTCCGCGCTGAAGCGCAGCACGATCACCTGCGCCGGGTGGCTGGCAAAGGCCTCGCGCCGGTAGTTCGCGCCGGCCAGGGTGTAGTTCAGCAGCTGGCGCCCGGGCGCCAGCTGCAGCTCGCGCGTGTAGGCGCTGGCGGGCTGCTCGTGGCCGGCGAGTTCGATGAACAGGTCGCCGAAGGCCTGGTAGGCGCCGAAGGTTTTCGCGTCGCCGGTCCACAGCGTGATGTCATTGAACTGCACGCGCTCGTGGGCCAGCTGGCCGAAGAGCATGGCGCCGAGGCGGCCGTTACCGATGGGCAGGGCTTCGCGCTCCCAGCCTTCGTGCGTGTCGGGCGCGGGCTTGGCGTAGCGCAGCGTCGGCTCGGCCGCCAGCGCGCCGAAGGCCAGGGCCGCGAAGACCAGCGCCAGCAGCAGCGTCTTCATCGTGTCGAGCCGCTTTTCGCCTCAGTAGCGGCCCATGCGCACTTTCAGCACGACGGGCTTGCCGGTGAGGTTGAGGCCGTAGTCGGTCTGGTCGCCGTTCCAGTTGCGTTCCATCTGCCAGGCGCCGCCAGGCGTGTAGCGCCCCTCCTCGGCGCGCACGACCATCGTCCCTCCGGCCACCAGCGGCTCGATGCGCACGCGCGCGTACTGGCCGATCACCACGAACTCGTCGTCGCCGGTCTGCGCGATGGCCACGCCACCCAAGGCTTTGCCGGCGTGGGCCGGCTTGTCGGTGCTGGCGGGGAACCAGGCCTTCTCGCCGAACTGCCATTCGCCGAAGCTGATGCGGGCTTTCCAGCCCTTCATCGTGAGGGTCTGCTCGGCGTGGTCATCACCTTCCGCAATGCCGTGGGTGCGGCCTTCCAGTGCCCAGCGCGCCCACAGCCGCTGCAGGGGCGCGAAGGCGGCATAGACCTTGGCGAAAGGCTCGACCATGCCCTTGTCTTTCAGCTTGGAGCCGAGCGGGAAGTTGGCGTAGTCGGCGTAGTCGATGCCGAAAGGCACGGCACCAAGCGCACCACGGCCGAAGATGGCGTAGAGGTAGCGCGCGTAGGCCTCGGCGTTGCCGAGCTCGGACACGAAGAGGGCGTTGTCGGGGCGCTGGAAGAGCTGCAGGTGCGCGTTCACATGGGCCGACTCGGCGGTGTAGATGTCGGGTCCCACGATGTCGACATGCGGCGCCACCGCCTTGTAGATGTCGATCACGTCGTAGGTGGGGCCGCCGCTGGCGTAGTTGTTCTTCCAGGGCGCCATCGGCTCGATGGGGTTGCGCAGCGCGTTGTTCACGTACAGCGGCAGCTGGTGCACGGCGCGCCCGGCCTTGGCGATCTCTTCGATGTAGCGTGCGATGGCCCAGGCGTGGAAGTACTCGTCGGCGTAGTCGCCGTAGACGGCGCGCCAGGAACCCGAGGCCGCACCGCCGGCCGCCGGCTTCTTGCGCTGCAGCACGGCGGCGGGCACGTCCTGTTCGAAGGCGGCCTGGGCCTTGGCGCCGAAGTCGCGCACATGGCCGTAGGTGCCCACCTCGTTCTGCACCTGCACCATGATCACGGTGTGGCGCGCGCCGTCGATCTTCTTCAGGTGCGCCATCAGCGCCACGAAGGCGCGCCGGTCGGCCTTGAGCGTTTCTTCGCCGAAGGGCGACAGGCAGTAGATCGGCTTGCCGTCCTTGTCCACCATGCGCGGGAAGCGCTGGTTGTTCAGCTTCACCCAGGCCGGCGTGTACTGCGGGCTGGTGTTCTTCCAGGTGCCGAACCACAGCAGCACCAGGCGCACCTTCTGCTGCCGCGCCTGCCGCACCAGGGTGTCGACGAAGCTGAAGTCGAAGCGGCCCTCTTCCGGCTCCACCTGCTCCCAGGCCACCGGTACCGACACCGTGTTGGCGCCCAGGTCGCGCACCGCCGGCCACACCTGGCGCAGCGCCTGCGGGTAGTTGCTGGAGTTGTGCACCTGCGCGCCCAGCATGAGGAAGGGCGCGCCGTCCACCATCAGCGCAAAGCGGCCGTCGCGCTGCACCAAGGCCGGTGGCGCGGCATGGGCTGCGGCCGCCAGGGCCAGGGTGCAGGTGATCAGCAGGCGCCGGAACACGGTCAGTAGCTGTAGCGCATGGACAGTGTGTAGCGCGGGCCCGTCACGTACCAGTAGCGGCCCATCATGCCCACGTGCTGCTGCATCAGCTGCTTGTAGGTGGTGTTGGTGAGGTTCTGCCCTTCGAAGGCCAGCTGCACGTTGTTGTCGAACTTGTACGAGATCGAACCGTCGAGCTGGCCGTAGCCGGCCGCCCACACCGGCACGCCCCAGGCCACGTTGCGCTGGCCGTAGTTGGGGCTGTCCGGGTCGGTGTTCAGGCCGTCGGTGGCGTTGGTGCCGGGCAGGTTCACGCCGTACAGGTACTTCGAGCGCCAGTTGTAGGCCAGCTTGCTGGACCAGCCGCCGCGGTCGAACAGCAGCGCGATGTTGTAGGTGTGCCGGGACAGGTTCTGCAGCGGCAGGTCGGGGAAGGACTGGCCGTTGGTGTCGCAGCCGTTGATGTTCAGGTTGGCGTTGGCCGCACTGCCGGTGGACGAGGTGCAGTACGGCTGGTAGACCGCGTTGTAGCGCTTCTGCTTGCTGTCCACGAAGGTGTAGTTGGCCTGCAGGCCGAAGCCCTGCAGCCAGCCGGGCAGGCCGTCGTAGTACTGCTGGTAGGCCACTTCCAGGCCGCGCGCCCAGCCCTTGGCGCCGTTGACCGGGCCATTGACCACGAAGTTCTGCGTGCGCCCCTGGGTGTCGACCACCGGCTTGAAGAAGGTCTGCTTGACGATGATGTCCTTCAGGTCCTTGTTGAAGGCCGCGAAGGTGAGCGAGCCGTTGCGCGCGAAGTACCACTCGGCCGTCAGGTCCAGCTGCTTGGACTTCACCGGCGTCAGCAGCGGGTTGCCCTTGGCGTCGCCGGTCAGCTTGACCTGCTCGATCACGATCAGCGGGTTGCCGTTGGCGTCGACGGCGGTGCGCACGTCGGCGCTGGCCGTCAGGGCGGTGGAGCCCTGCAGGTCCGAGAAGTCGGGGCGCGAGATGCCGTGCGAGTAGGCCATGCGGTACTGCCAGCCGCCCTGGCCCTTCAGGCGCAGGTTCAGGCTGGGCAGCGCGACGTTGTAGGTCTTGTCGAAGTCCTGCTTCTGCGCGGTGAAGTTGAAGCCGGGCATCGAGCCCTGCACCGAGCCGCCGGGAGGGATCTCGGGCACGGTGACGTTCATCGTGGTGTAGCCGTGCGCGATGGCCTGGGTCTGCACCACGCGCAGGCCGACGTTGCCGTCGATGGGGTAGCCCTTGTCTTCCAGGTCGAAGCGCAGCTGGGCGTAGGCGGCCTTGGTCTTCTCGCGCTGGTCGTTGGTGAAGGCCGGGTCGGTGCCGAAGGTGGACGGGTTCCAGTGGTTGAAGCAGCCGAAGCCCTGCGCAGCCACGGCCTCGGCGCACAGCACCTCGTAGTAGTTGTGGATCGTGGTGTAGCTGTCGGGGTAGCCCTTGGCGGCGGCCTGCGTGGGCACCCACAGGCCTGGCACCGAAGCCTTGCCGTTCATGAAGTTGTTGAACTGGTGCAGGTAGGCCTGGTCGCCGCCGAAGCGCGACAGGCGCGCCAGCTGGTTCACGTCCCAGGGCAGCTGCCAGGGGTGGGTGACGGTGGCCCAGTGGTAGTAGGGGTTGGAGTTCTGCGTCAGCGCGTCGCGGTCGGTCAGGCGCACACCGAAGCGCAGGTCCACCAGCACCGGGTCGTCGAACTTGTACTTCGCGTCGCCCTTCCAGGCCTTCTGGTTGGCGCGGCTCTCATCGATGTTCTCCATCGTGAAAGCCCAGTAGTAGTTGGCGGGGTTGGCCAGGTAGGCGAGGTCGGAGGCGTCGAAGTTGATCCGGGGGAACTCGCCGGTGAGGTCGATGTTCTCCTTGGGCAGGGTCACGCCGGTGGCCACGGTGGAATCGAAGCCGTGGGTCTTGGAGTGGATGGTCTGGTAGTCCGAGGTCAGCGTCCAGCGGTCGTTCGGCTTCCAGCGCAGGTTCCAGGTGAGGTCGCGCGTGCTTGACTCGCGGTCGGCGTAGCGCGTGTCGGTGTCCATCGAGATGCCGCCGTCGGCCGGGTTCGTCATCGTGCCGCTCACCAGCGCGCCGCGGCTGTCGAAGACGCCGTTGGTGATGACGGTGTTGGCCGGGCTGTTCTGGCTGAAGATGGCGTTCTCGGCCCACTTGAAGTGGTAGTCCGACTTGAAGACCGTGAGCGCCGATTCGAGCTTGTCCTTCTTCCACTGCAGCGCGGCGTACTGGCCCGTGCGGTCGCGGTCGTACTCCAGCGTGCGCCACGACAGCGCCTTGGGGAACCAGCGTGTGCTGGTGACGTCGGTGGGGTAGTAGGCGTCGACCTGCATCGAATCGGTACGCGTGGCGTTCTTCGAACGCGCCAGGTCGATCAAGGCGCCGAACTCGCCCAGCTCGGTGTCCCAGCGGTTGGACAGCAGCAGCGACACCGAGGGCTGCTGCTTCTTGCGCAGCGTCGAGTTGGTGGTCTGCACCGAGAAGCCGAGCTTGGGGCCCTTGAAGTCGAAGGGCATCGCGGTGCGCAGGTTCACCAGGCCCGCAATGCCGCCTTCGATCTGCTCGGCCGAGGGGTTCTTGTAGACGTCCACGCCGGCCAGCAGCTCGGGCGGCACGTCTTCGAAGCTGAGCGAGCGCCCCGAGTTGGCCGAGAAGGAATCGCGGCCGTTGAGTTCGGAGCGCACGAAGGTCAGGCCGCGGATCACCACGCCCGAGCCTTCCACCGAGAAGTGCTCGGGGTCGCCGCGGCTCATGGTGCGGTCCATCGTCACGCCCACGATGCGCTGCAGCACTTCGGTGACGGAACGGTCGGGCAGCTTGCCGATGTCGTCGGCGACGATGGAGTCGACCACTTCCTCGGCGTTCTGCTTGAGCTTCTGCGCCGACATGATGGCCTGGCGCTGGCCGCTGATGACGACGCTCTGCGCCGCCGGTGCCGATGCAGCCCGTGCCGGCGCCGACGCGGCGGCGGCCGGTGCGGGCGGCGTCTGCGCGTAGGCCGCTGCGCTCCAGCCGAGTGCGACCTGGGTCGCGGCGATAGACAACGCTGTCCTCTGAAATTGTCTCATTGCATCTACTTATGGTTGGGTTTCAGGGCCAGTCCCGCTCAGGGACGAACTGGTTTGCGAGCGGCGCATGCCGCAACAGATCCGGATCGGGACACGCTGGCCGGCTGCTTGGCGCGGCGCGGGTTCGCACAGGGCGGGCCGTCAGGGGCTGCGGTGCCCCTGGGCTTCGGCTGCAGGCCGACTGCCTTGTTCAGATCACCCAGCAACGCAGGCCTCCTCGTCGGAATGGGTTGCTGATGCTGAGAATAGGTCGAGGGGTGACTGGAAGAAAACAATCGAAAACACCTAAACGATGCTGTGTTTACCCTGAGTTGCGGGATAGTCCAGTGCCGTCCAGCGCAGTTCAGCCAAGGGCGCGCCTTGCAACGCCACGCTGACGGGGGCCTGTGGCATCAGGTCGATGAAGTTGTCTTCGAAGTGCGTGCCTTCGGCTTCGAGCCACAGGCCCTTCAGCGGCGCATCGGCCTCGATGCGCAGCGCGCGGCCATCGAGCTTGAAGCGTGGGCACACGGTGGCGAAGGTGTGGAAGCGGAAGGGCTCGGGCCAGGCGCAGTCGCGCGCGCGCTCGGAGCCCTGGGCATCGAAGGCGCGCAGCTCGCCCACCACGGGCTCGTCGAAGGCGGGCAGCGGTAGCTGACGTTCTTCGCTGGTGTGGGCCGGCACGGCCCAGGCCAGCTGGTCTTCGTGCAGGCAGCGGCCGTCGAGCGCAAGCACACGCAGCGTAAGCTTCAGCTCGTCGGCCGGCGCGCCGTTCATGACTGCCAGGCGGGCCAGGCCGGGCGTCAGGCGCAGCGCCAGCGCCAGCGGCGCCAGCGCGCGGCGTACGCTGTGCCAGGCCGGCTTGACGGTGCCGGCCGAGTCGATCAGCGCCCAGCTGGTGGCGGGCCAGCAGTCGTTGAGCTGCCACACCAGCGCACCGCCCACGGCGCGTGCGCCGGGGTGCAACCAGCGGCGGCGGAAGTCCTGGTAGGCATAGCGCATGGCCTCGGCCTGCACGAACTGCGTGGCGTAGACCTGCTCGGCCAGCGTGCTGCCGGCACGCAGGTTGTCGGCCAGGTAGACGGCCAGGCGGCGGTGCCCGTCGGGCTGGCCTGCGGCCGCGGCCTTGTTGTGCCAGGCCAGCGTGCGGCTCTGCGGGTAGCGCTCGGCCGGCGGCAGCGTGGCTTCCAGCAGCGCCAGCGAGGGGTGCGACTGCATGCCGAATTCGCTGACGAAGCGGCCCTGCACCTCGCCGTAGCGCTGGTAGGGCAGCATCTGCTGGTGCCACACCTCCCAGCTGTGGCGGTCGCCCACCGTGGGGTCTGAAGACAGCGTGCTGCCGCCGGGCTTGGGCGAGTACGGGCTGCCGGGCCAGTAGGGCCGCGTCGGGTCGAGTTCTGCGCAGACCTCGGGCAGCAGCTGCTCGTAGAGGGCGCGGGCCTCGAAGCGGCCGGGCTCGACGCCGGGGCCGTGGGCGCCGATGGACTCGGCGACCGCGTAGTCCTCGTTGTTGCCGCACCAGAGCGCCAGGCAGGCGTGGTGGCGCAGGCGCGTGACGGCGGCACGGGCCTCGGCGCGCACGCTGTCCCGGAACGCGGCGTGCGCCGGGTACATGCCACAGGCGAACATGAAGTCCTGCCACACCAGCAGGCCGAGCTCGTCGCAGGCGTCGTAGAAGGCGGCGTCTTCGTAGATGCCGCCGCCCCACACGCGCAGCATGTTCATGTTCGCCGCGGCGGCCTGCGCCACGCGCTCGCGGTAGCGCGCGGGCGTGACGCGTTCGAGCAGGTTGTGCTCGGGGATCCAGTTCGCGCCACCGGCGAAGAAGTCGCGGCCGTTCACTTCGAAGCAGAAGCTCGTGCCCGGCTCACCCTGGACCGGTGCCTGCACCAGGCGCAGCGTGCGCAGGCCGATGCGGCGGCGGTCCTCGGCCAGCGTGTGCGTGCCGTCGGTGACGCGCGCGTGCAGCGTGTAGAGCGGCTGCTCGCCCAGGCCGCGTGGCCACCACAGGCGCGCGGCGGGCACCGTGAGCGTGGCCACGCCGGCCGGGCTCGAAGCCTGCGCCACGGGGCGGCCTTCGGGGTCGAGCAGCTGGTATTCGATCTGCAGCCCGGCGCGGGTGCCGGCCAGGCGCGTGTGCAGGTGCAGCGTGGCGCGCTGCGCCGGCAGGTCGATCTGCTGGCGGCAGTCGAGCTCGTCGATGCGCACGTCGAAGCCGTGCAGCCGCACCGGGCGCCAGGGGCCGCTGGTCAGCAGCACCGGGCCCCAGTCCCAGCCGAAGTGGTACTGCGCCTTGCGCGCGTGCAGCCGCGCGCTGTCGCCGTTCCACAGGGCGCGGCGGCCGTGCAGGGCTTCCTGCTCGCGCGCATGCTGCAGCGGCGGGTGAAAGCGCAGCAGCAGCTCGTTGCTGCCGGGGCGCAGCAGCGTGCGCACGTCCACGCGCTGCGGCACGAACATGTTGCTGCTTTCCAGCAGGGGCGCGCCGTTGAGCCAGGCGCTGCACCAGGTGTCCAGGCCTTCGAAGACCAGCTCTTCGTGAGCGCGCCTTTCACTCACTTCGAAGGCCAGGCGCCAGGCCCAGCTGCGTTCGCCCACCCACTGCACGGCGCTCTCGTTCAGGCCCCAGCAGGGGTCGGGGATGCGCCCAGCCGCCAGCAAGGCGCCGTGGGCGCTGCCGGGCACGGCGGCATCGAGCCAGGCGGAAGCGGGCAGGGCGCGGATGGCGCCGGGGCCGGCATCGGCCGGCACCTCGGCCAGCTGCCAACCGCCGTGCAGCTCGCGCAGCGTTTCCCCCCCTCCGAACGCCAGCGCGGTCACCTTGTCTGTCTCCATGCCGACGGCGTCGGATCACTAAACAATGTCTTTGTTGCGTAGTTTGTTTTTGCCGCCGTCCTTCGTCACTTCGGAGTTATACCTAGGGAAACTGCCGATCATTCGGCAAGCAATGCGATTTCACACGGAAGCACAATGCGTCATGTTTAGTAAAACCACGAGTGCCATCAAGGGTCATCTGGCCCTGGCGCTGCTGCTGGCCAGCGGCGCCGCGCACGCGCAGAAGCTCGTCGTGTGGATGGTGGGCGACGACAAGGTGCCGCGCCTGCTGCAGCCTGCCGTCGAGGCCTTCCAGGCGCGGCACCCGGGCGTGGCCGTGGAGGTGCGCGACGTGCCCTGGGCCGACGCCATGTCGAAGTACTCGGCGGCGCTGGCCAGCCGCGCCGGGCCTGACCTGATCACCGGCGGCACCACCTTCGGCATCGACCTCGGCGCCAAGGGCGCGCTCATCGACCTGAACCGGCGCGCACCCGACCTGGTGCGCCTGCTGCAGCAGCACGCCGTGCCGGGCGCGCTGCGCTCGGTGCGCCGCCCCAACGGCGTGATGCACGCCGCCCCTTTCGACATGCACCTGCAGCTGCAGTACTACCGCACCGACCTGCTGCCCCGCGCGCCCGCCACCTACGCCGAGTTCGAGACCACGGTGCGCCAGCTGCGCGCCGGCGGCGCGCGCGGCTTTGCGCAGCAATGGGGCAATACCAGCTGGCTGGGCTTCTTCCCCTACCTGCAGCAGGCCGGCGGCGCGCTCTACGACGCGAACTGCACCCAGGCCCTGGTGGACAGCCCCGAGGCCGTGCGCGCGCTCAAGCACTACGCCACGATCTACCGCGAGCACAAGGCGTCCACCGACACCTGGCCCGACGCCGACGGCGGCCTCGAAAGCGGCGCCACGCCGCTCATCCAGTCGGGCACCTGGCTGCTGGCCAGCCTGGACATCGCGCGCCGCAAGATCAGCGGCCGCTGGGCCGCGGCGCCGCTGCCGGCTGCGCCGGGCGGGCGCAACACCGCCTTCATCGGCGGCACGGTGATGGGCGTCACCTCGTACTCGCCGAATGTCGAGCTGGCGCTGGACTTCATGCGCACGGTCTACAGCGCCGAAGTCACGCGCCGCATCGGCGCGGCAGCGCTGCAGCTCGGCCTGGTGTGGCTGCCCGGCGGGCGCGCCGACCAGCTGGAAGCGCTGCCACTGCCACCGGCGCACAAGCAGGTGCTGCTGGCTCAGCTGCAGGACAGCGAAGGCCCGCCCAACTGCCCGGGCTGGCAGCGCCTGGCCGAATCGCTGACCCGCGCCGTGCAGCGCGTGGTGCTGGCCGATGGCGACGCCCAGCAGGAACTGAGCAAGGCCGCTGCCAAGATGAACCGCGCGCTGCGCGGTGGCCGCTGATGCGCCGCACCCTGCGCCGCCACGGCCGCGACATGCTGCTGGTGGCGCCCTTCGTCGCGCTGTTCGCCGTGTTCGTGCTGTGGCCGGTGCTGCGCTCGGCCTGGCTCAGCTTCACCGAATACCACGCCACCGCGGCGCCGCGCTGGGTGGGCTGGCAGAACTACGCCGACCTGTTCGCCGACGAACGCTTCTGGCGCGCCCTGGCCAACACCACGCTGTACATGGCCCTGGTGTCGGTGCTGGCGGTGGTGCTGGGGCTGGTGCTGGCGCTGGCCTTCGGCAGCCAGTCGCGGCTGCACCAGTGCGCGCGCATCGCCTTCTTCCTGCCTTCGGTGGCCGGCGGCGTGGGTGCGATCTCGGCCTGGAAGTGGCTGGCCAATTCCGAGCCCTACGGCTTCTTCAACAGCCTGCGCGCCGGGTTCGGCCTGGAGCCGGTGCGCTTCCTGGGCGACCCCTCGTGGAGCATGGTGGTGCTGGTGGCCATCGGCGTGTGGTCGGTGCTGGGCTACAACCTGGTGATCTTCGTGGCCGGCATGCGGTCCATCCCTGCCGATCTGTACGAGGCCGCCTCGCTCGACGGCGCCACGCGCTGGCAGCGGCTGTGGCACATCACGCTGCCGATGCTGCGGCCCACGCTGGTGTACGTGGGCGTCACCGGCATGATCGCGTCGTTCCAGGTCTTCTACGAGCCCTACCTGCTGTTCGGCTCGGTCGACGCCATCGGCGGCCCGCTCGATTCGGCGCTGATGCTGGTGACCTACCTGTTCGACTACGGCTTCCACCAGCTCGACCTGGGCTACGCCTCGGCCGCGGCGTGGGTGCTGACCACCATCCTCTTCGTGCTGACCTGGCTCAACCTGAAGCTGGGCCGCGCCTCGGAGCCGCACTGATGGTGAGCCTGCCGCACGAGAAGCCCAGCCGCTGGCTGACGCTGGCACGTGCGCCGCTGTGGCTGCTGGTGGCCAGCATGCTGGTGCCTTACTACTGGATGGCCATCGGTGCCTTCAAGACTGCGCCCGAGCTCGTGCAGCAGCCGCCTACCTTCTGGGTGCACAAGCCCACGCTGCAGAACTTCCACGACCCTGGCTATGTCGGCAACGAGCAGGACCCCGATCACTGGGCCGGCATCTTCCAGCGCACCAGCGAAGGCCACGGCTTCGGCCGCTACTACCTCAACAGCCTGGTGGTGACGCTGTTCGTCACTGTCGTCAGCATCGGGGCCGCGTCCTTCGTCGCCTTCGTGCTGACGAAGCGGCCCTTCCCGGGCAGCCGCGCGCTCTTCAACGTGATGCTGGCCAGCATGATGGTGCCGTGGGAGGTGACCATCATCCCCAACTTCCTCACCGTGGCCGAGCTGGGCTGGATCAACAGCTACCCGGCGCTGCTGGTGCCGGGGCTGGCCAAGGCCTTCGTGGTCTTCTACTTCCGCCAGATCATCCTGTGTGTGTCGAGCGAGCTGGTGGACGCGGCCACGATGGACGGCGCCGGCACCGTGCGCATCTGGTGGAGCGTGGTGCTGCCGCTGCTGCGGCCGGCGCTGGCGGCCATTGCCATACCGGTGGCCATCGCCGAATGGAACAGCTTCCTGTGGCCGCTGCTGGTGATCAACGACGCGCCGCACATGACGCTGCCGCTGCAGCTGGGCAAGATGGCCGGCAACCTCAGCTACAACCCGCAGTCGGCTGCCGTGCTGATGGCCGGTTCGCTGCTGGCCTCGCTGCCGGCCGTGCTGGCCTTCCTGTTCTTCCAGCGCCAGTTCGTGGCCGGCCTCACCGCCGGCGCCACCAAGGGTTGAAGCGCATGAAGAGGTTCTGGACATGGCTGCTGGGCATGGGGTTCATCGTGGGCGTGGCTGAAGCGGGGGAGGGCGCCGACCCGCGCCTGCGTGCGGTGCTGCAGAAGCTGGACGCCGGCCAGCCCATCACGGTGGCGGCCATCGGCGGCTCCATCACCACCGGCTACGCCGCCGAGCCGCCGCGGCAGCGCGGGTGGGCGGCGCAGGTGGCGGCCTGGCTGGGGCAGCGCGGCGCGGTCAACTTCATCAATGCCGGCGTCAGCGGCACCGATTCGGCCATCGCCGTGCAGCGTGTGCAGGCGCAGGTGCTGGATGCCGCGCCCGACCTGGTGCTGGTCGAGTTCGGTGTCAACGACGAATGGCTCGACGCACGTGTGCGCGCCAGCAGCTACGAAGGGCTGCTGCGCCAGCTGCTGGCCGCGCCGCGTCCGCCGGCCGTGCTGCCGCTGCTGCTGACGCAGCAGGGCAACCAGGCGCGCGGGGCGGTCGAGTTGCAGCGGCGCCTAGCGGCTCACTACGGCCTGGTGGCCATCGACTTCGGCGCCTGGATGCAGCGCCGCGTCGACCAGGGCAGCGCGAGCTGGGCCACGTTGTACGACGAGCCCGTGCACCCCAACCAGCGCGGGCACGACGCGATCGCCGACGCGGTGATCGAGACCTTGCAGGCCGCACGATCCGCCGCGCCCGCTGCCGCCATGCCCAGCCTGCCGGCGCCCCTGCACGGGCGCGCGCACCAGTTCGTGCGCAGCCTCGCCGGCGACGATCTCAAGCCCTGGCGCAAGCGCGGTTTCGTGCGCGGCGGTGCGGTGCATCCCGAGTGGCCCCTGGCGCCCGGCTGGACCACCACCGACGACGCGGCCGAAGCCTCGTTCCTGGTCTGGGGCTCGGAGATCGCGGTCTTCCACGCCGAGAGCGAGCACTACCGCAATCTCGAAGCCTGGGTCGACGACGGCGCGCCCGTCACCTTGCACGGCCATGTGCCCGAGCGCCGCGGCTATCTGGGCTGGCACTACAGCGTGGTGGGGCAGGGCCTGGAGCCTGGCGCGCACCTGCTGCATGTGCGCATGAAGCGCGACGCCTGGGCCGGCAGCGGGCGGCCGGCCAGCTTTGTCGCGGCGATGGCGGCCGGGCTGATGCCGCCGGCCGCCCGCTTCGAGCCCGTGGTTGCGCTCAAGCCCGCCGACGGCTGGCAGTTCGTGCGTGCCGACGATGCCCGCCTGGCGTGGGTGGGCCGCTTCGATACGCGCCAGCCCGCGGCGCCGCTCATGGCCTGGAGTGGCAGCGAGGTCCGCGCCCGCTTCACCGGCACGCGGCTCGCCTTGCGCATGGCGGCGACGAAGGGGGTCAGCCACTACACGGTGGAGATCGATGGCCGCCGCCGCGCGCTGACGCTGCAGGGGGAGAGCGCACGCGACTGGCGCCTGCTCGAAGCCCTGGCGCCAGGCCCGCACGAGTTACGCATCGTCAAGCGCACCGAAGGCGCGATGGCCGAAGCGCGTTTCCTGGGCCTGCTGCTGGACGCAGACGGGCAACTGCTGGCACCGCCACCCGCGCGCCCGCTGCGGCTGGAGTTCTACGGCGACTCCATCACCGCCGGCGCCTGCAACGGCGACATCGGTGCCGACCAGTACGAAGACCTGTCCACCCACGACGGCACACGCGCCTACGGGGCGCTGGTGGCCGAGCGCCTGGGCGCCGACTACGTGGGCATCGCCCTCAGCGGCACCGGCATCACCCGCACCTGGGGTGATCTGCTGATGCCGCAGGTGTGGGACCGCGTGGCGCCGCGCCTGGACGCGCCGGTCGCCCCCGTGGGCCCGCGTGCGCCCGACGTGGTGCTCGTGAACCTGGGCCAGAACGACCACGGCCTGCCGGCCTCGCGCGGCGAGCCTTTTGCGGCCGACTTCGGCGAGCGCTACTTCCACTTCGTGCGCGGCCTGCGCCAGCGCTACCCCGCGGCGCGCCTGGTGCTCACGCTGGGCGGCATGTCGGCCTGGAAAGAGCAGCCCGCGCTGCAGCATGCGCTGGCCGACACCGCAACGCGCCTGCGCGCCGAAGGTGACACGCGGGTGTGGACGTACACCTTCCAAGCATTCGCGTGGGCGCATCCGCGCATCGACGTGCACGCGCAGCTGGCCGACGAACTGGGTGCCTTCCTGCGCGAGAAGGTCCTGCCATGATGCCCATGCCCGACCTGCGGCAACCGCAGGCGCTGCTGGCCCACATGCGCCACACGCTGGCCTTCTACGCGCTGAGCGCGCGCGATGTTTCGGGCGGCTGCTTCCACTTCTTCAAGGACGACGGCACGGTCTACGACCGGCGCACGCGCCACCTGGTCAGCAGCACGCGCTTCGTCTTCAACCACGCGCTGGCCTGGCGCTGGTTCGGCGCGCCGGTGGACGACGTGGCCCACGCGCTGGCTTTCGTGCGCGGCGCACACGCCCAGGCACACGGGGGTTATGCCTGGCTGCTCGACTGGCACGACGGCCAGGCCCGTGTGCTCGATGCCACGAACCACTGCTACGGCCTGGCCTTCGTGCTGCTGGCCCATGCGCACGCGGCGGAGGCCGGTGTTCCGGGCGCTCGCGCGGGCATCGCCGAGACCTTCGATCTGATGGAGCGCCGCTTCTGGCAGCCCGCCCACGCGCTCTATGCCGACGAGGCCACGGCCGACTGGAAGCTTCTGCCCTACCGCGGCCAGAACGCCAACATGCACGCCTGCGAGGCGATGCTGGCCGCGCACGCCGTCACCCGCGAGCCGCGCTACCTGCAACGCGCGCTGGCCCTGGCCGAGTCCATCACGCAGCGCCAGGCCGCGCGGGCGGGTGGCCTGATCTGGGAGCACTACCGCGAAGACTGGTCACCCGACTGGGACTACAACCGCCACGACCAGAGCAATATCTTCCGCCCCTGGGGCTTCCAGACCGGCCACCTCACCGAGTGGACCAAGTTGCTGCTGCAACTGGAACGCCGCGCCGGCGCCGGCGCCCCGCCGTGGCTGCACGCCACCGCGCGCCGCCTGTTCGGCGCCGCCATGCAGCACGGCTGGGACCCCGCCAACGGCGGCCTGGTCTACGGCTTTGCGCCCGACTTCAGCGTGTGCGACGGCGACAAGTACTTCTGGGTGCAGGCCGAGAGCCTGGCAGCCGCGGCCTGGCTGGCGGTGCGCAGCGGTGAGCCCGTGTACTGGCAGTGGTACGAGCGCATCTGGGCCTACGCCTGGCAGCACTTCGTCGA
>CAYREA010000035.1:0-31320 GCA_964423075.1 uncultured Rubrivivax sp. | reverse complement strand
GCGGCTCGCCGATGGCCAGCGCGATCTCGCGCTGCGCCATCGCGTAGCGCGTCAGGCTGTCCATCAGCAGCAGCACGTGCAATCCGCGGTCGCGGAAGTGTTCGGCAATCGCGGTGGCATAACCGGCACCCTGCATGCGCAGCAGCGGCGGCGCGTCGGCGGGTGCGGCCACCACGACGCTGCGTGCGCGGCCCTCGTCTTCGAGGATGTCCTCGATGAATTCCTTGACCTCGCGGCCGCGTTCGCCGATCAGGCCGACGACGATGACGTCGGCCGCTGTGTAGCGCGCCATCATGCCCAGCAGCACGCTCTTGCCCACGCCGGTGCCGGCGAAGAGGCCGATGCGCTGGCCGCGGCCGACGGTGAGCAGGGCGTTGATGGCGCGCACGCCGGTGTCCAGCGGCGTGCGCACGGGGTCGCGGTCCATCGCGTTGATGGGGCGGCGCACCAGCGGTTCGGTGTGCACGTTCTCGAGCGGGCCCAGGCGGTCGATGGGCTGGCCGTGCGAGTCGACCACGCGGCCCAGCAGGCCGTCGCCCATGGGCAGGTGCAGGCCGCGGTCTTCGCTGCGGCGCCAGGGGTGGTTCTCGGCGCCGAAGCGTGGCGGCGACACCGGCGCCGGGCGCGGCACCACGCGCGCGCCGCTGGCCAGGCCGTGCAGCTCGCCCATGGGCATGAGGTAGGCGCGGTCGCCGCTGAAGCCCACCACTTCGGCCATCACCGGCGGCTGGCCGGGGCAGTGCACGTCGCACACCGAACCCACGGGCACGCGCACGCCGGCGGCTTCCAGCACCAGGCCGGTGACACGCAGCAGCGTGCCCACGGCTTCCAGCGGCTGGGGCTGGGTGGCGTAGTCCTTCATGTCGGCCAGGTAGCGCTGCCAGCGCTGGCCGCGTTCGTTCAGGCTGCAGGCGGCGTCGTAGTGCATCACGGCGCTTCGTCGTCCAGCGGCAGGCTGGAGCCCAGCGCCGCGGCGGCCTGGGCCCAGCGCGTGGCGATGCGAGCGTCCACCGCGCCGACGTCGCTCTGCACCATCACGCCGCCGCGTTCGATGCCGGGGTGCGCCGTCAGCCGCGCGCCGCGGGCGGCCAGCGCTTCCTCGGCGCCCTCGGCCACCAGCGGCAGGTCCTGCGGGTGCACCTGCACGGAGATGTGGCGCGCACTCAGCATCACCGCGCCCACGGCCTCGGCCGCGACGGTGGCCACGATCTCCGGGCGCTGGCTCAGTTCGCTGCGCAGCACCTGGCGCGCCAGCTGCACGGCGGTGTCGGCCAAGGCCGCGGCGATGCGCCCGTCCAGCTGCTGCAGCTGTTTGTCGAAGCTGCCGAGCAGGGCGCCGATCTGTGCGGTGGCCTGCTGGGCGAAGCTCTGCTTGAAGTTCTCCAGCGCCACCAGGCCGTCGCGGTAGCCGTCGTGGTATCCGGCCTGGCGTGCCGCGGCGATGCGGGCTTCCCACTCGGCTGCCGTGGGCTCGGCCGGCGCGGGCGGGGGTGCGCCGGTGCCGGTGGCTTGAGTGCCGCCGAAGCTGCCGGGTTTCCAGCTGGCGAAGTCGCCCAGCTCCTCGCGCGGGATGAAGCGCTGGTAGGGCGTGGAGGCCTTGGAGCCCGCCGGAGACGGGATGTTCTTGAAGACGGGGGGTCGGCTGCCCATGGTTTTGTGTCGTTAGACGAACTGTTCGTCGCCGCCGCCGGCCAGCACGATCTGGCCCTCGTCGACCAGGCGGCGCACGATCTTGAGCAGTTCCTTCTGCTCGCCTTCCACCTCCGACAGGCGCACCGGGCCGCGCGACTCCAGGTCTTCGCGCAGCGTCTCGGCGGCGCGGGTGGACATGTTCTTGAAGATCTTCTCGCGCAGCTGCGGCGAGGCACCCTTGAGCGCCACCACCAGCGAATCGGTCTGCACTTCCTTCATCAGCGCCTGGATGCCCTTGTCGTCGATCTTCACCAGGTCGTCGAAGGTGAACATGTTGTCCATGATCTGCTGCGCCAGGTCGGCGTCGGCCTCGCGCACGAAGTCCAGCACGCTAGTCTCGACCGCGCTGCCCAGCATGTTGAGGATTTCAGCGGCCGACTTGGCGCCGCCCAGCGAACTCTTGCGGCTGCGGTCGCCACCGGCCAGCACCTTGCTCATCACCTCGTTGAGGTCGCGCAGCGCCATCGGCTGGATGCCGTCGAGCGTGGCGATGCGCACCATCACCTCGTTGCGCTGGCGCTCGGTGAAGATCTTCAGCACGTCGGCGGCCTGGTCGAAGTCCAGGTGCACGAGGATGGCGGCGACGATCTGCGGGTGTTCGTTGCGCAGCAGTTCGGCCACCGAGGTGGGGTCCATCCACTTCAGGCTCTCGATGCCGGTGACGTCGTTGCCCTGCATGATGCGGTCGATCAGCAGGTTGGCCTTGTCGTCGCCGAGGGCGCGGCGCAGCACGGCCTTGACGTACTCGTTGCTGTCGGCCACCAGCAGCTGCTCGCGCTGGGCCACCTTCTCGAAGCTCTCCATCACCTGCTCGACGCGGTCGCGCGTGACCGACTTCATGCGTGCGATGGTCTCGCCCAGGCGCTGCACCTCCTTGGGCGCCAGGTGCTTGAAGACCTCGGCCGCCTCTTCCTCGCCCAGGGTCATGAGCAGGATGGCGGCCTTTTCCAGGCCGTCGTCGTCGAGATTCGGTGCGGGCATGTGGTCTCTTCAGGTATCAGTCGCCGCTGACCCAGCCGCGCACGATGTTGGCGACGGCGGCAGGGTTGCTCTTGGCCAGCACGCGCACGGCATCGACGCGCTCGGTGTTCTGGTCCGGGCTCATCAGGGCGGGCGCCTTCGGCTTGGGCCGAGGCGGGGGCGGCGGGGGCGGGGGTTCGTCTTCCACCACCTCGTCGACCTGGCTGCCCTTGGGCGGCGGCGGCGGCGGGGCCAGCAGCTGGGCCAACGCAGGGCGGATGAGCTTGGTGACGATGGCCAGCGCCACCAGGGCCAGCGCGGCCGGCGCGGCGGCGCTCTTCAGCAGGTCCAGCAGCCAGGGCTGCTTCCAGAAGGGCAGCTCGTCGACGGCGGGCAGCGCCTCGACGCGGAAGGGCGCGTTGACCACCTTCACCACGTCGCCGCGCTCGCTGTTGTAGCCGATGCCCTGCTGCACCAGCGCGGTGAGCTGCTCGACTTCCTTGTCGCTCAGCGGCACGGTGGTGGTCTTGCCCTTGGCGTCGGTGCTGGTGCGGTGGTTCACCACCACGGCCGCCGACAGGCGCCGCACGCTGCCCACGGCATTGCGCGTGACGGTGACGGTCTTGTCCACCTCGAAGCGCGTGGCGGCTTCCTTGCGCTGGGCCAGGCTGGCCGCGCTGTTGCCCTGCGCGCCCTGCAGCGCCTGGGCCGGGCCGTTGATGGGCGCGGTGGCCGGCGTCGGCGGCTGGTTGCTGGTGGCGCCGGGCACGCCGGCGGGCGTGGCGCTGCCGGGCTGGCTGCTTTCTTCCGAACGCTGCTCGCGCACGGCGGGCTTGGCGTCGGGCCCCTGGTTCGGGCGGTAGGCCTCGGCCGTCTGCATCACCTGCGCGAAATCGATCTCGGCACTGACGCTGGCACGCACGTTGTCGCGGCCCACCACGGGCTCCAGCAGCGCCATCACGCGCTTCAGGTGGCCGGCCTCGACCTCGCGGCGGTATTGCAGCTGCTGGGTGTCTAGGCCGGCGGCGCTTTCGTCGTCGACCGCACCCGACAGCAGCGCACCGGTGCTGTCGACCACGCTCACGGCCTTGGCGTTCAGCTCGGGCACGCTGCCCGAGACCACGCGCACGATGCCGGCGATCTGGTTGCGGTCGAGCGTGCGGCCGGGGTGCAGCGTGAGCACCACCGAGGCGCTGGGCTTCTGCTGTTCGCGGAAGAAGCCGTTCTGCTGCGGCAGCGCCAGGTGCACACGCGCCGACTTCACCGACTCCAGCGCCTGGATGGTGGTGGTGAGCTCGCCTTCGATGGCGCGCTGCACCTTCATGCGTTCCTGGCCCTGGGTCTGGCCGAAGCTGTTCTTGTCCAGTAGCTCGTAGCCGGCTGCGCTGCCGCCGGCGCCGCCGGCCGAAGGCAGGCCCTGCGCCGCCAGCTTCATGCGCAGCTCGTGCACGCGGCCGCTGGGCACCAGGATCACGCTGCCGCCGTCGGCGAACTTGTAGGGCACGTTCATCTGCGCCAGCTTGTCGATGACCTGCCCGCCATCCTTCTCGGACAGCGTGGGGAAGAGCGGCCGGTAGTCGCTGTCACGCGCACCCATGAACATGAAGGCCAGCACCGCGAGCAACGCGGCGACGCCGAGCACCAGGCCCAGCTGCGCACGCGCCGGCAGCGTGGACCAGCGCGCGGCCAGGCCGGTGCCGGCGGGCACGAGCGGGGTGGGGGCGGCGGTGGCGATGGCGTTGCTCATGGGTGATTGCGGGGGGCCAGGCGTACTTTCGGGTTCGCCGCCATTGTTGGCCGCCAGCACGCCAGACATGAGGGCGAGAAGGCCGCGAAACACGCGCCTGATCGCGCCTTCCGTACAGGTGCGCCGCGCCTACAGTGAGGCCGTGGAAAAGTGCCGCCGGCACGCACCCCGAGCAAGCCCATGAACGACCTGCGCATCAAACCCTTCGACTTTGCCGCCGCCGTGGCCAAGGCCGGGCTGCGGCCGGACGGCACGCCGCGCACCGGCGACGCCGGCGAGGTGCAGGGCGGCTTCAAGGCGGCGATGAACGATGCGCTGAAGTCCGTCAGCCAGACCCAGACCGAGGCCACCCGGCTGCAGCGCGAGCTGTCGCTGGACAACCCGACCGTGAGCCTGGAAGAGACCATGATGGCCATGCAGAAGGCCCAGATCGGCTTCCAGGCCGTGGTGCAGGTGCGCAACCGGCTGGCCCAGGCCTACAGCGACATCATGAACATGCAGGTCTAGCCGGCCGGTTGACAGCTCGGGAAGCGCGGCCAGGCGCCCTTTTCGGCGCAGATGCGCGGGCGGCCCAGCGTCGACAGCTCCACCCGCAGGCGGTCACCCTTCGCGCCTTCCAGCGTCGCCGTCTGCGTGCTCTGCGCGGTGCCCGAAGGGTCCAGCTGCACGCTCATTCCGGTGGCCATGCGCACGCCCGGATGGTCGGCCGAACGGGTGGCATGCACCTGGCAGGGCTGCGGCTGGCCACAGCCGCAGCCGGCCCGCGTGGCCACGGCCCAGCACCAGGCGTTGCCTTCGGCGGCGTCGGCACTTTCGACGAACAGGGTGGTGCCGCGCTTGGCGGCTTCAAAGCGGGCCTCGGCCAGGTCGGCGGCCAGGGTCTCGGCGGCGCCCTGCAGGCGCTGGCGGTCCAGGCGCGCGCCCAGGCTGGGCACCGCCAGCGCGGCCAGCACGGCCATCACGGCCAGTGCCATCGCCAGCTCGATCAGCGTGAAACCGCGCCGGGGCTTCATGGTCAGCGGTTCCAGCATTGCGCGCTCGGGCCGACCTGGGCCCAGCCATCGGACACGTCCAGCGTCAACGCGGGGCATTTGCCGTCCTGCGCCTGGGCGCCGCGCGCCAGTGCCGTGGCGCGGTAGGAATCGGGCCCGGTGAGCGCCACGCTCAGCGTGTAGCGGCCCTGCTCGCTGACCGGCACCACGCCGCGCAGCGCCGTCAGTTCAGTGGCATACAGGCCGTGCGTGGCGCGGTACTGCTCCTGCGCCAGCTGCAGCCGCGTCAGTGCCTGCACCGCGTCCAGGCGCGAGGTGCGCAGGGCCTGGCCCTGGAAGCTGGGCAGGGCCACCGCGGCCATCAGCGCAGCGATGGCGCAGGCCGCCACGCACTCGACGAGGGTGAAGCCGCGGTGGCGGTGCAGGGTGTGCATCACGGGGCTCAATCCAGCGTCAGCAGGCGGGCGCGCTGCTGCGTGCGGTCGATCCAGCGCTGCAGCGCCCGTTCGGCGCTGGGGTCCAGCGTGCGCCATTCGCAGCCCAGGCGGGCACCACCTTCGCTGCCCTGCGCACTGACGTGCTGCAGCGTGAGCGCGGCGGTGAAGTGGGTGTCGGCGTCGAGTGCCAGCTGCACGCCCGCGATCTGGGTGCCGGCCTGCAGCGGCGGCACGTCGCGCGGCAGCCAGAGCGCGCAGCCGCCGATGCTGAGGTCCAGCACACGCAGTGCGAGCAGCATCTCGGGCAGGGCCGGGTGGCGCAGGCTGGCACTGGGCGCGTGATGGCCGCGCGGGCGCACGCGGTAGGCGCCGCGGCGCTGGAAGCGGTAGATCTCGCGCGGCACGCGGCAGTGCAGCGAGGCGCTGTCGGCACCGCGCACGAGGGTGAAGCCGTGCAGGTCGAACTGCAGCTTGATGCTGTCGAGGTAGGCCACGGCCACGGCCTCGTCGGCTTCGACCAGGCGTTCAAGCTGCGGCAGCCCGGTGGGGGCGTTGAAGTTCAGGCGGCCCGAATCGGTGTCCACGGCCCACAGGGTGGTGGCCACGGCGCTGCCGTCGGAGGCGTTCAGGTTGACGGGCACGCTGGCATCGCGCAGTGAGCGCAGCAGGCGCACCCGCTCCTGCGGGTGCGTGACGCGGAACTCCGCCCAGCTGTCGGTGCCGCCGGCGGAGTCCAGTTCGGCGGGCCGGGTGTCCTGGAACATACGGGCAGCCCCTCTAGTGCAGGCTGCGGCTGGGACGCCCGTTGATGGTGTCGTCCAGCTCCTGCAGCCAGGGTTCGGCCAGGTGGCGGATCTCGGCGTCGTTGACCAGGATGCGCTGCATGATGCGCGACTTGGCCTTGGCGGCCTCCAGCGCCTGTGCGTCGCGCTGGGCGGCCTGCTCGGGTTCGGTGGCGGCGTGTTTGAGCCGGCTGATCAGCAGCACGCAGGCGCCTTCCAGCTTGACGACCTCGTCCCAGTTGCCGGCGCGCGCGGCGGCCAGCATGTCGACACTGGCGCGTTCGATCGCCTCGTAATAGCTCAGCAGTTGCGGGTCCATCGTGGGTCCTTGGGCGATCGGTGGGCTCGTGAAAGAGATTGCAGGGTGGGCGGCTTCAGGTGCCCGCACCCGGGCTGATGGCGGCCCAGGCGTCCTGCAGGGGTTTGACCAGGCGCTGGCACTCGTCCAGCATGGCTTCGTCGTTGCGCAGATTGGCCAGCGTCAGGCGCATCGTCAGGTAGGCGTACAGGTCGTTCAGGTCACGCGCGAGCGTGCCGCCGGCCTTCATGTCCAGGCCTGCGCGCAGGCCTTCCTCGACGATGCGGATGGCACGCCCGACGGCGTGCACCTTGGCGTTGGCGTCGCCCTTGCGCATGGCGCCGCGGGCCTTGGCCACGGCTTCCATGAAGCCTTCGAACAGCATCGCCACCAGGTGGTGCGGCGTGGCGCCGGCCATCTGCGATTCAACGCCGACTTGCTGGTACAGGCCACCCAGTTGGGCGCTGCGGACGGAGCGTTGGGCGTAGGGGCTGGCAAACATGGGCGCTGGGGTGTGGCGGGTGCTGCGGATGCCCTTGTTATCGGCCCGCGCTCCGCGCCACTTGAGGCGCCGCAAGACCTTCGGTCAGTTCGAAGTCGACCGGTTCATCTGGGCGATCTGCTGCGTCACGTAGCTCGACAGCGCGTTGAGCTTGGCGACGTTGGTGTCCAGCGCCGTGTACTGCGCGATCAGGCGCTTCTGGAACAGGTCGACGCGGTCGCTCAGCCGGTCCTGCGCCTCGGTGTTCTTGCTCACCTGCTTCTGCAGGCTCTGCGTGCGCGTGTTCACCGTGCCGTCCACCGCCAGCACCTGGGTGGCCAGGGTGGAGAAGCGGCGCGCGAAGCCGTTGTTGTCGGTGGTGACGGTGTCGCTGTTGGCGAAGGCCTTCTTGAGCTCGGCCAGGTTGTTGTCGACGGCACCGTCGAGCTTGGTCTGGTTGACCGTGAGCGTGCCGTCGCGCTGCGACTGCAGGCCCATGTCCGACAGGCGCGCGAACACGGTCGACGCGCCCGAGGCGGCATTGAGGATGCCCCGCAGCTGCCGCGTCAGGCCGTTGGCCACGGCGTCGCCCTGCAGCGGGCCGCCGGTCTTGGCGGCGGCGTCGTACTTGGTCTGTTCGGCCAGGAAGCCGACGACGGCGTTGTAGGCGTCGGCAAAGCCCTTCACGCCCGCGATGATGGCGTCGCGGTCGCGGCTGACGGTGACGTTCACCGCCGTGGTGCCGGTTTCCTTGCGCAGGTTCAGCGTCAGGCCGTCGACGGCACCGGTCACCTCGTTGCTGGCCGATTCGATCTGGATGTCGTTGACGGTGGCGCGTGCGTTGGCGGCGCCCTGTTTCAGCACCAGGCCGCTGGTGGTGACCTGCGGGTCGAAGGCGAAGCGCGACAGGCCGATGCCGTCGATCAGCGCGCCGTCGATGTCGTCCACGCTGAGCCGGAAGCCGTTGACCGCGCCCGAATCCTTGGAGCGCAGGGCCAGCCGCACGCCGGTGGCGTCGGTCACCAGCGAGGCGGTGACGCCGGCGTCGGCGCTGTTGATCTTGTCGCGCAGCGTCTCCAGGGTGTCGGTGGCGCTGACGTCGATGCTGACGGGCGGGCTGTCGGGCTTGTCGGTCAACGCCGTCATGCCGGCGTCCCAGCTGCCCAGCTGCAGCGTGATGCGGCCTTCACCCACCAGGTCGGTGGCGGCGGGCAGCGCGGTGTCCATGGTCACCGTCTGATTGGCGGCCAGGTTCTGCACCTTGATGGCGTAGCTGCCCACCGCGGCATTGCTGCCGCTGCTGACGGCCACGCTGGCGCTGTCGCTGGTGGTGGCCGTGGACTTCTGCCAAAGCGTGTTGTCGGTGAGCTTGTTGGCCGCGGTCTGCAGGCCGCTGAACAGGCTGTTGATCCGGCCGAACAGCGAGATCTGCGAGTTCATCGTGCTGGCGCGCGCCTGCAGCGTCTGGATGGGCTGGCGCTCCAGCGCCACCAGCTGGGTGACGATGGTGTTCAGGTCGAGGCCGCTGCCCACGCCCAGGGTTGTGATCGACGCCATGTGGTGCTCCTGCCAGTTGCCTGGCCTTCAGAAAGAGGCCGTGCCGGAAACGGAACGGGCCCTGGAAGCCGGTGCGAGACCAGCCCCCTAGGGCCCTATTCGGCCGTTTCCGGCGGGACTTTAGGTTTCCGTTAGCCCTTCAGCAGCGACAGCACCTGCTGCGGCAGCTGGTTGGCCTGGGCCACCATCGCGTTGCCGGCCTGCTGCAGGATCTGCGCCCGCGACAGCGCGCTGGTCTCGGCGGCGTAGTCGGCGTCCATGATGCGGCTGCGCGCGGCGCTCTGGTTCTCGCTGGCCACCATCAGGTTGGCCACCACGTTCTCGAAGCGGTTCTGGATGGCGCCGAAGGTGGCGCGCTGGCTGTTCACCGCGTTCAGCGCGTTGTCGATGTTGGCAATGGCCAGCTGGGCGCTCGGGATGTCGGTGATCAGCGCGGTCGGCGCGTCGGTGCCGGCGGTGAAGGTGGTGGTGGCGGCGTTGAAGCTGCCGGTGTCGGTGCCCGAGAGCACGGCGGTGCCCAGCACGTCGGTGATGCCGACGTTGGCGGTGGACGTCCAGTCGAAGGACGTGACCGTGATGCGGTCCAGCGTGCTGGTGTTGTTGGAGCCGATCTGGAATTCCGAGGCGTTGGTCGTGGCCAGGATGTTCTGGCCGTTGAACTGCGTGCCGCCCAGCGTGCGCGTGGCTTCCTGCGCCAGCTGCGTGTATTCCTGGTTCAGCGACACCCGGTCGGCGACGCTGTTGGTGCCGTTGGCCGACTGCACCGCCAGTTCGCGCATGCGCTGGAAGATGTCGCTGACCTTGCCCAGGGCACCTTCACCCACCTGCGCCATCGAGATGCCGTCGTTGGCGTTGCGCATCGCGACGTTCATGCCGCGCACCTGCGCGCCCATGCGTTCGGCGATGGCCAGGCCGGCCGCGTCGTCCTTGGCGCTGTTGACACGCAGCCCCGAGGACAGGCGTTGCATCGAGGTGGCCAGCGAGGACTGGCTCGTGCTCAGGTTGCGCTGGGCATTGAGCGAGACCAGGTTGGTGTTGATGGTCTGTGGCATTTCGTGATCTCCTTGCCGGTGGGCATCCAGTGTTCGGGTTGCGGCTCAAACCGCAAGAACGATCGAAGCGCTGGCAAGGAGATTAGGGCCGCTTGAGGTGGGGCAGCGGGCCGAAAAGCGGCGCAAAACGCGGGCATTAAGGCCCCGAGACGACAAAAGGCCTGCCGTTGCCGGCAGGCCTTTTCAAGTCAGTCCCGAAGAGGGCGGCGCGAGGGCCGCTGCCCTTTTCTATCAGCGCAGGAGCGCCAGAACCTGCTGCGGCAGCTGGTTGGCCTGGGCCACCATCGCGTTGCCGGCCTGCTGCAGGATGTTGGCGCGCGACAGGTTGCTGGTTTCCGTCGCGTAGTCGGCATCCATGATGCGCGCTTTGGCGGCGTTCTGGTTCTCCGAGGCCACCATCAGGTTGCTGACGACGTTCTCGAAACGGTTCTGGATGGCGCCGAAGGTGGCGCGCTGGCTGTTGACCGAGTTGATCGCGTTGTCCAGGTTGGCGATCGCAGCGCGGGCGGTCGTGGCATCGGTGATCAGGTTGGCCGGGGCGTCGGTACCGGCGGTGTAGGTGCTGGTGCCGCTGTTGTAGCTGCCCACGTCGGTGCCCGACAGGATGGCCGAGCCCAGAACGTCGGTGATGCCCGAGTTGCTGGTCGACGTCCAGTCGAAGGCCGTGACCGTGATGCGGTCGACCGTGCTGGTGTTGTTGGCACCGATCTGGAAGGTCGAATCGGCGGTCGTGGCCAGCACGTTCAGGCCGTTGAACTGCGTGCCGCCCAGGGTACGCGTGGCTTCTTGCGACAGCTGCACGTATTCCTGGTTCAGCGAGACGCGGTCGGCCGTGGTGTTGGTGCCGTTGGACGACTGCACCGCCAGTTCACGCATGCGCTGGAAGATGTCGCTGACCTTGCCGAGAGCGCCTTCACCGGTTTGAGCCAGGGAGATGGCGTCGTTGGCATTGCGCATCGCAACGTTCATGCCGCGCACTTGAGCGCCCATGCGCTCGGCGATGGCCAGGCCGGCCGCGTCGTCCTTGGCGCTGTTGACACGCAGGCCCGAGGACAGGCGCTGCATCGAGGTGGCCAGGGAAGACTGGCTGGAGCTGAGGTTGCGCTGAGCGTTCAGCGAAATCAGGTTGGTGTTGATGGTTTGGGGCATGAGAAAACTCCGTTCGATGATGGACCACAGGCATATGCCTGGCAGGCTCGCAGTGCCGTCTTTGCATCGGGCGCCTGCTTCGGCAACTCGCCCGGGCCTCACCGCAGTTGCGACTTGGTCCGGACCCCGCGCCCCCTTTCATGAGCGCGTTGAAGCCGTTTTCGTCCTGCCCCGGAAAACCTTTAGGCCCGCCTGAAAGACCCCGCTGCTGTCGCGCCGAAGTAGGGGGTTCTCCCCATTCAATTCCCGGCCTGCTCTCCGAATCGCTCGCGCGATCATGGGCCGCCCCTCTATCGGCCGGAAAGCCGGCCCGGCGCAGCCCTGCAGCAGCAACCAATCGATACAAGCCATGAACGCCGTCACATCACCTACTGCTTCAGCCGGACACCAGCACTGGCAACAGGGCCTGGAGCTGGCCGCCGGCCAGCGCTGGCGCGAAGCCGCGCGCGCTTTCGGCCGTGCCACGCGGGCCGAGCCGCAGGACGCCGTGTACTGGTTGAACCTGGCCCATGTGCAGCGCCGCGGCGGCGCGCTCAAGCGCGCGGTGGCGGCGGCGCGGCGCACGCTGCAGGTGAACCCGCGCGAGGCACTGGCGCTGCGCGTGATGGGCGACTGCCTGCTGCAGATGCACCGC
This sequence comes from uncultured Rubrivivax sp., assembly GCA_964423075.1. Taxonomy (GTDB): domain Bacteria; phylum Pseudomonadota; class Gammaproteobacteria; order Burkholderiales; family Burkholderiaceae_C; genus Rubrivivax. The sequence goes on along the minus strand of CAYREA010000035.1, from coordinate 19,539 downwards.
TACGCCGAGGCCGCCGAGGCCTTCGCGCATCTGGAAGCGATGGGCCAGAGCGACCCCGAGGCCATGGTGCAGCACGCTTCCGTGCTGCAGTCGCTACACCGCCACGGCGAGGCCAGCGCCGTGCTGCTGCGTGTGCTGGCGATGGAGCCCGCGCATGTGCGCGCGCACGCGCTGCTGTCCGATTCCTGCCGCGACCGCGGCTTGAAGCGCGAGGCCGTCGAGTGCATGAAGACGGTGCTGGCGCTGCAGCCTGACAACCTGGAAGCGCTGTCGCGCGCCTCGTTCGAGAAGCGCCACCTGCTGGACTGGAGCGACCTCGACAGCGACATGCAGCGCATGACGACGCTGCTGGCGCAGACGCCCGACGACGCGCTGCGCGTCACCGCGGCCTTCGCGATGCTGTCGCTGCCGCTGCCGCCGCAAGCCCAGCTGAAGTCGGCCCGCGTCGAGGCGCGGGCGCTGGCCGCAGGCGCCCAGCCGCTGCCGCCGCTGCAGCCCGAAGACCTGGCGGCCGACCGCATCCGCATCGGCTTCGTCTCCTACGACTTCCGCGACCACCCGGTGTCGCAACTGCTGGTGGACGTGCTCGAAGGCATGGACCGTGCGCATTTCGACGTGCATCTTTATTCGTCCGGCCCCGATGACAACTCGGCGCTGCGCCAGCGCCTGCAGAAGATGGCACACGGCTTCGTCGACCTGCGCGGCCTGTCCGACGCCCAGGCCGCGGCGCGCATCCGCGCCGACGGCGTCCACCTGCTGGTGGACCTGATGGGCCACACGCGCGGCATGCGCCTGGGCGTGTTCGCGCGCCGGCCGGCGCCGGTGCAGGTGGCTTACCTCGGCTACCCGGCCACCACCGGCGCCGACTACATCGACTACCTGATCGGCGACCCGCTGGTCACGCCGCTGGAACTGGCCGGCGACTACACCGAGAAGCTGGCGCAGATGCCGCTGACGATGCAGCCGAATGGCCGTGGCAGGCCGCTGCCAAAGCCGATGTCGCGCCAGCAGGCCGGCCTGCCCGAAGACGCGTTCGTGATGTGCGCCTTCAACCACACCTACAAGATCCTGCCCGAGGCCTTCGACACCTGGTGCGCGGTGATGAAGGACGTTCCACGCGCCGTGCTGTGGCTGAAGGAAACCAATGCCCAGCTGCACGACAACGTGCGCCAGGCCGCGGCGGCACGTGGCATCGACCCGGGGCGCGTGATCTTCGCCCCCGGCCTGAGCTACGCCGACCACTTCTCGCGCCTGGCGCTGGCCGATGTGTTCGTGGACACCTGGCCCTACAACGCCCACACCACCGCCAGCGATGCGCTTTGGGCGGGCGTGCCGGTGGTCACCCTCTACGGCAACTCCTACGCCTCGCGCGTGGCTGCCAGCGTGCTGAACGCCGCCGGCCTGGCCGAGCTGGCCTTTGCCACCGTGGCCGACTACCGCTGCGCCATCACCGCGCTGGCCACCGACGCCGAACTGCTGGCCGGCTACAAGCAGCACCTGAACCAGCGCCGCCTGGCGCTGCCGCTCTACGACACCGCGCGCTACACGCGCGAGCTGGAGGCCCTGTGCACGCGCATGGTGGGCCGCTGGCGCCAGGGCCTGGCGCCCGACCACCTGGCGGCCGACCACGGCCTGGCCTGCTGAAAGGAATGACGACCATGTCGAGCTGGACCCTGAATCTCAAGAGCGGCCTGAAGATGGCCGTGCCCGCCACTTTCGGCAGCATGACCACCTTCGTGCTGCTGGAACAGGAGGGCTGGTTCGAACCCGAGATGAGCCTTCTGCCGCTGCTGCTGAAGCCTGGCGCCCAGGCGCTGGACATCGGCGCCAACCACGGCGTGGTGGCGCTGGAAGTGGCGCGCTGCGTTGGCGACCGCGGCCATGTCTGGGCCTTCGAGCCCACCTCGGCGCCGCGCGGCCGGCTGCTGCAGAGCCGGCAGCTCAACGGTTTCGACAGCCGCATCACCGTGGTGCCCGCGGCGCTGGCCGAAGCCGACGGCGAGACCAGTTTCGCGGTGCACGACAACAGCGAACTCAACTCGCGCGGCGGTGTCGGCGAAGTGCGTGAGACCGTGCAGCTGCTGGCGCTGGATGGCTGGCTGCAGCGCCACGCCCCCGATGCGCAGATCGACTTCGTCAAGCTCGACGCCGAAGGCGACGAGCTGCGCGTGCTGGCGGGCGCTACAACCTTCTTCGCGCGCCAGTCGCCCATCGTGATGTTCGAGTTCATGCACGGCAAGGTGGTGAGCCGGCCGCTCATCGACGCCTGGCAGCAGCTGGGTTACGGCCTCTTCCGCTGGAGCGAAGAGCTGCGCCTGCTGCGCCCCTTTGACGCCGAACGCGACGAGCTGGACTTTGCGCTCAACCTGCTGGCGGTGCGCCCGGCGCAGCAGCAGCAGCTGGCCGAACGCGGGCTGCTCTTCACCACCGAGGCGCTGGCGGCCCTGCCGCCGGTGCCGGCGCACTTCCGCGCAACTGAAGCCCTGGCCGCGTGGTGCGCGCAGCCGGCGCTGCAGGGCCTGGCGCCCGAGGCCGCCGCGGCGGGTGGCGAGGTCTACGAACACGCGCTGCACGCCGCGGTGGCCGCGCATGGCGACACCAGCCTGCCGCCCGCGCAGCGCTGGGCGCTGATGGCCGAGGTGCGCGACGTGCTCAAGGCCGCCGCGGACAGCGGCGCCCACCTGGCCCCGGCCGCCTGGGCACTGCTGGTGCACGCGCTGTTCGCCACCGGCGCGCAGGGCGCTTCCATCAAGCTGGCGCTGCAGCTGCTGGCCTGCTGGCCGCAGGCGGTGGAGCTGGGCATGCCCTACGTCGCCCCTGCGCGGGCCGACATGGCGCGTGCGCGCAGCACCGGCCACGGCGAATGGCTGCGCCAGATGCTGGGCGAACACGTCGAGAAGCATTCGGCCCACTCGGCCTACTTCCGCCCCGCCGGCCTGCCGCGCATGGCGCACCTGCTGGAGCACCCCGACCATTCGGCCGACATCGAACGCCGCTGGCTGCTGGCCCACGCCTTCACCAACCGCGCCGCACCGCTGGCACACGTGAGCCTGCTGCCGCATGCCGAGCACACCGCCAACCCCGGCTTGTGGGCGGGGCTGATGGCCGCGATGCCGATGGCGGCCTGAGAGGCTGAGAGTCTTCAGCCGCCGCGCTTCAGCGCCTGAGGTTCTGCCACAGGTAGGCGCCGGCGTCGAAGTCCTGCAGGGGCGTGTCGCTGCTGGGTGAGGGCGAGCGCACGCCGCCGGGCCAGGAGTGGCCGCCGCCGAAGACGATCCCGGTCACCGGGTCGTAGACGTCCACCGGGTCCACCCGGCACAGCGTGACGGCGGCACTCGGCTGCCCTGCCACGGCCGGCGTGGCGTGGCGGCGGCACACCGTGCTGGCGCCGAAGCTCTCCAGCGTGAAGGCCGCGCCGACGTTGTTGCGCGCGCGCCAGTCGGCAATCGTGTTGTTGATGCTGTAGTAGTTGGTGTCCGACAGGCCGTCGCCGAAGCCGCCGGCGTAGGGGTAGTTGCGGTCGTTGGTGGCGTGGATGTGCAGCACGGGGATGGGTCGCGACGGCGTGCAGGCGTAGTAGCTGTTGCCCGCACCGTCGAACTGCCCCGAGGCGCCGCCCACCGCCGCGATGCCGGCGAAGCGGTCGGCCAGCGCGCAGGCCAGGCGGTGCGACATCATCCCGCCGTTGGAAAAGCCGGTGGCGTAGACCTGGTCGGCGGCCACCGGGCGCTGCTGGGCCAGGTCGTCGAGCACACGCTGCACGTAGGCCACGTCATTCACGCCGTTCGTCATGGCCGAACCGCAGCAGGCGCCGGCGTTGAAGGTGGCGATGGCGCCCGTGCCTTCGAGGAAGGCCACGTGCAGCTTCTGCGCCTGGGCCAGCTTCACCAGCTGGCTGGTGGCGGCCTGGATCATGGCGCTGCCGCCGCCGCCGTGCAGCGACAGCATGGCCGGTCTTGGCGACTTGGTGTCCAGCGGCGGGCTGTAGATCGAGTAGCTGCGCTGGCCCTGGCCCGGCACGAAGACCGTCTGTTCGCTCCAGGTGCCGCTCACCTGCACCGTCAGGTTCTGCGTCAGCAGGCCGTAGCGGGCGGTGAGCGTGGCGCTGCCGGCGGCAAGGCCCGTCACCATGCCGTCGGCGCTGACCTGCACACGCGTGGGCGAGAGCGAGGTCCAGGTGACCAGCGCCGGGTCCAGGTATTGCGGGTAGGGTTCGGTTCCGGTGGCCTTGTAGGCGGCATGCAGCTGGATGGTCTGGCCGGCGCCGATGACGGTGCTGCCGCCCGGTTCCAGCCTGAACTCGGCCGCGCGGCCCGCGGCGGCGGCCGTGGCGCGGGTGTCGGTGGGGCTGGCCGGGCCATCACCACCGCCGCCGCAGGCCGTCAGGCCTGCCGCCAGGGCCATGCCGGCCAGGTGCTTCCAGAATCGCTTCATCGTGGGCTCCCGTCCCGCCCTCGGCGAGGGCTGTGCGGAGACCCTAGTCACTCATTGTGAACGTCATGTTTCCGCGCGTGCGCCCACCAGGCCGCGCAGGAAGGCCTCGCAGCGCGCCAGCTGTTCCAGGCTGACGTACTCGTCGGCCTGGTGCGCCTGCGCGATGTGGCCCGGGCCGCAGACCACGGTGGACATGCCCTGGCGCTGGAACAGGCCGGCCTCGGTGCCGAAGGCCACCAGCGTGGTCTGCTGCGTGCCGGCCAGGCGCAGGGCCAGTTGCACCGCGGGTTCATCGGCACGGGCCTGGAACGAGGGCATCGAACACAGGGTCTCGAAACGGAAGCCGGCATCGGGTGCCACCGCCTGCATGGGCGCCTGCAGCCGCGCGGCCTGCGCCAGCACCTGCTGCTGCAGCGCCGCCACGTCGGCGCCGGGCAGGTCGCGGAACTCGTAGTGGAAGCGGCAGTCCTCGGGCACCACGTTGTCGGCAATGCCCCCTTCGAACACGCACACCGCGGCGGTGGAGTAGGGCACGTCGAAGCCGGGCTGGCGCGTTTCGCCGTCGCGCAGCGCGTCGCCCATGCCGGCAATGTGGGCCACCAGCCGCGCCGCCGCCTCGACGGCGTTGACGGCCTGCGGCGTGAGCGAGGAATGCGCCGCCTTGCCGCGCACGCAGCAGCGCCAGCGGTGCACGCCCTTGTGCGCGATGGCCGGCACCATGCCGGTGGGTTCGCCCACGATGCACAGGGCCGGCGCCAGGCCTGCATCCCGCAAGTCGGCCAGCAGACGCTGGGCGCCGAAGCCGCCGGTTTCCTCGTCGTAGCTGAAGGCGTAGTGCAGGGCGTGCGGCAGCTCGGCTTCGAGCCAGGCGCGCGTCTGCGCCACCACGGTGCCGATGAAGCCCTTCATGTCGGCGCTGCCGCGGCCGTAGAGGCGGCCGTCGGCCACCTGGGCCGAGAGTGGGTCGCGCGACCAGTCCTGGCCGTCCCAGGGCACGGTGTCGGTGTGGCCCGACAGCACCAGGCCACCGGGTTTGCCTGCGCCCAGCGTGGCGAAGAGGTTGGCCTTGCGGCACTGATCGTCCCAGGTCAGGCGCACGGGCACGTGCAGGCTGCGCAGGTGGTCGGCGATGCATTCGATCAGCGGCAGGTTCGATTCGCGGCTGACGGTGTTGAAGCCGATGAGGCGCTGCGCCCAGGCCAGGGCGTCGGGGGTGGGGGTGTCGGGCATCGGCGCAATGTAGCGGCTAGAGTGGCCGCATGAACGAAGCACCGTCCCCGTCCATCACCCCGGCCCATATTGCGGCAGCCGCCGAACGCATCCGCGCCCATGTGCGCCGCACGCCGCTGTGGCAACTGCCTGGCGCGGCGCTGCAGCTGCCCGGCATCGAGCTGTGGCTGAAGCTGGAACACCTGCAGGCCGGCGGCAGCTTCAAGGCGCGCGGCATGTTCAACCGCATGCTGTCGCTGCCGATCCCGGCTGCGGGCGTGATCGTCGCCTCGGGCGGCAACGCCGGCATCGCGGTGGCCACCGCGGCCCAGGCGCTGGGCGTGCCCTGCGAGGTGTTCATTCCCGAGCTGACCAGCGCCGCCAAGCGCCAGCGGCTGGCCGCTCTGGGCGCCACGGTGTGTGTGGGCGGTGCCGCCTATGCCGACGCGCTGGCGGCCTGCCTGCAGCGCCAGGCGGCCAGCGGCGCGTTGCTGATGCACGCCTACGACCAGCCCGAGGTGGTGGCCGGTGCCGGCACGCTGGCGCTGGAGATCGAGGCCGAAGCCGGCCTGCCCGACCGCGTGCTGGTCAGCGTGGGTGGCGGCGGGCTGATTGCCGGCGTGGCGGCCTGGTTCGCCGGCCGCTGCCGGGTGGAGGCGCTGGAACCCGCCGGCGCGCCCACGCTGCATGCCGCACGTGCCGCCGGCGCGCCCGTGGACGTGGCGGTGGGCGGCCTGGCCGCCGACGCGCTGGGTGCGCGCCGCCTGGGCGCCGTGGCCTGGCCGCTGTGCCAGCGCTACGTGGCCGCGGCCCATCTGCTGGACGACGCCGCCATTGCCGCGGCGCAGCACACGCTGTGGCGCGAGCTGCGCCTGGCGGTGGAACCTGCCGCGGCGCTGCCGCTGGCGGCCTTGCAGAGCGGCGTGGTGCGGCCGCAGCCCGGCGAGCGGGTGGTGCTGGTGCTGTGCGGCGCCAACGTCGATCCATCGAACCTGGCCTAGGGTTTCCACCGCCGGCTCATGGGGGTTGACCGCCCTTGGGGCCGGTGTTGTCATCGCCCGCTAGCGCCCAAGGTGAACGCCCAGGTGATTGCATGACACCGCTGCCCACGCCCGTTCACTGGCGCCTGCGTCCAGTGGTGGCGGCCGACGAGCCGCTGCTGCGCCGCATCCACGCCGGCACCTGCCAGGCCGAGCTGCAGGCCACCGACTGGAGCGAAACCCAGCGCGAGCAGTTCCTCGACCTGCAGTTCCGCGAACAGCGGGCGCACTACGACGCGAACAACCCCGGTGCCGAGCACCACGTCATCGAGGCTGCGGCCGACTCGATGGCCTGGTCGGCCGAGGGCCATCTGTGGCTGCACCGCCGGCCCGACGCGCTGCATGTGCTGGACATCGCGCTGCTACCCGCATGCCGCGGCCATGGCCTCGGCACGCGCGTGCTGCAGGCGCTGATGGTGCGCGCCGCGGGCAGCGGCCGCGTGGTGTCGGTCTACGTGCTGCAGGGCAACCCGGCGCGCGGGCTCTACGAGCGCCTGGGTTTCGTGGCCGTGGGGCCGCTGGCAGGCAGGCACCAGCGCATGGTGTGGCAGGCGGCGATGCAGCTTGCCTCCCGGGCCGGCGCCGCGCCAGCGCCTGCTGGCCGCCTCCTGGGGATGGGCGTGTCCGCCCCGCCGGCCTAAGCTCGCAGCCCCTTCCCGTCCACCCCGTCCGAAAGGAACACCATGGCCGACCGTGCCCAGGTCATCGACCCGCTGACCGCCACCAACTCCAACGAACCGTTCCCCTTCGACTTCTACGAGCGGCGCTGCCTGGCCCAGGGCGATTCGTGGTTTTCCATCGGCGCCCTGCCGCCCACGCGCACCACGCGCGTGGTGGCCGAACTGCGGCTGCAGCGTTCGACGGTGGTGGTGAACTGCGCCAAGCCCGGCGCCGTGCTGCACCGCATGACCAACACCAGCACCGAGGTGCACTTCCTCAAGCTGCTGCGCGGCAAGATGGCCCACAAATGGGACGCCATCCTCATTTCCGGCGGCGGCAACGACATGATCGACGCCGTCGGCTCGGCCCCCACCGGCGCGCCCAACCAGCGCCTGCTGCGCACACCGGCCGAACGCGGCAACGGCCCGCTGAGCGGTGCCGACTACGTCAGCGAACCCGGCTGGCAGGTCTTTGCCGCCCACATCAGCACCGTGTTCAACCGCCTGGTGGACGAACGCGACAGCGGCATCAACCGCAGCACGCCGCTGGTCTGGCACAACTATGCGCGCGTGATGCCGCGCCCCTCGGGCGCCGGCCTGGGCTTCGGGCCCTGGCTGCTGCCGGGCATCCAGCAGTACCAGGTGCCGGAGGCCGACCTGCTGATGGTGTCCGACGAACTGATAGGCCGCCTGGGCCGCCTGGTGGCCGACATCGTGGCGGCGCGGCGGGCGCAGGACCCGGCCTGCAACATCCACATCGCCGATTCGCAGGCGGCGGGGCTGGAGCTGTCGGCGCTGGGCAGCGCCGACGAGTCGGGCGACTGGATCAACGAGATCCACCCCAACCGCAACGGCTACCGCAAGGTGGCCGAGGCCTACGCGGCCGTGCTCGACCCGCTGTTCGCCTGAAGCCCGGCGCCGCGCGGGCCGGCGCGCCACTGGCGCAGGCCCAGGCCGGCGCAGGCCAGGCCCGCGAGGGCCAGCACCGACAGCAGCGCCAGCAGCTGGCGGCCCAGCTCGGCGCTGCCGGTGAATCGTTCACCGCCGATCAGCTCGCCTGGGTGCAGCAGGGTGGGGGCCAGTTGCAGGGCCGCGTAGCCGCCGACCAGGGCCAGCAAGCCGCCGATGACCATCAGCGCCAGGCCCCGGCGCCGCGCGGGGGCGCGGGCCTGACGGGGGGAGCCGGCCGCAGCGCCGGCAAGGGACAGCGAGTTCGGTTTCATGACGGGCTCCAGGGTCTGCATCGGTCGGCGGGCAGCGGTCTGCGCGGTGTGCTGCATGGGCATACGCAGCGTGCGCGTGCCGCCGGACATCGGCCTCATCCGCTTTCAGGACCTGGGCCGCGCGATGCTGTAAGTTTCGTGCTCTGGCGCACGACTTGCATTCACCCATGAGAGCCAACCCCCTAACAAGCACAGCTGACACGCTGCTGCGCCGTTATGCCGCCGTGCGCGCGCAGACGCTGGCGCTGGCCGAGCCGCTGTCCGAGGCCGACTGCCAGGCCCAGAGCATGGCCGACGCCAGCCCGGTGAAGTGGCACCTGGCCCACGTCACCTGGTTCTTCGAGACCTTCGTGCTCGAGGCCTTCGAGCCCGGCTTCAAGCCCCACCACGCGGCCTACCGCGTGCTCTTCAACAGCTACTACAACGGTGTGGGCGAGCAGCACCCGCGGCCGCAGCGCGGCCTGCTCACGCGCCCCAGCCTGGCCGAGGTGAAGACCTGGCGCGCCGCGGTGGACGCCCGCATGCTGGCGCTGCTGGACGGGCCGCAGGCCGCCGCCTGCGCCGAACTGGTGGAACTGGGCCTGCAGCACGAGCAGCAGCACCAGGAACTGCTGCTCACCGATGTGCTGCACCTGCTTTCGTGCAACCCGCTGGCACCGGCCTACCGCGCCGCGGCGCCGGCCACCGGCGGCGGCGCAGCCGCGCTGGGCTGGGTGTTCAGCGACGGCGGGCCGGTGGACATTGGCCATGACGGCTTCGGCTTCGCCTACGACAACGAAGGCCCGCGCCACCGCCAATGGCTGGCGCCGCACGCGCTGGCCAGCCGGCTGGTGACGCAGGGGGAATGGGCGCACTTCATCGCCGACGGCGGCTACCGCGAGCCGCGCTGGTGGCTGGCGGCGGGCTGGAACTGGCTGCGTGAGCAGGGCATCCGGGCGCCTCTGTACTGGCGCGAAGGCGTGGCGGGCTGGCAGGCTTTCACGCTGACCGGCCTGCAGCCCATCGAGCCGGCCGCGCCGGTGGTGCACCTGAGCCTGTACGAGGCCGATGCCTACGCGCGCTGGTGCGGCGCGCAGCTGGGCTTGCCGCTGCGCCTGCCCACCGAAGCCGAATGGGAACACGCGGCCGCGCCGCGCGCCGCGGCGGCGCTGGCGGCCGGCCACTTCGTCGACAGCGGCGTGCTGCAGCCACGCCCGGCGCAAGACGCGGTGGACGGCCTGCAGCAGCTCTTCGGCGACACCTGGGAATGGACGGGCAGTGCCTACCTGCCGTACCCCGGCTACCGCAGCAGCGCGGGCGCGGTGGGCGAATACAACGGCAAGTTCATGATCAACCAGATGGTGCTGCGCGGCGGCTCCTGCGCCTCGCCGCGCGAGCACCTGCGCGCCAGCTACCGCAACTTCTTCCCGCCCGAAGCGCGCTGGCAGTTCAGCGGGCTGCGGCTGGCGCGCGATCCGTCGTAACACCCCGGCGGCTACCATCCGCCGCTCACCTCCAGAGGTTCGATCGCCCATGTCCGTCAACCTGCCGACCTTCGTCAGCTGCCTGCGTACGGCCGCCCAGGGCCCGGCGGCCGAACTGGCGGCCGGGCTGATGCAGCCGGCGGCCACCATCGCGCCCAAGTACTTCTACGACACCCTGGGTTCGGCGCTGTTTGCCGCCATCACGCAGCTCGACGAGTACTACCCCACACGCACCGAAGCCGGCATCTTCGCGACCGCGCAGCACGAGATGGCGCGGGCCCTGCACACCCACCTGGCACCCGGCTACACGCTGCTGGACCTGGGGGCCGGCGACGGCGCCAAGGCCGCCGGCCTGTTCGGCGCGCTCAAGCCCGGCCGCTACGTGGCGGTGGACATCTCCGAGCCCTTCCTGCGCGAGGCGCTCACGGCGCTGCAGCAGCGTTTCCCGGCCCTGCCGATGACCGGCGTGGGCATGGACTTCGCAGCCCGCCTCGAACTGCCCGCCGGCCTGGTGGACGGCCCGGCGCTGGTGTTCTACCCCGGCTCCAGCATCGGCAACTTCGGCCCTGATGAGGCCCTGCGCCTGCTGCAGCAGGCGCGCGACGCTGCGCAGGGCGGCGCGCTGCTGATCGGCGCCGACCTGATGAAACCGCAGCCGGTGCTGCAGGCCGCCTATGACGACGCGCTCGGCGTCACCGCCGCCTTCAACCTGAACCTGCTGCGCAACGTGAACCGCCTGCTGCGCAGCGACTTCAACCCCGCCGACTGGTTGCACGTGGCGCGCGTGAACGCGCCGCTGGCCCGCGTGGAGATGCACCTGCAGGCGCGGCGCGCGCTGGCCGTGCGCTGGCCCGGCGGCGAGCGCCGCTTCGAGGCCGGCGAGGCCATCCACACCGAGAACTCGCACAAGTGGACGCCGGCCACCTTCGAGGCCCTGCTGCGCCGCGCCGGCTGGCGCGACGTGCAGCGCTACAGCGACGCACGCGGCTGGTTCGGCGTCTTCCTGGCCTTCGCCTGAGCGCCTAGAGGCCGAGGAAGGCCTTCACCGGCTCGACGGTGCGGGCCGGGTCTTCTTCCTGCGGCACGTGGCCCAGGTCGTTGAACATCACCAGCTTGCTCACCGTGATCGCCTGCTGGAACTGGCGCGCGGCCACGGGTGGTATGAGCCGGTCGCGCCCGCCCCAGAGGATCAGCGTGGGCTGGCGGATGGTGGCGAGCTTCTCGGCGTCCTGGCCCGGCACCATCTGCTGCAGGCGCAGGCCCAGGGCACGGCGGTTGCCGGTGCGCAGGGCCAGCTCGAAGTAGCGGTCCACCAGCTCGGGCGTCACCTTGGCCGGGTTGCCGTAAACCTCGGCCAGGCTTTGCGCCACCACCGAACGCGGCAGCGCGAATTCGCTGATGCGGCCGATCACCGGCACGCGCGCGATCATGAAACCCATGGGGATGGACTGCGGCGTGAAGGCCGGCCCCACGGCGTCGACCAGGATCAACCCGCTCACGCGCTGCGGCGCCATCACGGCGGTGCGCCAGGCCACTTCGCCCCCCAGCGAGTTGCCGCCGATCACGGCGCGCTGCAGCTTCAGCCGGTCCATCAGGTCCAGCACGAAGCGGGCGTAGGTGTCGCCGCGGTAGTCGTCGGGGGTGTACTGGCCCGCGAAGGGGCCGGTGAGGCCGAAGCCGGGCAGGTCGAAGCTGATGATGCGGCGGCGCGTCTTCAGCACCTTCACCCAGCCTTCCCAGGTGTGCAGGCTGGCGCTCGTGCCGTGGATCAGCAGCACGGGTTCCGGGTCGTCGCGCGGGCCTTCGTCGCGCAGGTGCACGACCTGGCCCTTGACCTCGATGAAGTCGGAAGGCGCGGGGGCCCAGCGGGCGACCAGTGTTTCCACCTCGCGGTCGGGCGCGCGCGACAGCGACAGCGCCAGCGCCGTCAGCATCAGCAGCACGCCGACGGCGCGCATGATGAAGGTGCCCATGGTCAGGCGGCGGCGCGTTGTGTGTCGACGGCCTCGCGCTGGTCGAAGACGACGCAGCGGCCGCGCCAGTGCGGTGCGCCCGGCACGGCCTCGAAGTAGCGCAGGATGCCGCCGTCCAGCTGCAGCAGGTGCGGCACACCGGCCTGCGCGGCCCACAGCGCGGCCTTCTCGCAGCGGATGCCGCCGGTGCAGTAGCTCACCACGGTCTTGCCGGCCAGCTGCTGCGCATGGGCGGCCAGTGCGGCGGGGAAGTCGCTGAACTTGCCCAGGCGCCAGTCGAGCGCGCCTTCGAAGGCACCGGCGTCCACCTCGAAGGCGTTGCGCGTGTCGAGCATCACCACCGGGCGGCCTTCGTCGCAGCGGCCCGCGGCCAGCCAGCGTGCCAGCGTGGTGGCGTCGACGGCCGGCGCGCGTGCTGCGGCCGGGCGCACGGTGGGCTGGTTCATGCGGATGATCTCGCGCTTGAGCTTCACGCGCAGGTGGCGGAAGGGCAGCGCGTCGGCGCGGTGCCATTTGGCGTCGAGGCCGGCGAAGCGGGTGTCGGCCTGCAGGGCGTGCATCCAGCCGTGCAGGGCCGCGTGCGCGCCGGCCAGCGACAGGTTGATGCCTTCTTCGGCCAGCAGCACGGTGCCTTTCAGGCCGGCGGCCTGGGCGCTGCTGAAGAGCGATTCCCGCAGCGCGGCCGCGTCGGGCAGGTCGACGAAGCGGTAGGCCGCGACAATGGAAACCGAAGCCATGAAAGAAGACACGCGGCGATTGTAGGGACGGCCCTGACAATCGCCGCCTACCCGAGGGAGCGGCCACCACATGCTTGAAAAACTGAACCAACTCACCGAGTCGCACGGCGCGATGAAACCCGGCAAGGGCCTGGTGTCAGGCGTTATCGCGCTGTCGCTGGCCATCCTGTGTTTCCTGGGCGTGCTGGCCTTCCACTTTCCCGAATACCTCACCACGCCGCAGCTGCGCAAGAGCTACAACGTCGACGTGCTGCGCCAGCTGCTGTACTGGTCGCTGGTCATCTCGGGCGGCATCGCGCTCTTCAACATCTGCTTCAGCCGCGTGCGCTGGCTCTCGGCCGGCGCCTTCGTGCTCATCGGCCTGGCGCTGGCCCTGGGCGGCCACAAGGTGCCGGTGAACGACTTCCCGGACAACACGCCCTACATCGGCCTGGACTGGTTCATCCTCGACCTGCTGGGCAGCACGCTGATCTTCGTCTTCGTCGAGAAGCTGTTCGCGCTGCGGAAAGACCAGCCGGTGTTCCGCCCCGAGTGGCAGACCGACTTCCACCACTTCATCGTCAACCACATGGTGGTGGGCTTCGTGCTGCTGGCCACCAACCTGCTGGTGCACAAGCTCTTCGGCTGGGCCGCCAACGACGGCGTGCGCGGCTGGGTGCAGGGCCTGAACCTGTGGGTGGCGCTGTTCCTCATCGTGCTGGTGGCCGACCTGGTGCAGTACTGGACGCACCGCGCGTACCACGAGATTCCGCTGCTGTGGCGCCTGCACGCCGTGCACCACAGCGCCAAGCACATGGACTGGATCGCCGGCTCGCGCCAGCACATCGTCGAGCTGATCATCACGCGCACGCTGGTGCTGGCGCCGATCTACGTGCTGGGCTTCTCGAAGGAGGTGATCGACCTCTACATCGTGATCGTCGGCTTTCAGGCGGTGTTCAACCACGCCAACGTCAGCGTGCGCCTGGGGCCGCTGCGCTACCTCATCGTCACGCCCAACTTCCACCACTGGCACCACAGCCAGGACGACGAGGCCATAGACCGCAACTACGCGGCGCACTTTGCCTTTATCGACCACCTCTTCGGCACCGCCGTGCAGAGCGACCGCAAGTGGCCCGACCGCTACGGCGTGCAGGGCGACTACGTGCCCGACGGCTTCCTCAAACAGCTGGCCTTTCCCTTCGTGTGGAAGAACAAGCCCGCATCGGGCGGCTGAGGTTCATCGCAGGCGCTGGCGCAGGTCAGCCAGGCGCGCCGGCCAGTCGGGTTCCTGCTGCGCCTCGTTGAGCGCCGCAGGCTCCAGGCCTTCCACCAACGCCGGCACCTCGGTGGCCTTGCGCAGGTCCAGCAGCACCTCGGCCAGCGTGTAGCGGATCTGCTGCACCTGCGGTGCGTCCTCCTTGAGGTTCTTGCGCGCACGGGCGAGCGCGTCGCGCAGCAGCATCTCCGCCGCCACCGCTTGCTTCGCGCGCCGCAGGGCCGTGGCCTGGTTGGTCTGCGCCGTGAGCGTGTAGCTGCTGTCCGCACCCATCAGGGCCGTGAAGCCGCTGCGCACCTGCGCCCATTCGGCGGCGGCGTCGTCGAAGCGGCCGGCCTTGAAGCGCAGCATCGCGAGGCCGTCGCGCGCGTTGAGCGTCAGGCGGTGGCCCGGGCCCAGCGTGCGGGTGAGCGCGGCCTGCGCCTGCTCGAGCAGGGCGCGGGCTTCTTCATCACGGCCGCCCTGCATCAGCGCCGTGCCCAGGCCCATGCGTGTGACGTTGGTGCGGGCGTGGTCGCTGCCGTAGCGCTGCACCTGTTCGGCCAGCAGTTCGCGGTACAACGCCTGCGATTCGGCGTGCCGCCCCAGCAGCATCCAGTTGTCGGCCAGGCCGAACAGGATCTTCTCGCGCCCCGGTGCCTCGTTTTCGCCGAGCGGACGCACCAGCGCCAGGGCCTGCTCCAGCAGCGCGGCCGATTCCTTCAGCGCCAGCTCGCCGCCGGTGAGCCAGGACCTGGCGTAGAGCAGCTGGGCGCGGAAGGCCGGGGTCATCGTCGCCGGCACCGGGGCCGTGGCCTCGATGGCCGCGACGACGCGCCGCGCCTCGTCCAACTCGGACAGCTGCACCAGGTCCACCACGAGCCGCAGGCGCGCCAGCTGCAGGGCCGCGATCTCGGGTTCGGGCGCGGCCTCGAAAGCGGCGACGGCGCGACGGCCGGCCGCAACGGCCTCCGCATGGCGCGACAGGTTGGACAGCGCGTTCTGCACCGCCGCATGCAGGCCGGCACGCACGGCCGGCGCCTCGGCGCCGAAGCGCGTGTCGATGCCGGCGGCGGCGGCGCGCAAGGCGTCGGCGACGGTGATGTCGGCGCGGCCGCTGGCGGCGGGGTTGGCGGCGCCGACCAGGTCGTCGCGCAGCAGGCGGTTGAGCGCATCGGCCACGGCGTACTGGCGCGCCAGTGCCTGGGCCGACTGCTTCTCGGCGCGCCAGGCCCACAGGCTGGTGGCCGTGCCCAGCACCAGCACCGCGGCGCCGGCCAGCCACCAGGGGCGGCGGCGGCGTACCAGCGCCTCGGCCCGGGCGCGCGCCGCCTCGGCCTGGTGCTGCACGCGCCGCGCGGGCAGCGCGCGCAGCCGCGCGGCCAGCTCGGCGGCCGAGGCCAGGCGGTGCTGCGGGTCGACGTCGGTGGCGGCGGCGATGTCGGCTTGCAGCAGCGGGTCTTCGATCTCGCGCTCCCAGCCCGGCGCCAGCGGGCGC
This sequence comes from uncultured Rubrivivax sp., assembly GCA_964423075.1. GTDB lineage: Bacteria > Pseudomonadota > Gammaproteobacteria > Burkholderiales > Burkholderiaceae_C > Rubrivivax. The sequence goes on along the minus strand of CAYREA010000035.1, from coordinate 4,069 downwards.
TGCAGGTCGCCCAGCAGCAGCTGGTAGAGCATCACGCCCAGCGCGAACACGTCGCTGCGTGTGCTGGGCAGCTCGCCGCGCAGCAGTTCGGGGGCCAGGTAGTAGGGCGTGCCTGAGGCGCTGTCGCTGCCCGGTGCCAGCGTCATGCCCAGCTGGGTGATGCGCAGGCTCTCCAGGCGCTCGGGGTCGAGCAGGCGGCCGCTGCCGAAGTCGGTGAGGCGCAGCTGCCAGGCGCCGCCGGCGGCCGGCGCCACCAGCACGTTGGCCGGCTTGATGTCCTTGTGCAGCACGCCGGCGCCATGGGCTGCGGCCACCGCATCGGCCAGCTGCAGCAGCAGCGACAGGCGCAGCTCGGGCGTGGCCGCGGCCAGGCGCGGGCGGCCTGCGTCGTCCTCGGAGGCCCAGGCCAGCAGGCTGGCGCCGCCGTACTCGCATTCCAGCCAGAAGGGCGGCTGCTCCAGGTTCCAGTCCAGCACGCGGGCGATGTCGGCGCGTTCGCCCAGCGCTTCACGCAGCACGCGGAACAGAGTCACCTCGCGCTTGAGTTCGGCCAGGCGCTCGCCGCTGACGGCGAACTTGAACACACGCTGGTCACCGGTGCGTGGCTGGCGCGCCAGCCAGGTTTCATTGGTGTGTGAACTGCCGAGCAGGCGCACGAGCTGGTAGTTCTCGCGGCCGGGCACCGGGCTGCCGGCGACCAGGTCCATGCGGCTGGCCAGGCGGCGGCCGGCGGCGATGCGTTCCAGCGCGCCGTCGAACTTGTAGCCCTGGCGGGCCACGGTGACGATGACGGCCGCGTTGGCTTCGCCCAGGGCGGCGCGCAGCTTGGACACGGCGTTGGCCAGCGGCGCGTCGCCGGTGGGGTGCTTCCAGACCTGGGCCAGGATCTGATCCTTGCCCACCACCTCGCCGGCGTGGGCCAGCAGCAGGGCCAGCACCTGCAGGGGTTTCTGCTGCAGTTCCACCAGCACGCCGCCCACGCGCAGCTCGAAGCGCGCCTCGTCGAATTCGGCCGTGCCGAAGCGCCAGCGGTACAGCGTGGCGCGCGCGGTGCGCTCGCGGTCGTGGGCCTCGGGGGGGTCGTCGCTGGTCATCGGGGCTCGGGCTTGCCGCGGCCGAGTCTGCCAGAGGCCGCGCCGGCGCCTCTCCGGCGCCCAGGTGAGGAATTGGTGAGGTGGCGGTGAAGACGCCGGGCAAGTGCGGCGGCGCAATGGCGGTGTTCGCCGTCATCCATCACCACAGGAAGGAGAGAGCACCATGAAGAAGAGCTGGATGCCCCTTGTGCTGGCCGCTGCCGCCCTGGCGGCGGCCGGCTGCGCGTCCACCGCGCAGGGCCGCAAGTTCGACGAGGCCTACGTCGCGCAGATCAAGAAGAACGTCACCACCAAGGAGCAGGTGCGGCAGGCGCTGGGCGATCCGGTGTCGGTCAGCACCACATCCGACCTGGAGACCTGGACCTACAGCTACTCCGACGCCTACGGCCGCGGTTACGTGCAGGCCGCGACCTTCGGACTGGTCAAGCAGAAGTCGGACGACCAGTCGCTGATCCTGGTGTTCAAGGGCGGTGTGGTCGTCGACTACACCTACACGAAGTGAGGCGCCTTGCAGCCTGGCTGGCCGCCCTGGGCCTGGCCGCCTGCGGTGGTGGCGGCGGCGGCGCCGATGCACCACCGGCCGGGCCGGTGACGCCACCGGTGGCACCCAGCACCCTGCCGCTGGCGGCCGGCAATGGCTACACCCTGGCCGTGCGCGCCGACGGGCGCGTGCTGGCCTGGGGTGTGATGACAGGCGGTGTCGGTGCCGGCGCCTCTTTCACTTCAATGACGCCGGCAGCACTGGCGGGCTTGTCGAACATCCGTGCCGTGAACGCCGACGCCGACAGCAATGTCCGCGCGCTGGCCCTGGATGCCGACGGCGCCGCCTATGGCTGGGGCTACCCCTTCGCCTTCGGCGTCGAGGTGGTGGGCGGCTACAACCAGTTCATCGGCACGCCGGCGCGCGTGGCGCTGCTGGGCCAAGTGCGCGCGGCGGTGCATTGCGGCACGGCCCTCGGCCACAGCTTCGGCTTGCGGGCCGATGGCAGCGTGGGCTATGTGCCGTCGTCCTACCTGCCGTCGTCCAGCGGCTATGGCTACACCGTGGGCAGCGTGGCCGGGCTGCCAAAGATCGTGGCACTGGCCGAGCACGAAAGCGGCAATTCCTGCCGTCCGCTGGCCATCGGCGAAGACGGCAGCGTGTGGCGGCTGGAACTGTCGTCCAGCAGCGAGCCCAGCGGCCTGGTGCGTTATGCCATCGCGCCGGAACGCGTGAACGGCCTGCCGGCCGTGGCCAGCGCGGCTTGCAGCGGCAACTCGGGTGCCGACGCCTGCCTGGCCGTGGCCGCCGACGGCACGGTCTGGGCCTGGGGCCACAACAACTACGGCTGGCTGCCGGGTGTGTTCGATGCCGCCACGTTCACGCGCCTTCCGGCCCGCATGCCGGGGCTGGCCGGCATCGAGCAGGTGGTGACGGCCGGCGGCGTGGCCTATGCACGCGGACGCGACGGGCGCATCTGGAGCTGGGGCGGTGTGGGCGGCGACGGCTACGTCCGCCTGGGGCGCGGCACGCCGGGTGGCGACGACGTGCCGGGCGTGGTGCCATTGCCCGCCGCCGCGCGCTGGCTGGCCGCCAGCCTGGGCCACACCGCCGTGCTGCTAGCCGACGGCAGTGTGTGGACCTGGGGCCGCGACGACCACGGCGAACTGGGCGACGGCGGCACGGCCGTGCGCATCACGCCCTACCAGGTTCCGGGGGTCAACCTGAACTGAAGCCGCAGGCGGGCTGGCGGGACCCGCTCCCTACAATGCCCGCATGCCCTTCGTACACCTGCGCACCCACACGGAATACTCGGTCGTCGACGGCACCCTGCGCATCGACGATGCCGCGGCCGCCGCGGCCTCCGACGGCCAGCCTGCCCTGGCCATCAGCGACCTGAACAACCTGTTCGGCGCCGTCAAGTTCTACAAGGCCTGCCAGAAGAAGGGCGTGCAGCCGCTCATCGGCGCCGACCTCATCATGGAACCCCTGCCTGGGGGCGAGAAGCAGGCCAGCCGCCTGCTGGTGCTGGTGCAGAACACCCAGGGCTACCTGAACCTGTGCGAACTGCTGGCGCGCGGCTGGGTGAGCAACGCCCAGCGCGCCCAGGCCTGGATCAAGTGGGAATGGCTGGACAAGCTGGGCGGCGGCTTGATCGCCCTGTCCGGCGCCGACCTCGGCGCGGTGGGACAGGCCTTGCTGGCGGGTGACGCTGAACGTGCGCAGGCCGTGGCGCAGCGGCTGTCGTCACTGTTCCCGGGCCGCTTCTACCTGGAGCTGCAGCGCGCCGGCCTGCCCGGCAACGAAGCGCATGTGCGCGCCGCCGTCGAACTGGCCGCGGCGCTGCAGCTGCCGGTGGTGGCCACGCACCCGGTGCAGTTCCTGGAAGCCGACGATTTCGACGCCCACGAGGCGCGTGTCTGCATTGCCGAAGGCGAGACGCTGGCCAACCCGCGGCGCGTCAAGCGCTTCACGCGCGACCAGTACTTCAAGACCCGGGCCGAGATGCAGGCCCTGTTCGCCGACCTGCCTTCGGCCATCACCAACAGCGGCGAGATCGCGCGCCGCTGCGCGCTGAAGCTGGTGCTGGGCAAGCCGCAGCTGCCCGACTTTCCCACGCCCGGCGGCATCCCGATCGAAGCCTACTTTCGCCAGGCCTCGGCCGAGGGGCTGGAAAAGCGCCTGGCCGCGCGCTATCCCGACCCGGCCCAGCGCGACCAGGAGCGCCCGCGCTACGTGCAGCGGCTCGAATTCGAGCTGAACACCATCGTCGGCATGGGCTTCCCGGGCTACTTCCTCATCGTCTCGGACTTCATCGTCTGGGCCAAGGAAAACGGCTGCCCGGTGGGCCCGGGCCGCGGCTCGGGCGCGGGTTCGCTCGTGGCCTATGCGCTCTTCATCACCGACCTCGACCCGCTGCAGTACCAACTGCTGTTCGAACGCTTCCTGAACCCCGAACGTGTGTCGATGCCCGACTTCGACATCGACTTCTGCC
>CAYREA010000034.1:0-31528 GCA_964423075.1 uncultured Rubrivivax sp. | reverse complement strand
GGGTGGCAGTTGCTGCAGTCCAGCCACTCGGTGTGCTGCTTGTGCGGGTAGACGACGTCGGGCATCGAGCCCTTGACCTCGCGCACGATGTTGAGGTCCATCACGATGGCGTTGGCTGCGGGGTCGTTGCGGTCCCAGCGCGGCTCGATGGCCTTGTTGGCCAGCGACTTGACCCAGTCGACGTGGTTGCCGGCCGGGCTCTTGGGCAGCGCGGCGAAGGCCACGGTGGGCGGCTGCAGCTGCAGCGTCATGTCGTTGGCGGGGTCGTGGATGCCGGACTCGGCGGCGGGCCGGTTGAAGCCGCCGCTGGGCTTGAGCAGGCGGTTGAAGGCGTTGACCTCGGCCCGGGCCTCGGCGGTGGCCGCCGCCGCGCTGGCGGCCGGGCGCGGCGCGGCGGCCGCCTGTGGTGCGGCTGGCGCCGCGGCAGCCACCTTGGCCGGCGCAGGCGCCGGCGCGGCACCGCCGTTCATCATGTGCTCGATGGCGGCGCGCAGCTGCGCCTCGGTGAGGTCGGTGCGGCCGCCGCGCGGCGGCATGCCCTTGGCGGTGCCGGCGATGGCGCTCTTCAGCAAGCCGTCGATGCCGTTCTTCGCGCGCGCCTTCCAGGCCGCGGCGTCGCCGAACTTCGGCGCGCCCAGCACGCCAACGCCATGGCAGGGCGCACACGCGCCTTCGTAGGTGCTCTTGCCGACGCTGGGGGCCTGGGCCCAGGCCGCCATGGCCGACGCGCACAAAGCCAGGGCGAGCAGGCAGCGTTTCATGTCAATCGCCCTTCACTTCTGCGCCGTGGCCCGCGCGGGCGCAGCGGCCGAGGCTGCCGAGGCCGCATGCACCGGCGGCAGCAGCTTCTGCAGCGTGCTCTCGTGCACCAGCGTCGTGGTGCCGGGCTTGGCGCTGTGGCAGAGGTTGCAGTTCTCCACGCTCCAGGCCAGCTCGCCGTTGTGGCAGGCGCCGCAGAACTGGCCGTCGATGATCTTCAGCATGTTGATCTGGTTGCCGCCGGCCTTGAACTCGAAGCCCAGGTCGGCATGGCACACCTTGCAGCGGAAGCGCACGCGGTGGAACCAGTGCGGGAACACCACCGGGCGCATGCCGGCGGCGTCGCTGAAGTTGTTGATGACGACGTCGCCGTACTCGGCCGGCGCCGGCGCCGCGAACAGCAGGGTGCAGGCCAGCACCAGGAACGAGGACAGTTTCACGACACTCTCCGTGCGTTTTGCATAGTCAGAAGCGGCGCTGCGCGCGCGCCTGCAGCGCGGCCACGTCGCGGCCCTCGACCCGCGCGACACGCGCCGACAGGCGCGACTCGAGCTTGCCGATGCTGTGGTCCAGCCGCGCCTCCACCGAAGCGGTGATGCGTTCGCGCGGCGCGTCGATGTCGCCCAGGGCGCGCCGCTCCAGTGGCTGGCTGTTGACGGCCAGCAGCAGGGTGCCGCGCAGCCGCGGCACGCCGAAGGCGCGCTGGTTCTCGTAGCTCAGCGTGCCGTTGGTATAGCGCTGCCAGCCGTCGCCGATGTCGCGCCGCTCGCCGCTGAAGACGTCCACCTCGCTGGCCTGGTTGCGCGAGGCCTGCACCGTGACGTTGGCGGCCCAGCTGGAAAAGCGCGTGATCTGCGTGCGCTGGCTCAGCTGCAGGTTGACGAGCTGGAAGTGCCCGCGTGACACACCGTAGTTGCGCGAGTCACTGGCCGACAGCCCGCCGAAGCTCTGGCTGCCGGTGGCGTCCACGCTCTGCCACGAGACCGAGGCGCCATGGGCCACGGCGCGCGACAGCGTCTCGACACCCGATTCGCGCAGCACTGCGCCGCTCTGCGTGAAGGTCAAGCCGACGAGGCGGCCCTCGCCGAAGGTGATGTCGCGCGACACGCCGTGCGAGGCCTGCGCGCCGGCCAGCTTGCGGTTCGCACCCGTGCTGTCGCGGTTGACGCTGCCGTTGAAGCCCACGCCCGGCGTGTAGCGCCAGGCACCCCAGCGCGAGGCCGGGGGCGACCAGTTCACCGCCGCCTGCACGCCGGCGCTGTTGCCCCCGCCCCCGGTGCTGCTGCTCAGGTGGTTGGCATTGCCCGACAGCGACATCCGCCAGGCCTGCGTCAGCTCCTGGCTGACGCCCAGCGTGCCGTTGACGGCCTGCACGCGGCTGGTGGCATCGCCCAGCGTGCGCGCGTCCACCCAGCGCAGGCTGCCGGCCACCAGCGGCGCGCTGTGCGAGCCGGCCAGCTTGCGCGGCAGGCGCCAGCTGGCGAAGGTGGACAGCTGGCGCACGTCGCTGCCGGTGTCCAGCGCGTTACCGCGCAGGCGCAGTTCGTTCCAGGTGGCCAGGGTCTCGACGTGCATCACGGCCGACGGCTGCCAGCCGTGGCGCGCCGACAGCGAACTCAGGCGCGTGTGCTCCTCGGTGTCGCTGCGGTGGTTGTCGGAATGGCTCAGCGCCACGTCCACCTGGTGCGGGCCGCGCTGGTGCAAGGCGGTGGCGTTGAGCACGGTCAGCGTGTCCTGCGACAGGCCATCGTCGAGCTGGCTCTGCTCCAGCTGCAGCTGGTAGTTGGCGTTGCCCTGCTCGGGCCGGTAGCGCTGCGAGGCCGAGATGCGCTGCGAACGGTAGTCGCCACCCAGCGTGAGGCCGCCGCTGCGGCTGTCGCTCACGTCGGCGCGCAGCTCGAAGGGAAAGCGGCTGGCCGGGAACACCAGGATCGCGGCGCGGCCGCTGACCGTGCCGCTGTCGTTGCCCGGGCCCTGCGCGTCGCCGCTGGCGCGCGAGGCCACGAAGCCGGCGCCGAAGCGCAGCTGCACGAACCAGGGCTGCCAGATGTAGCTGGCCAGGTCCACGTCGCCCAGCAGCAGCTGCTGGCGCGAACTGCGGCCGTCTTCCAGGCGCAGCGCGCGCGCGTCCACGGCCAGCGTGCCGCTGCTGCGCCAGGGCGCCAGCACCCACTGGATGCCGGGGCCGCGCAGCGGCTCGCGCGCACGCTCGGGCGCCCCGCCCAGCTCGCCGGTGGGTGGGTCGGCCTCGGTGGTGCCGGGCACGAAAGGCGCGGCAGCGGCCTGCGACAGCAGCGCCAGCGACAGCGGCGCCAGGGCGTAGCGGAAGTGGCGGCGGCGGGCTGCGCGCGTCATCGGCTGGGGTCGCATGCGTCGTACCCCGCGCCGGCGCATCCACGCGGCGCGGCGCTCAGCCGGCGCGCGGCTTCTCGCTCGGGCCGCGCAGCGGCGCATAGTGGCTCTCGTCGATGCGGACCGGGGTGCCGCGCCGCAGCTCGGCGATGAGCTGCTTCCAGCGCTGTTCGGCCTGCTCGCGCTGCCACAGCTCGGCGGCGCGCTGCGTCACCTGCTCGTAGGCGCGCTGCACCGGCGCCTTGCGCGCGTCCAGCCGCAACACGGCCCAGCCTTCGAGCAGCTGGGTGGGTTCGGCCAGCGTGCCGGGCGCCAGCTTGTCGACGGCGGCCTGCACCGGCTCGGGCAGCATGCCGCGGTGCGTGTACTCCATCGCCCCGCCCTTGGCCGCCGTGCGGTCGTCGGAGTGCAGCTTGGCCAGTTCGGCGAAGTCGCCGCCGCCGGCGATCTTCTTGTGGATGCGATGGGCCTCATCCTTGGCGCTGTTCCAGGCCGCCTGCGGCGAGCGGGGGTCGACCTTGAGCACGATGACCGAGAGCTTGACCTGCTCGGGTTCGACGAACAGCTCCTTGTGCGCGTCGTAGTAGGCCCGCGCCTGCGCGGGCGTGGGCTCGCCCACCTGCTTGACGATGCGCTCGAAGCGCTCCATCAGGCTTTCGTTCTCGAGCTGCGGCACCACGGCCGCCAGCATCTTGTCGCGGTTGGCCTGCCAGTTCGCGCTCTTGCCGTACTGCGCGTCGTAGCCGGCCACCGTGGCCTTGATCTTCTCGCGGTCGGGCTGCACGCCGCGGCGCTTGGCCTCGGCCAGCAGCAGCACGCGGTTGACCACGTCTTCGCCCACTTCGCGCTGGAAGCGCGCCGCCTCTTCCTCGGGCGGCTTGGCGTGGTAGTACTTCTTGCGCATGGCCACGGCCAGCGCGCGCTGGAAGTCGGCGCCGCTGATCACGGTGTCGCCGACGGTGGCAAAGGGCATGGCGGCCCGGGTGGTGGCCGCCACCGCGGGTGCGGAAGCGGCCGGTGCCACCTGGGCCAGCGCGCCGGCACCTGCCCCCGCCAGCCAGAGGGCCAGCCAGGCGTTGATCGAGCGGGTGCGGACGTTCATCGGTCAGTTCACTTCACGTGGCAGGACGTGCAGACCGCGCTGGACGCGTTGCTCACGCGCAGGAAGGTCTCGCCCGACACCTGGCCGGTGCCGGCGGGACCGGCCTGGCCGGTGCTGACGTGCGGGTCGTGGCAGCTGGCGCATTCCACCAGGGGGCCCAGGCCGCCGCTGCTGCGCTGGTACAGCGGCAGGTCGGTGCGCTGCTTGCCGGTGCCACCGGTGTCCACCCAGAAGATCTGGTTGCCGTTGATCACCTGCGTCTGCGGCGCCTTGAAGTCGCCGTCCTTGCAGGTGCCCGACACCGTGGTGCCGGCGCCCGACAGGCCGCCGCCGCAGTACTGGATGCCGATCGGGTGGTCGTTGCTCAGGTCGGTGCCCAGCAGGGCCACGCCGCTGGACAGCCGGCCGGCCGCGTTCACGGTGGCGCCCGTCCAGGTGTAGGTACGGCCGTCGTTGCCACCGCCGGTGGTGTCGTAGCCGCCCGAGCCCGGGGCGTTGATGATGTTGTCCATCGCCTGCGTGCCGTCGTGGCACGAGAGGCAGGCCATCGAGATGGAACCCACCGGCGCGATGGCACCGTCCAGCGACGGCGTCTGCAGCGTGTCGTAGGTGGTGTAGGTGCCGCCGCCAGCCGGCACGCCGGCCGCACCCAGGCGCTTGTTCCACAGCGGCGCGGGGGCCGCGGTGTCGGCGCCGTGCGGGGTGTGGCAGAACACGCAGATCTCGGCGGTGTCCGAGACCTGGTTGCGCCCTGCCAGGCCGGGCCCGGAACCGAGGTTGTGTTTGGTGGCTGCGATGCCCGTGGTGGGTACCTGTGCCGACGCCGAGCCGCCGAAGAAGAGGAGCAGTGCCGCCAACGCGGACGCTGCCCCCCACTTCGTGCGGCGCACTGGCCATGTCAATGTCATGTCGCCCTCTCGAGGTTGGTTGAACAGTCGTCAGGCCGTGCACTCCCCAATGCCCCGCTTGACGCTCACGGTTCTGCAGAAAGCGTGCCATTCGCCACGGACCTGCCCACCGGGGTGGAGCGGGGGCCTCAAGTCCCGCAAGCAGGAAACCGCAGGGGCCGATTCCCGGGAACGGGAAGCGCTGCGCTCAGGGCGCGGGCGCGCGGCGCTGGGCCAGGAAGCCGCTGCCGGCCTTCAGCGCGGCGGGGCGGTAGACGTCGATCTTGCGGAACCACTGGTCGACGACGTAGATGCGGCCGTCCTCGTCCACCGCGATGCCCGAGGGCAGCATGTACTTGGCCGGGCCGTCGCGCTCGCTGCGGTCGCCCACGAAGAGCAGCAGATCGCCGTCGGGGTTGAAGATCTGGAAGTTGCCGAAGGCGGCGTCGACCACGTAGACGTTGCCCTCGCGGTCCACCGCCACTTCCTTGGGCCGCGCGAACTGGCCGTACTGCTTGCCCACGCTGCCGAAGCTCTTGAGGTACTTGCCTTCGCGGTCGAACATCACCACGCGGAAGTTGCCGCCGTCCACGACGTACAGGCGCCCGTCCAGGCCGATGGCCAGGTCGCGCGGCAGGTTGAACTCGCCGGGGCCGTTGCCGCGCCGGCCGATGTCCATCAGGTGCTCGCCGGTGGCGGCATTGAACACGCGCACCTGGTGCTGCTCGGACGACACGCCGCCCAGGTCGACCGCGTAGACGCGCTGGCCGGTGGGGTCGACCGTCACGCTGGAGAGGCGCGAGAACCACTTGTCGCCGCCGATGCGGCGCTGGTACTTGCGATCCGGGCCGTAGACCACGATGGCCTTGGCGCCGATGTCGGCCACGTAGAGATTGCCGCTGTTGTCGATGTCCAGGCCAATGGGCTTGATCAGCTGGCCCGGGCCTTCTTCGTCGCCGATGCGGTGCTGCAGCCCGGCCGGTACGTCGAACAGGCGCACGAAGCGCGACACCGTGTCGCTCACATAGATGCGGCCGCGCCAGGCCGCCACCGCATAGGGCTTGGCGAGCGGCTCGCCGCGCGGGTCTTCGCCCGTCACCAGGCGGCGCAGCTCGCTCGTCTTCTCGTCGGGAATGATGTCGGCGCTGGAACGGATGCTGCGCTCGAACACGAAGCGCGGCTCGTCCGGCGCCGGCGGGAATACCAGCTCGCGCGCCGGCTCGGCCGGCGGCAGCGGTGCACCGGCGCAGCCGGCCAGGGCCAGCGCCACCAGGCACCCGAGGCGTCGCACGCGCGGCTTCACGTCATTTCGCGGCGGCCAGCATGAAGTCGATGGCGGCCTTGATCTCGTCGTCCTTCAACTCGCCATTGCCGGCCTTGGGCGGCATCGCGCCCTTGCCCTTGATCACCGAGCCCAGCAGCGCGTCCTTGCCGGTGGCGGCACGCGGCGCCCAGGCGGCCTTGTCGCCGAGCTTGGGCGCATTGGCCACGCCCGCGGCGTGGCACACCGAACAGGTCTTTTCGTAGACCGTCTTGCCATCGGCGGCGTGGGCCGATAGCGATGCGGCCGCCATGCCGAAAGTGAGAACGGCGGCTCTCGTTATTGACAAGGACATGGACTCGAACTCCTGGGTGGATGGTTGGAAGGCTAGGGGTACCGGCTGCGGCGGCTGCAATCGCTGTGCCAGTGGCGCAGCGCGTGGCAAGGAAGTTGCAGCTGTGGGTGCTGGCCCCACGACACCCCGAAAGACCCGTCGATGAAACCCGCCGCATGGAAACGAGCCGCCGCGCTGCTGCTGCTGGCCTGCTGGGCGTGCACGCCCTGGGCGGGCCCGCACACCGGCGGCGACGCCGCGGCGCTGTACCACAACTACTGCTCGGTCTGCCATGGCGACAAGGGCGACGGCAAAAGCCGCGCGGCGGGCTCGCTCAACACCATGCCGCGCGACTTCACCTCGGCCGATGCGAAGCGCGAGCTGAGCCGCGAGCGCATCGTCGCGGCCATCACGCACGGGCGGCCGGGCACGGCCATGGTGTCGTGGAAGACGCAGCTGTCCGAAACCGACATCACGCGCCTGGCCGACTACATCCAGCAGCGTTTCGTGGCCGGGCAGCCGATGGCGGCCACCCCTTCGATATCCGGCACCCGGGCCCATGGCGGGCGCGAGGCCGATGCCGTTTCCACCCCCGTGCGGGCTGACATGACGGCCGGTCTCCCCAACGGCTTGAAAGGAGACCCGCAACGCGGGGGTGTTTTTTATCAGGCCAACTGCGCCACCTGCCATGGCGCGCGCGGCGACGGCGCGGGGCCGCGCGCCTACTTCATCAACCCCAAGCCGCGCAACTTCATCGACGAGACTTCGCGAGCGCGCTTCAACCGCATCGCGCTCTACGCGGCGGTGAGCGAAGGCCGCGTCGGCACCGAGATGCCGGCCTGGAACAAGGTGGCCACGCCACAGCAGCTGGCCGACGTGTCCGAGTACGTGTTCCAGTCCTTCGTGCTCGGCAAGGTGGCGGCCACCACGGCGCGGCGCTGAGAGGACGGCCTTCGATGTGGCGCAGCCTGCTCACCGGCCTGGCCGCTGTGGCGCTGTGCCTGCTCGTGGGCTATGACACGTTCAGCCTGGCCGGCACGTCAGGCAGCGACGCGCAGCACGAGCGCGGCCGCGCGGTCTACAACTACCGTTGCTACTTCTGCCACGGCTATTCGGGCGATGCGCGCACGCTGGCCGCCAGCTACCTGAGCCCCAAGCCGCGTGACTTCACCGCCGGCGGACTGGACCCCGAGCAGATCGAACAGGCGCTGCGCCACGGCCGGCCGGGCACGGCGATGAAGTCCTTCGCAGGCATCCTGGGCGACGAAGACCTGCGCGCCGTGGCCGCCTTCGTCGAGCGCGAGTTCGTCAGGGACAAGGCACCCAACACGGCTTACCACACGGCCGCCAACGGTTGGCCGGGGCACGAGAGGATGGCCATCGCCTTCCCCTTCGCGCGCGGGCAGATCGCACTGGACGCGCCCGTCGAGCAGCTGACGCCCGAACAGCGTACAGGGCGTGAGCTCTTCCTCAGTGCCTGCATCAGCTGCCACGACCGTGCACGCGTCGACGACGAAGGCCCGGCCTGGAGCGCACGGCCCCTGTCCTACCCGCGCTTCGGCTTCGAGCCCGGCCAGCCCAACACACCGCCGGTGGACGCGGTGAGCAGCGCCAGCGTCTACGCCAAGCACGAGGTGGTGCCGAAGATCGAAGGCCTCACGCCGCAGCAGCAGCGCGGCCAGGCTCTGTTCCAGGCCAACTGCAGCTTCTGCCACGGCGGCGACGGCACGGGCAAGAACTGGATCGGCCAGTTCATGGAACCCAAGGCGCGCGACCTCACGCAGTACACCGCGCAAAGCATGCCGCCGGCACTGCTGAAGCAGCGCATCCGCGAAGGCCTGCCGGGCACGTCGATGCCGGCCTGGCAGCAGGTGCTCAAGCCCGCCGAGGTCGACGCCGTGGCGGCCTACGTCACGCGCGCCTTCTTCGCCGCGCCACCGCCGCAGCTGGCGGCGCGCTGAAGAGCATGCTGCGGCGCCGCGAGTGCGCCCTGTGGCTCGCGGCCGCGGGGCTGGCCGGCTGCGCCGCGCCGCCCGCGGCCACCGCGCTGCAGCGCCGCCCGCTGTGGCCAGCCCCACCCGAACAGCCGCGCTACGCCTACGAGGCCACGCTGCGCAATGCCGCCAGCCTGCGCGACGAGCAGGACCCCGACCGCCTGCGCCGCATCCTGTCCGGCGACGACGACGCCAAGGCCAGCTTCGGCAAGCCGCTGGCCGTGGCCGCCGCGCGCGGCCGCATCTACGTCACCGACACCGAAGGCCGGCGCGTCTTCGTCTTCGACGTGCCGCGCCGCCGCACCTTCAGCTTCGGGCTGCGCCGCGAAGGCCTCCTGAAGAAGCCCTCGGGCATCGCGCTCGACGCGCAGGGCCTGGTCTACGTGGTCGACACCACGGCGCGCCGCCTCGTCATCTACGACGGCTGGGGCCTGTACCAGCGCGACATCGACGGCGCCGCGCACTGGGTGCGCCCTACCGCGGTGGCCGTGCACCCTTCGGGCGAACGCATCTGCGTGGTCGACACCGGCGGCGTGGACAGCGAACAGCACGGCGTGTGGATCTACGACGCCGCCGGCCGCCACGTGCAGACCCTGGGCCTGCGCGGCAGCGAGCCCGGGCGCTTCAACCTGCCGGTGGATGCCGCGGTGGCGCCCGACGGCACGCTGTGGGTGCTGGACGCCGGCAACTTCCGCCTGCAGGCCTTCGACGCCGAAGGCCGCTTCCTGCGCCAGTTCGGCTCGGCCGGCAACGGCCTGGGCCAGCTGGCGCGGCCGCGCGGCCTGGCCGTCGGCCGCGACGGCCTGCTCTACGTGGGCGACGCGCTGCTGTGCAACGTGCAGGTGTTCCAGCCCGACGGCCAGCTGCTGCTGGCCCTGGGTGCGCGCGCCACGGCCGACGCACCCGGCCGCTACCTGCTGCCGGCGCGCCTGGCCTGCGACGAGACCGGGCGCCTCTTCGTCGTCGACCAGTTCTTGCACAAGGTGGAGGTGCTGCGTCAGTTGTCCGACGACGAAGGCCGCCGGCTGCAGGCGGCGCCGGCCTGAAGGCCCGGGCCGGCGTCCCGCTTCCGGGAAAAGCCACTCAGTTCCGGGAAGCAGAACAGCCGCCGGCCTGCGCACGAGCCCGGCCGCGGCGCGGTACGCCTCTTGCAGGCCAGGCCGCATCACGGCCGCCGGCCGGCAGGAGGTGCGGATGAACTTGCTCGCGGGCCCGAGAGCCCTCTGCCTCTGGCTGCTGGCGCTGGCCGTGCTGCCGGCCCTGGCCGACACCGACCTGCCCACCAAGTTCAGCAACCGCGGCTCCATCGGCAACACGCGCCACAACCTGACGCAGCGCCAGGTGTCCGGCGGCGGCCCGGCCGGCGTGCTGATGGACCCCTACCGCAACGACTACGAGGAGGTGTGCGTCTACTGCCACACCCCGCACGGCGCCAACCGCACGGTGACGGCGCCGCTGTGGAACCGCACGATGAAGAGCAACACCTACCAGACCTACGACCTGCTCAACACCGCCAGCCTGACGCAGCCGGTCACGCAGCCCGGCATCAACTCGCTGACCTGCCTGTCCTGCCACGACGGCACCACGGCGGTGGACTCCATCATCAACATGCCCGGCGCCGGCCGCTACAACGCGGCGCAGGAAACGGTGGAGAACACCGACTTCCTGAACAACGCCTGGGACAACCGGCGCGGCCCCGATGCCACCACGCACGCGCGGCTGGCACCGGGCGAATGCCTGGCCTGCCACGCGGCAGGGGCCGGCGTGGTGGGCGCGGGCGCCACCGATTTCACCGTCTTCGCCATCGGCACCGACCTGCGCAACGACCACCCGGTGGGCATCCTGTTCCCGCCCGCCGGTGCCGGCACCGACTTCAAGGAGCCCACGCGCCGCGAGGCACGGCTGGCCTACTTCGACAACAACGGCAACGCGCGCGCCGACGCCGCCGAGATCCGCCTCTACAACAGCGGCGAAGGCTACGAGGTGGAATGCGCGTCCTGCCACGACCCGCACGGCGTCCCCTCGGCCGGCCCGGGCAGCGTGTTCAACCCCACCTTCCTGCGCGTGGCCAATGCCGCGAGTGCGGTGTGCCTGACCTGCCACACCAAGTAGCGGTGCCACTGGCTGGCCTGCTGCTGGCGGGCCTGGTGGGGCTCTCGGCGCTGCAGGCCCAGGCGCCCGCAGCGCCCTCACCCGCCGTCGGACAGCCGGCGCCGGTGTTCAGCCTGCCCCGGCTGGATGACGCTACAGCCACGCTGTCACCGGCCCGTTTGCGCGGCCAGGTCTGGGTGCTGAACGTCTGGGCCTCGTGGTGCGCGCCCTGCCGCGACGAACACCCGCTGCTGGTGGCACTGGCCCGCGAACACGGCCTGCCGATGCTGGGCCTGAACTACAAGGACGACCCACGCGACGCGCAGGAATGGCTGCGTCGCCTGGGCGACCCCTACCTGGCCACGGCGCTCGACCGCGACGGCCGCACCGGCGCCGACTACGGCGTGCAGGGTGTGCCGGTGTCCTTCCTGATCGACCGGCAAGGCCTGGTGCAGCACCGGCATGTGGGCCCGCTCACGCGGCAGGCCTGGCAGCAGGACCTGCTGCCGCTGATCCGCCGCCTGCAGGTATCAGCGCCGCACGCCGCGCCTCTGTGATACCGCGGCAGACACGCCGCAGCACCCGAAGGCCCTGCACCATGACCCGAACCACCCACACCCCGTTCCTCCACGCCGCCTGCACCGCCGCCCTGACACTGGCTCTGGGCAGCACACACGCCGCCGGTGTTGCGCCACCGGGCGACCTGTCGAGTTGGACCTGCGTCGGCCACTGCGGCGCAACACCGGCCGAAGGCGACATCACCCCGTCACCACTGGCCAACCCGCTCCATGGCTACGTCACCACCTCAGGCTCCAGCGCCTACGGCGCTTCGCCGCTCGCGCTGGACAGCAACAGCCGCGGCTTCGAGACCAACGGGTCCGTCACCAGCTCGGGGGCCTTCCACGCCGACGCGGGCGACCTGATCGACGTGCACTTCAACTACATCTCCACCGACGGCAAGGGCTTCGACGACTACGCGTGGGCGCGCCTCGTGGGCGCGGCCGATGGACAGCTCGTGGCCTGGCTCTTCACGGCGCGCAGCTCCAACTCGGCCACCGGCAACATCGTGCCCGGCGACGTGCTGCGGCGCAGCGAGTTCGACCCGCGCGAGGTCATCGTCAACTACGACAGCTTCGAGTTCACCTCCAAGACCGTCGACGACCCCGTGGCCTGGTCACTGCTGGGTTCATCCAACGGCACCTGCTGGCGCGACAACGCGGCGGGCTGCGGCTACACGGGCTGGCTGCAGTCGCGCCACAGCTTTGCGGCCGCGGGCGACTACCGGCTGGAAGTGGGTGTGGTGAACTGGGGCGACGAGGCCTACGACTCCGGCCTGGTCTTCGACTTCGCGGGCCTGAACACGGCGCCGGTTCCTGAGCCGGCAGCCTGGCAGCTGTTCGCTGCCGCCGCCGTCCTGGTGGGGCTGCGCTCGCGCCGCCTGCGGCACAGCGCCTGAACGCAGTTGCAGCGGAAGTGCCACAGCGGCGCGGCCATCGAGAGGCCGCTCCAGGTGGCCACGCCGCCGCCGGGCATGGCACTCGTGATGCGCTGCCCTGGCGCCGCGATGTCGACCCACGAGCCGCTGTTGCTGAAGCCGGCCAGGCGCTGCCGGCTGTCGCTGGCGCCCACCGTCACCAGGCCATAGGCGCCTCTGGCAGGCCCTGTTCAATGAACGCCCGCAGCAGGTCGGCGGCCCGGGCGGCTCGCGAGCGCGGCCGCAGTGGCCGGCGTTTCGGTCAAGCCGTGGGCTCGCCCACCTCGACCGGCGGCAGCACGATGCGCTCGCCGCCCAGCAGAAGTGTCACGACGTAGCGGCCGCGGTGGATGCCGACGATGCGGAACTCACCCAGTCCGTCCAGTTCGGCCGTCAGCGGCGTAGCGCCAGGTTCGGCGGCGTGCAGCTGCACGCTGCCGCGTTCGTCCGGGCCCAGGATCTGCCCGGCCAGCGTGTACAGGCCCGCATCGGGCGAGAGGCGAAGGTCGATGTCGCGCCCCTGGGCACTGAACAGCAGGTGCCGCGTGGGCGAACGCAGCGAACGCATGCCCGCCGCCGCCGTGGGCAGCGCCCAGCTGTCGAAGGTGAGCACGGCCTGCACCTGGGCCACCACCGCCTGCATCAGCGAGGACAGCACCGCAGCGGGCCCTGCCTCCGGCCACAGCCCGATGGCCGCCTGCACCAGCGCCGGCGGGGCGTCGGGCAGTTCGCGAACCGCGCGGCCCACGAGCCGGGTGAACTCGTCATCGGTGAGCGGGGCAAGAGGTTTCATCGTTGGCGGCGCGGTGGATGCAAACACAGAGCGGCCGGGCCGGTGCCAGATACGTGCATCTTGTCACACCGCTTCCACCAGCCGGCGCAGCTTGTCCAGGCAGCGCGCCCGGGTCGGCCCCAGGCTGCCGGTGGGCATGTTCATGCGCCGGGCCACTTCGTCGTAGGACAGCTTGTCGTCCTCGTCGCGGAACACCAGCAGCAGCAGCTCGCGGCAGCGTTCGTCCAGGCGGTCCATGCCCTGGCGCAGGCGGTGCAACTGCTGCAGCTCGGACAGCGCCTGCTCGGCCAGCGGCGCGTCGTCGGCGACGGTGTCTTCGAGCCCGGGCGTGTCGTCGTCCTCGTCGCGTGTCATCGACACCGTGCGCTGGCGGATCTCGCGCGAGCGCAGGGCTTCGCGCTTGGCGGTGGTGACGATCCAGGCCTGCAGGCGCTCGGGCTGGCTCAGCGTGGGCAGGTGCTGCACGAGCCGCGAGAACACGGTCTGGAACACATCGGCCGCACCGTGTTCGTCGAAGCCGGCGCGCATCACCACCGCGTACACCAGGCGCTGGTAGCGCCGCACGAGCACGGCCCAGGCGCTGGCATCACCGCCGCGGCAACGCTCGACCAGCGCCGCATCGTCTTCCGGGTTTCCGTGGGTCGTCATGGGGGCCCGCATGGTAGTCCGGCACTTCGGGCCTCGACTTCAGACGGGCAGGGTCGCGCGGCGGCGAGTCTTCGCCGATTGACATCGCGCAATGCCGGGCGACTTCGGCGAGTCCACATTGCCTCAAGCCTGCGTATCCGGGGCCACCATCGTCGCTCTGCATATGCGCGTTCAAAACTCTCCATCGACACCATGAAACGACTTCTCTACCCCACCCTGCTGGCGCTGGCCAGCGCCGGCGTCGGCGCGCAGACCTTGACCTGGAGCGTCGAGCCGCGTGGCGTGGCGATCGCCGCCGACGCCGCCGAGAACGTCTACACCGTCGACGGCGACGCCAACCCGGCCGGTGACATCACGCTCACGAAGACCGCACCCAACGGCGTTCGCCTCTACGCCGTCAAGCACGACAACACCGATGCCACCCGCCATGAACTGCCCAGCTGGGTGGACATCGACGGCGGTGGCGGCGCCTACGTCAGCGGCACCAGCCGCTCGGGCTTCAGCAACCCGGTCAACGCCAACGCGCTGCTGATGCGCTTCACCGCCAGCGGCGTGCTGCGCTGGCGCGTGGTGCTGGGCAGCGACTTCGATGGCGGCTCCAGCTTCAAGGTGCTTCGCGACGCCCAGGACAACGCCTATGTGCTGGGCCTCGGGCCGACGCCGGCCGGCCTGCGCATGCGCATCCACAAGGTCACGCCCGATGGCCTGGCATCCTTGTTGTGGTTCGACGCCGCGGGCATCGGCAGCCCGTCCAGCTTCAAGTGGGGCCTGGATGGCAAGCTGGTGGTCGCCGCAAGGTCGATCACCGGCCAGCTCGGTGGCGCAGCCCGCATCGACCTGAATGGCAACACGCTGACGCTGAGCACGCAGGTGCCGGCACTGTCGGCGGTGGACGCGGCTGCAGACGCACAGGGCAACCTCTACATCGCCTCGATCGACCCGGCGCTCAACCAGGGCCGCCTGCAGCGGCTGAGCGCGGACTTCGGTGGCTCGTGGCTGCGCCACGATGCGATCGGCATGATCCGTGTCGAAGCCGCACCCGGTGGCGGCGTGGTGGTGGGCGGCCCACCCAGCGTGCCGGCCTTCGGTGCGGCCTTCGCGCGGTATGCGGCCGACGGCACGCAGCTGTGGGCCCAGCGCGACGCCGACGGCCCGCTGATCAACCTGCTGAGCCCTGGGCAGATGCGTCTGGACGCGGCCGGCAATGCCTACCTCGCGGGGGGCACCTTGGGCCAGATGGTGGTCACCCGCGTCAATGCCGACGGCGGCACCGGCTGGGCCCTGCAGGTGCCTTTCGGCAGCGGCGTGGCGCTGGCCTTCGGCGCGGGATCGAATGCGGTCTACCTGGTCGGCGGCCAGACCGCACGCATCGACCAGGGCGGGTCACCGCCCCCGGTGCAACTGCCCGACCTGGTGCCCGCGCTGAGCCAGAGCCTGCTGGCCGGGCGGGCAGGGGTCTATGTCACGTTGACCACGCTGGTGCGCAACGGGGGCAATGCCCCGGCCGCGGATGTGACGCTGGAGCAGGCGCAGAGCGGCGCCGTGATGCTAGTGTCGGCGAGCAGCACGCAGGGCAACTGCACCCCGACGCAGCCGATGCACTGCACGCTGGGCACCATCGCAGCCGGGGCCAGCGTGAGAGTGACCCAGGTCCTGCGTCCCCTTGCCGGGCGCAGCTTCACCACCACGGCCACGGCAGCGACGGCGACGCCCGAGTCGCTGACCACCAACAACACGGCCACGCTGACGACCACACTGACCAGGCGCTGAGGCGCCCGCAGCCTGTCGCACCCGGCGCCAGGTTCCTGGCGCTCACTCGACCCGCATGCTGGTGCCGTGGGCGGCTCGACGCGGCTGAGCCTCCGTGACGCGGGCAAGTCAGTGCTGTTCACCTCCCAACTGGGAAAGGTCCATCCGTTTGCCGTTCCCCATCAGCCGCAGATCGAACGAGCCCATGCGCGCGAAGACCCGGCCATGGGCATCCACCTCGACGTCCCCGCCCCCACTCGGCTGATTCTGGGGATTGGGGTAGTCGACAAAGGCCGGCCACGGGGCCGCCCTGGTTCACGCCAAGCGTTTGTGCCGTGGCCTTGCCGTACACCTTGCCCAGCGAACTGCTGCGCAGTTCGACCCGCGTGGTGGAGAGAGTGCTGTTCGGTCCGCCAACGGTCACGCAGATCACGCTGCCATCGCGACCGACGGTCAGACGGCTGTGCTCCCAGGGATACGAGACGTACAGCTCGCCGAGCAGCTCACCCGTCTCAGCCATGAATACAGGTGCCAGGTTGCGGCTGCTGATGCCTGCGTCCGCAAGCGACTTGCTCATGGTCAGCACGGGCTGGCCGTTGACGACCGCGTAGACGATGGCCGCGTCGCGGTTGTTCCAGCCGCTCCAGGGTCACAGCTGAGAAGAGCCATAGCGGCGCAGAACCGCGAAGTTGTCCAGATCCACGACCACGATCTGTCCCTTGGCACGGTTCAATGCTAAGGGGCGCCGGCCGTCGTCCGACAGCGCCACGTCACCAATGTCGGCATCCGTCAGTTCGAGCAACCCCGTCCGCTGACCCGTGTAGACATGGTGGGCGCTGATCCTGTTGCCCGCTGCGCTGTGGAACAGCGGCCGCACGGGCTCCGCGGCGAAGCGGGCGGCTCCGATGGCGTCACGGACAACCAGGGGGCATCGGCAGAGGCACTTCAGGTCGAGGAGCCTGCGCCGCCCGGCACCGACGCGAAGGCGATGCCGTGGTCCGCGACCTTCAGTGCGGGCGGTGGGTTGTTCGGCCTCACCGTGTGCGAGATGCTGACGACGGCGGGCTTCCGTCCACATGCCGCCTGCAGGGGTCTTCGAAGCAGGCCGTCACGGTCACGGTGTCCCGCATCGTGCGCGGTGTCAGACGCGTCGGTTGCGACGACGCCGCTCCCATGGGCTGTTGGCGTGCATATCTGACCTGAGGGCTGCATCTTCACCGAGACGGCGCATGCCGTGCCCTGTGCCAGGCCGAGCTGCACGAAACGCAAGGCCACGGCCGACGAGCCACATCCGTTCGAGTTGCGCGGGCGGGGCCTTCGTGGCTACCCCCTTCGAACCGGCGGGTGCCTCGACGCCTGGATGCGCCGGCGGCACTTGACAGGGATGGCAACGGGATCCGGCTGGCAGCTGGGCGGCAGTTGCAGTCCGTCGGCTCCCCAAGCCCGGCGTACGCTGTCCGTCAACGAGCAGCCGCTCGGCCCGAGCGCCAACTCTGATGCGATTGGCCGCTGTCTAAAGTGAAGCTGTCAATGGCCCGGGTGTGGCAGCAAAGGCCTCGGAGTGCACACCAGGGAGAGCGTCTGGTTCCTCCGCTAGCCCTCAGCGTCGCGCCTGTGGCGCACGCAACCCGCGGCGCCCGTGCCAGCAGCAAGCGTCGGGCCGCCGGCAGCATGCGAAGGGCTGGCAGTGCGGTCACGGAGCGGGCGGCGCCTGACGCTGGCAGACAAAGCCGAAGCGGCGGCCGTGCCCCAGGCGCATGGCCATCTCGATCCACACCATCGCCCACGGCTCCAGGTAGCGGGCGGCGGCAAGCCCGCCCATGTCCACCGGCTCGAAGCCGATCAGCGTGGCCAGGGCCAGCACGCGCTGGCGCGCTGCTGCGTCGTCGCCCGCCAGCGGCATGAACAGCGCGCCGGCCGGGTACTGCGGTTTCGACAGGTTCTCGAAGCCCGTGGTGTTGAAGCACTTGACGACGCGGGCGTGCCGCGCCGCCGCCGCGATCTGCTCGGCGCCGGACGTGGTGGTGCCGACGAGCAAGCCCGCCATGGAGGGCGCGATCGGATTGGTGGCGTCGACAAGGATGCGTTGGGCCCAGTCCGCAGTGTCGCGCGCGACCTGCAGCCCGGCCGGGTACGGCGTGGCCAGGATCGCCAGTTCCACCGGTTCAATGGCCTCGGCCACCGGGTGCACCGACGCGCGGCCTTTGAAGCGCGCCGGCAGCTGGGCATGCCGTGCAGGCTCGGGTACGCCAAACCGCACCGTGTAGCGCTGGGTGACAAGTGCCTGCGCAAGGGCCTGGCCGACGCGGCCGGCGCCAATGATGGCTATCTCCATGGCAGTCTCCTTGTGCGAGGGTTCGGCGCGCACGGCGGGTGAGGCTTCAGCGGCTGACCGCGCGGGCCGGGTAGATCCAGCGTGCCAGTCGCCTTGTCAGCAGCGGCATCAGCCAGTAGGTCATCAAGAGCACCTCGATGCTGATCGTCAGCAGCAGGCGCGCCGGATACGGCACGGGCACGGGCAACAGGCCGGCGGCAGCGTTGACCGCCGCGCCGATCGTGAGCACGAGGCTGAACACGACCACGATCATCAGCAGCGCCATGCGTGGGCGCGAGGGTTGCGGCACCACCGTGCCGGGTGGGGGCGTGAACCAGAATTCCAGCCCCGTCAGGTGCTGCCACGCGGCGTCGGCTTCCACCATGTCGCCCACCTCGGCGAGGTGGCGCGCGCGCAGCTCACTGGTCTCGAAGGCGCGCAGGTCGGCCAAGCTCGCGAAGCGGATGGCGCTGACGTACTCACGCGGGCCGCCGACGCCGGGGCGTTGCGTGGTCACTCCCAGGTAACCCGGCAGACCGCGTGCTTCGGCCTGCAGCCGGCCGAGCCAGGCTTCGTAGTCGGCCTCGCGCCCGGGCTTCACGCGACGCGTGACGACCGCCGTCACCGCAGTGCCGGCGTCTTCAGCGGGCGACATCGGCGATGACGTCGGCCAAGGCCCTGGGCTGCGTCAGCATCGGCAGGTGCGAGGTGTCCAGCGTCACCACCCGCGCCGCACCCCCGGCGGCGGCCAGCATGCGCTGCTGCAGCGTGTACGACACCGCGCGGTCTTTCAGCGTGTGCACGTAGACACGCGGCACGCTGCCGAACCGGGCGCTGCTGAGTGCCACTGGCGTGCCCAGCGGGGGCACAGCCTCGGCCTTGTGCGTGGCCACCAGGTGCCGCTGGTCTTCCGCGGTGCAGTCGGCGCAGAAGACCTCGGCTATGCCCTCGGCGCGAAGGGTTGCCGGTGTATAGGCCTTCGGGTCGGCCTGCGTCCAGTACTTGCCGACGGCGCTGTCGGCGTCGCCCGCCGACAGCTGGTACAGGCTCTGCCCGTTCTGCGGCAGGTAGGCGGCCACGTAAACCAGCTTGCCGATGCGCTGCGGCGCGCGCTCGGCGGCGGCCGAGATCACCATGCCGGCCATGCTGTGGCCCACGAGCACGACGGTGCCATCGGCCGGCAGCGCGGCCAGCACGGCGTCGACGTAGCCGTCCAGTGTCAGCTTGTCGACGGGCGTGGCGTCAGCGCCATGGCCGGGCAGTTCCACCGCCTTGACCGGCTGACCGCGTGCGCGCAGGTCGGCAGCCACGCGGTCCCATGACGCGGCGCCCATCCAGGCACCGTGCACCAGCACGACAAGTCTGGGCTGCACGGGCGGCACTGGCGTCGCGCAGCCGGCCAGCAAGGCGCCTGCCAGCAGGACAGCGGCAAAGTTCAAGCGGCGAGGCATCACGTCATTCCCCCAGAGCCTGCACGATGAGCCGTGCGGTTTCTTCACCCGAGAAGTTCTGCTGGCCCGTGATGAGGTTGCCGTCACGGATGGCGAAGCCGCGCCACAGGCCGGCCTGCACGTAGTTCGCGCCCAGCGCCTTGAGTTCGTCTTCGATGCGCCAGGGCTGCACATGCTTGTCCCGGGACAGCAGGCCATAGGTCCACACTGCGTTGTCGGCGTAGTCCTCTTCAACGTTGGCAAAGCCGGTGACGGTCTTGCCCTTGGCCAGCGGCGTGCCATCGGGCAGGCGCGCGTAACGCAGGACGGCCGAGCCGTGGCACAGCGCGGCAGCGATCTTGCCGGCGCCATGGAAGGCCACGAACTTGGCGTGCAGGTCGGTGGCGCCTTCCATCAGCACCATCGGCGCCTGCCCGCCAGCCACCAGGATGGCGTCGAAGGCAGCCACGTCGATGGCGGACACCGGTTTCGTGTCTTCGAGCAGCGCCATCAGCTTCGGGGTGTGGATGAATCCCTGCGTGATGAGGTCACCCGCGGAGTAGCCGCTCGGATCGCTGGGGTCGCTCAGGCCATCGGGCTCGACCTTGCCGCCGGTGTAGCTGAAGACCTCGACCTCGTAGCCTTGCCCGACAAACACATGCCACGGGTGGGTCAGCTCGCTCCACCAGAAGCCGACCGGCCAGCCGGTCGCGGTGGAGATGGCCGGGTTGGCCAGCACGATGGCAACGCGCTTGCGGTGCCGGGCATGCACGACGTTGGTGTCCTTCAAGCTCATCGGGTGCTCCGCTGCAGTGGGGTTGGCGCGATTCTTGGTGTTGACCTCGCGGGTATAAAGTGGATGAAATAGGATTCACCGTCCACATCCAAGATAACAATCAAAGGGCCCCTGCATGACGCTCGAGCAACTTCGAATCCTGGTGAAAGTGGTGCAGGCCGGCAGCTTCACGCAGGCCGCGGCGGTGCTGGGCACCCAGAAGAGTTACGTCAGCCGCGTGGTGGCGCAGCTCGAGGCCGAACTGGGCGCCAAGCTGCTGGAACGCACGACGCGGCGGCTCTCGGTCACCGAGATGGGCCGCGAGGTGTTCGAGCGCGCCGTGGGCATCCTGGGCGCGGTGGATGACACCGCGCGCATGGTGCAGAACGCGCAGGGTGAACCGCGCGGCCTGTTGCGTCTGACCTGCGGCGTGGAGTTCGGCATGCTCGCGGTCGGCCGCTGGGTCGAGGCCTATCTGGAGGCCTACCCCATGGCCACCGCCGACGTCGAATACACGTCGCGCGTGCTGGACATCGTGCATGAGGGTTTCGACCTGGCGGTGCGCGTGGGCGAGGTGCAGGAATCCCGGCTGGTGGCACGCCCGCTGGGCCACCTCGACCACGCGCTCTTCGCCTGCCCGCGCTACCTGGCCCGGCAGGGCACGCCCGCAACGCCCGAACAACTGCGCGAACACAGCCTGGTGATGTTCAGCGGCGGCAACTACCGGCGCGGCTGGCAACTCGTGCCCGAGGGTGGCACCGAGCGCGACGCGCTGAAGGTCGAAGGCCCGGCGCGGCTGCGGATGAACAACGCCTTCGGCGTGCGCGATGCGCTGTTGCGCAGCCTGGGCATCGGCCAGCTGCCACTGCTGATTGCGGCCGACAGCGTGGCCTCGGGCCACCTGGTGCCGGTGCTGCCGGCCTGGCGCCCGCCTGCCGTGCCCGTGCACGCCGTGTTCCCGAGCAACCGGTACCTCAGTGCCAAGGTGCGTGCCTTTGTCGACCTGGCGCTGGAGCGCTTCCCTTCCGATGGCGCCGCGGCCGTCGAGGTGACGGCGCGCGCGTGCGCCCTGGGTAGCAAGCACGTGGTTCGCGCCGCAACAGGCCGGACAGGCCGGCCCACCGCCCCGAACCAACCACCACGGTGACAGCCATGACGAACGCCACCACGCCCCCCAGCCGCGAGCAACTGCTCTACTGGCTGCATGAAGCGGCCGAGATCGAGCACCACCTGATGTGCTGCTACCTCTACGCGGCCTTCAGCCTCAAACGCGCCGACGCGGCCTGGGCACCCGGGCAGCAGCAGGCCGTGGCGTCGTGGCGGCAGCAGATCATGTCGGTGGTGTTCGAGGAAATGACGCACCTGGCGCTGGTGGGCAACCTGGCCAACGCACTGGGCGCGGGGCCGCACATGGGCCGGCCGCCGTTCCCGGTGGACGCCGGGCCCTACCCGGCAGGTTTCGTCATCCGGCTGGCGCCCTTCAACGCCACCACCATTGAACACTTCAAGTTCCTGGAGCGGCCGGCCGGCGAGGCGCTGGCCGACGCCCAGGGTTATGGGCCGACCGGCATCTACCGGCGCTTCGTGCCCGCGGGCCGCCTCAGCCCCGGCCCGCGCGACTACAACACCGTGGGCGAGCTCTACGACGTGCTGGCCGCGTCACTGCAGGCCTGCGCGGCCGCGCAGGGCGAAGCGGCACTGTTCGTCGGCGACCCGGCCTTGCAGGTCGATGCCAGCCTGGCGCCTCTGCCCGGCGTGTCCGCAGTCACCGACCTCGCCAGCGCGCTGCAGGCCATCCGCACCATCGTCACCCAGGGCGAAGGCGCCGGAAGCGAACACGTCGATTCGCACTTCTCACGCTTTACGCGCATCGGTGTAGAACTGGCCGCGCTGAGCGCCGCCGATCCGGCCTTCGAACCCGCGTGGCCGGCCGCCACCAACCCGGTGATGAATGCGCCCGTGCACAGCGCAGAGCACCGTGTGCACATCAGCGGGCCGCGCATTTCCCGGTGGCTGGACATCGGCAACGCGATGTACACCACGTCCCTGCGCTGCCTGTTGCAGGGTTTCAGCGCGCGCGATCGGCCCGCCAAAGCCACCTGGCTGTCGGCCAGTTTTGCCTTGATGCGTGCCCTGGTGCCTGTGGGCGAGGGCCTGGCCGCGCGGCCCGCCAGCGACCAGCCCGGCGGCCCCAACGCCGGCCTGAGCTTCACCCCCTTGCGCACCCTGGCCACGCTGCCCGCAGCAGGTGCCGCCGCGCTGGTCGCAGAACGTCTGGGGCAGCTGCGGCAACGGGCGATCGAGTTGCCCGTGGTGCCGGTGGCCGGCGAAGATCCCGAGGCCTGGGCCAGCGTGATCGAACTGCTGGCGCAGCAGCAGGCAAGCCTGCGGGCACTGGCCGATGCCGAACCCGCAGCGGCGTCGGCGGCGCCCGCCGTGCCTGCCGCCCCCGCCGCGGCGCCTGCCAAAGGCCAGGTGGAAGTGGCGCGCGGCCGCAACCTCACCGTGCTGTTCGAAGCGCGACGCTGCATCCACGCGCGCCACTGCGTGCTGGATGCACCCGGTGTGTTCAAGGCCAACACCCCGGGCGAGTGGATCTACCCCGACACCATCTCGGCCGAGGCGTTGGTCGGGGTGGCGCACAACTGCCCGTCGGGTGCCATCCGCTATGCGCGCCACGACGGCGGCGCCGAAGAAGCCCCACCTGCGGTGAACCAGTTGCGCATCCGCGAGAACGGGCCTTACGCGGTGCATGCGGCCTTGCACGTTGCCGGCCAGTCCGATGGCTTCAGGGCAACCTTGTGCCGCTGCGGGCAGTCGGCCAACAAACCCTGGTGCGACGGCTCGCACGGGCCGGCCGGCTTCCTGGCCAGCGGTGAGCCGAAAAGTCGCCAGGTCGATGCCCTCCCTGTGCGCGGCGGGCCAATGCAGGTCACACCGCTGCGCAACGGCCCTCTGCAGGTGCTGGGCAACCTGGAGCTGTGTACGGGCACCGGGCGCACCGTGGCGCGCACCACCGACACCCGCCTGTGTCGATGCGGCCAGTCGCAGAACAAGCCCTTCTGCGACCTGTCGCATGTGCGTGCAGGCTTCGTCGCCGAAGGTGCATGAACCGCACGCGTCGTGCGGGCTTGTTGGCGAAGGCTGAGGCGGCCGTTCCGTAGCGCCACAGCTGCTGCGCCTCCGTGCTCTTCTCGGGGTGTCCGTGGCCCTGTTGTTCAGCCCTGGAGGCCCCTTCTCGAGGTCCGTCGAAGTCGTCGCTGCCGGCGCGCCGCACTCGCCCGCCGCTGTGCGCCGATCCGATCCGATTCGATTCGATACTCTCTTCGAACTCAAGGAAACACGCCATGACGTGCATCGTGCTTCTGAACGAACTCGAGAGCGAGTTCGCCTGGCGCAACGACCCTCAGCACGCCGTCGCCTACTGGGGCGGCTGGAACACCTTCATCGGCGCCACGGCCCAGGCTGCTGACCGCTGCGCGTAACAGCCAGCACAACCTGCACCGGCACCCAGCCGTGGTCGACGCGTCGGCGATGGACCTGCCCTTGCTGAAGGACGAAACCGCCCCCCGATGCGCCGGTCGAGCCGGCCGCCATGGGGCAACGGCTGGTGCGTGGTCAGCAAAGATCCGCGATGCCGGACTGCGCTTCGAACTACCCGCCGCCGAGGACACGCCCGAGCGCTGGGTCCACGTGCTCGCTTCGGTCCACGCCGCCTGCGGGACGAGCCGGGATGCCGTGCCCGGCGCCGACACAGGCCTGCACCACCTCGTCGAAGAGGCGCTGTTCCTCATTCGCCGGCTCGTCGCGTTGACGCGCCGGGACGAACGCATGTGGAGGCGCGGGTCGTCGCACTACCGGCACAGGCGGCGGCGATGGTCGAGGCAGGAGACCCGACGTGTGCCGTGACGATCCTCGAGCGACCGTCGCCATCAGACGTCGGTGGCTTCCAGCCCTACCGGGTCACGCTGGCCCGCGTGAGGGCCCTGGCGGGCGATCGATCTGGCGGAGGATCCCGCGTCCTGCGCCTACCTGGCCCCAACCCTGGGGCGACGGTCGTCGACGCAGGATTGAGGCCTATCGCGGACGACCACCGGCTCGAGCGATTCCACTTGTTCTGGCCGTCAGCGACGAAGAGAACTGCCCTCAAGCTGACGCTTGCCGAAGTCAAAGAGCGGCCGGCAGCGTGAGTAGAATCGCCCGCCCAAACTGGTGCGGCGCCTGAATGCCGAGAAAGGCTCAGCGTGTCCACCCCCAGCGCAATCGGCTTCGCCCAGACTCAATTGATGCGGCAACTCGCCGACCTGGACGATGCGGGCCTCGACGAACTCGGGTTTGGCGTGATCGGTTTCGGCAAGGAGCCCGACGCCATCGTGCGCTGCTACAACGCCTTTGAGCAAAGGGGTTCGGGCCTCGATCGGAGCCGTGTCGTCGGCCTGCCGCTGTTCGGCGTCGTGGCACAGTGCATGAACAACTACCTCGTTGCCCAGCGCTTCGACGATGCGGTCGAAGCGGGACGGGAACTGGACATGACCCTGGACTTCACGTTCACCCTGCGCATGAAGCCAACCGATGTCGTCCTCAGGCTGCTCAGCTCGCCGGGACATCCCATTCAATACGTTGCGATCCGCCGCGATCGCTGATCGGCAAGACCATGGTGGAACTCGGCAGCGAACATCAGGAGCTGCTGCAGTTCCTCTACGCGGCTCCGGTCGGGCTGGTGCATGCGTCAGCGGCCGGCGACATCGAGATGATCAACTCCGCCTCGGCGCGCTGGCTGTTGCCGCTGGCTCCCGACGGCAAGTTGGTGAATCTCTTCACCGCACTGGCCACGGTCGCACCCGGGCTTCGAGAAGCCGTGGCCAGCCGGGGGCAGGTGCCGGGCTCGATCGTCGACCACCTGCGCATCGAGGTGACCGGAGGACGTCAACGTCTCGCCAGCCCCGAGTTCGTCTCGCTGACGCTGACACGGGTTGACGACAACCGCTTGATGGCTGTCCTCAACGACATCACCCAGCAGGTGCGGGATGAACGTGCGCTGGGCGACAGCGAGGCTCACTATCGCGCGGTGGTGTCGGTGCTCAGCGAAGGCATCGTCGTGCACGACCCGGGTGGCCGGTTGCTGATGTGCAATGCCGCCGCCGACCGCATCGTCGGCGCACCGCTGCCGCCCCTGCACTCCGACAAGGCGCTGGCAAAAGGATGGGCGACGTTGTGGCACGACGGGCGGCCGATGTCGGTCGCGGACACGCCCACCGGCATCGTTCTGGCGGGTGGGCCTGCGCAGGAAGACGTGCCGGTCTTCTCGATCACCCCATCCGGCGAGAAACGATGGTTCGAGGTGAGCGCCCAGCCCGTCATCCGCCCGGGCACGACCGAGCTGCTGGCGGTGGTGACCTCGTTCACCGACGTGACGCAGCGCCAGAAGCTGCAGGAAGAGCTGCATCACCACCGAGAGCACCTTCAGGACCTGGTCACCCAGCGCACCCGGGAACTTGAAGTGTCCAACGCGGCGCTCTCTGCACAGCAGCGGCTGTACCGCGCCGTGGCCGACGCCGTGCCGGGAATGATCGGCTACTGGGATGCCGAACTGCGTTGCAGGTTTTCGAACAGCGCCTATCTGGAATGGTTCGGCATGGCGCCGGAGGCGATGGTCGGCATGCGCATGCAGGACCTGCTGGGCGAAGACCTGTTCGCCCGCAACCGGCCCCATGTCGAGGCGGCTCTGCGGGGGGAGCCGCAGCACTTCCAGCGCTCGATCCGCAAGCACGACGGCTCGATTGGACACACCTTGGCCAGCTACATCCCTGACATCGCGGATGGCAGGGTCAGAGGCTTCAACGTCGTCGTCTCGGATGTGACGGAGTTGAAGCAGGCCGAGCTCCGGCTCGCAAGCCTGAACGATCAACTCCAGCAGCGAGCGCTGCAGGCCGACGAGGCGACCAAGGCCAAGAGCGCGTTCCTGGCCAACATGAGCCACGAGATCCGCACACCGATGAACGCCATCATCGGACTGTCGCATCTGATGCGGCGCGAGGCGCATGATCCGCAGCAGCTTTCTCGCCTGCGCAAGATCGACGACGCGTCACAGCATCTGCTGCAGCTGATCAACAACATCCTCGATCTGTCCAAGATCGAAGCCGGCAAGATGCCGCTGGACGACGCCGAGTTCGACACGCACGAGTTGCTGTCACGCTCGATCGGCATGGTCAGCAACCAGGCGCGCGAAAAGTCACTGCAGATTGCACTCGACTGCGACGCACTGCCGCTGCGATTGCGGGGCGACGCCGTCCGGCTTTCGCAATGCCTGATCAACCTGCTCAGCAATGCCGTCAAGTTCACGCAGCGCGGCTGGATCAGGCTTCGTGGTCTGACGGAGTTCGCCGATCGGCAGCGCGTGCTGGTTCGATTCGAAGTGCAGGACACGGGCCCGGGCATCGCCGCCGACCGGCTACCGGCTCTGTTCAACGCCTTTGAGCAGGCGGACAACTCATCCACGCGCCAGCACGCGGGCACCGGACTCGGCCTGGCGCTGACCCGGCACTTCGCGCGACTGATGGGCGGCGCCGCGGGGGTAACCAGTGAGCTGGGAGCCGGAAGCACGTTCTGGTTCACGGCGTCGCTCAGTGTCGTGGCGGATGCAGGCGATGAGGCGCCTGCGAAGGCCTTCCACGGGCTTCGTGCGCTGCTGATGAATGACTTGCCAGACGCGTTGGCGGACTTGACGCGAAGTCTCGGCGCCCTCGGCTTGGAAGTCGACGCACAGCAGGGCAGCGCCGATGGCTTGCGTCAGCTCGATGCCGCGATGGCCGCGGGTCGACCCTACGACGTGGTGCTGGTCGAACGCGCCATGCGGCCAGCCGACGGCATCGACGTCCTGAACAGCATCCGGCAACGGCTGGGTGAAGGCACCCCTGCGTGTCTTCTGACGACGACGGATCAGGACGACACGGTGGAGCGGCTGGCCCGGGATGTCGGATTCGATGCCGTCTTGGTCCAGCCGATCACCTTGCCGATTCTTGAAAGAGCACTGGGCCGTGCCTTGCGCCAGCCTCGGGGCGCACCCGGTGCAACAGCAGTTCTGGCCAGCACCAACGAGTCCGACCTGCGTCGGAAGTTCGCCGGCCGGCGCGTGCTCCTGGTGGAAGACAACCCGATCAATCGGGAGATTGCGGTCGAGTTGCTTGAACTGGTCGGGCTGGACGTCGAGGTGGCCGGCGACGGGGCGCACGCCGTCGAAACGATGCGGGCTCGACACTTCGACATGGTCCTGATGGACGTCCAGATGCCCGTGATGGACGGCCTGACGGCGACGCGCGAGATCCGGCAGCGCGGTACCCGCACACCGATCCTCGCCCTGACGGCGAATGCCTTTGGCGAGGAACGCGCCGCCTGCCTGGCGGCGGGGATGAATGACCACGTGGCCAAGCCCGTGAATCCGGCCTTGCTGTACGACGCGATATTGCGCTGGCTGCCCACGGCGGCGAGTGCGGTGGGCGATGCCACTTCGGAGCCGTCGGTCGCGGGCTCCGGCGGGGAGCCCGACAAGACGCCGCTGCCGCTGCCGCTGCTGGAACGGCTGTCGGGAGTGCGCGGACTGGACACAACGGCCGCCTTGCGCACCGTCGGTGGCAAGGTCGGCGTGCTTGAACGCGTGTTGCTCCGGTTCACGGAGGTCTACGCAGCGGGCCAGGGGGAATGGGCGTTCGAGCGGGAGACGCCATCGGTCGCCCGCCTGATGGCCATCACGCACTCCTTGCGAGGTGCGTGCGCCGCAGTCGGCCTTCAGGCGCTGCATGTCGAACTGGCGCGATTCGAGCAGGAACTCGCCAAGGAGCCGGATCCACTGCATCACATGCAACGTGTCCGGGCGCTCAGCGAGCAGTTGAACCAAGTCATCGGGCAATTGAAGGCAGCACTCAGTGCTTCCACGGACCGAGGCACGCCGGCTGGTTCGTAACGGCCGCGGACGGAACCAGACACTTTGCGGCACTTCAGCGCTTCCGTCGGACGAGTGTCGGGAGTCAGTGCCTGAACTCGACAAGTTCAGCGAATGCCAGCTTCGGCGGTGACCGGCCGCTCAGCCCAGAAGGCGTCACGGGCACCTCTGCGTCGGCTTGGGTCGACGGAGACCCTAAGGCAGCAGTCTTCGTCCCGCTGGCCGCCCCAACGGCCGCTCTCTGGCGCGTTCGCCATCTGGAGGTTCCGGCCACAAGCAGGCGAAGGGCCTGTAGCCTCAAAGCGGACATCCGGAGCACGGCATCGCCATGCATGAGCACCGGGCATCGTGATCAGTCTGGCGCGGTCCGGGCGCGCTGGCGGACGCAGCTGACCTGAAGTACAGGTCGCGTGGTGGTCGCTGACGAGGAACTGCTTCAAGGCAAGCGCATGTCGAAGGGGTTTGACAATTGCGTAACGATGTTGTTACTCTATCCGCCATGGATCGCATAGCTCAGGCTCTCGTCGACCCCATACGCAGGGAGATCCTCCGCATGGTTTGCCGCGAGCCTCTGACCGCCGGCGCGGTGGCTGACGCGTTCTCTGTGAGCCGGCCTGCCATCAGCCGTCATCTGCGCGTCTTGCGCGAGGCCGGCTTGTTGCGGGGTGAGGCGATAGGACGGGAACGTGTCTATCGGCTGGACGTAGGCCCCCTTGGGGAACTGCGGGACTTCCTGATCGAACTCGGCGCTCACGGCGACGAGCGCGGGGACTGGACTCGCCGATTCATGGCACTCGAGACCGAGGTGTATCGCACTCGCGCAAAGCGCAAGCGGGCCTCGCTGGACACCAACACTGAACGAAAACGGAAGGAGTCAGCATGATGCAGCCCCCGCCCACGGGCCGACTCGACGGCAATGACCTGGTCATCCGGCGCCAGTTTCGCGCACCGATCGAGGATGTCTGGACGAGCTTGACGGATCCGCAAAGCACGGCTCGCTGGTTCGGCCCTTGGCGCTGGGTCGATCGTCCTGGACCGGGCCAGCTGATCGCCTACACGATGATTCAGGAAGAAGGAACTCCTGAATCAACCGCGAGAGTGGTCCGCTGCGAAGAGCCACGGCATCTCGCGATCACGACCGACGGCTCGTTCTCTTTCTCGTACGAGATCACGCTGGAACAGTCTGGCACCACCACCACCTTGACGTTCGTACACCACCTTGCCGATCGAAAGATGGCCGGCGACTTCGGCCCCGGCTGGGAGTTCTACCTGGACCTGCTGGTCCACTTCCGCGAAGGTCTGCCGTTCCGAAAGTTCGACGAGTACTACCCATCGCAGAAGCAGCACTATCTCGATCTGGCAGGCCAAGCCTAGTCTGAGCTGACGCCGGAAGCCTCGTCGTCCGCCCTGAACAAATCGTCGTGAACCTTCTTGCGGCTCAATGCACCCGCAGCACCTCGAACTGCTGTCGGACTGGAGCGACCTGTATCGACACCTCATCACCCTCGTGTTTACCCAACACGGCCCTGCCCAAAGGGGCTTCGCAGCTGATCACCTGAACGAGCTGAGCGCCGCTGACCAACTTCATGCTGCCCCCATCCGGGCCGAGAAACAGCTGATGCTGCTTGTCGTCGGAATCGACCAGGCAGACGAGCGCGCCGAGCTGTATCCCTTTGCTGGCGTCGTAGGGGCTCGGGCGGAAGCGGCGCCAACTGGCCATCGCTTGGCGCATGGCTTCGGCGCGCCGAGCTTGGCCGGTGGCCAGGTAGGCGGCTTCGAGTCCCAAGGTGTCGTACTTGTTTTCGGCGATGTTCTCTTCGTGAGTCGCCGCTTCATGGGCCGCCCTCACTGCCTGTTCGGCTTGCAGCAGGTCTTCGGCGAGCCGCTCCAGCACCTGCTGCCGAAGGACGAATTTATCCATGATGAAGGGTGGGCATCGCGCACAAGCGAGGGTCTGGTCTTCATTGTGAACGGCTCTACCAAGCTTCGACACTTCTGCTGGTCACGCGTCAACGTCAGCCATGGGCCGGGTTCCGCCGGGCGTCAGGGGCAGTCGGACTCTTTCGCGGCCCGACGCGTCGACTGCGCTACGCGAGTGATCGCTCAGTGAGGGGAAGCGGCCATCCGACTTGTTGGCGATCGTGCGACCGGTTTCGGCCCGGGCCGCCGCTCACCTGCCGACCTTGAGCGGCTGCAGACAGTCGAGGCTGTGTGAAAACTCGGCTTCCGTGCAATCGCGCAAAGTGTCGACCTCTCAGATCGGCCCAGGATCAACGATCGGCACGGTGAGCAGGGTTCGACGACCTCGGAGACTGCAAGTCCCCCGCGTTTTCTCACGTCCTCCGTCTGGTGCTGTCGGCT
Source organism: uncultured Rubrivivax sp. (assembly GCA_964423075.1). Lineage (GTDB taxonomy): Bacteria > Pseudomonadota > Gammaproteobacteria > Burkholderiales > Burkholderiaceae_C > Rubrivivax. The sequence continues at coordinate 1,265 of CAYREA010000034.1, read as the reverse complement.
ACCCCGGCAGCCTATTGCGCCATGGGTCGCAGGTTCAAATCCTACGAGGCCGGCCAAGACCCGCCAGACGGTCCAGCTGGTCAGACCTGTAGCATCCATGCGCATGCGCTGGACCCGCCTGCTCGACCCCGCCGGTCACTCGACCTTCGCACACATCACGGGCGAAGCCGCACAACCCATCCAGGGCACGCCCTTCGACCCACCGGGCACCTGGCAGGACCGCGGCGAGCCCATCGCCCTGGACGTTGTGAGTTGGTTGCCGCCGGTGCAGCCTTCCAAGGTCATCGCCTTGTGGAAGAACTTCCACGCGCTGGCCATCAAGCAGCAGCAGACCATCCCCGAAGAACCGCTTTATGCCCTGCGTGCGCCCAGCAGCCTGGCCGCGCACCGGCAGCCCGTGGTGAAGCCAGCCAGCTACGACGGCGCGGTGTTCTACGAAGGCGAACTGGCGCTGGTGGTGGGCAAGACCATGCGCGCCGTGGCGCCGGCCGAGGTGCGCGCGCACCTGCTGGGCTGCACCATCGCCAACGACGTGACGGCGATGGAATTGATCAACCGCGACCCCAGCTTCCCGCAGTGGTCGCGTTCGAAGAGCTTCGACACTTTCGGTGTCATCGGCCCCTGGATAGACACCGACTTCGACTGGACCGGCGCCTCGGTGCGCACCCGTGTGAACGGCCGCGAACGGCAGAACTACCCGCTGGCCGACATGATCTTCGAGCCGCTGACGCTGCTGTCGCGCTTGTCGCACGACATGACCTTGGAGCCCGGGGACGTGGTGCTGTGCGGCACCTCGGTCGGCGCGCTGCCGATGCGGCCGGGCACCGATCTCGAGGTCGAGATCACCGGCCTGGGCGTACTGGCCAACCGCTACGGTTGATATCCCTCAGAACTCGCCCGACACGTAGGAACCGAAACCCAGGCCGATGCGCTGGGCCAGGCCGATGCGCTGCAGCTTGCCGGTCGCGCCCTTGGGCAGTTCGTCGACGAAGAGGATCTTCTTGGGCACCTTGTAGCCCGCCACGCGCGCTGCCACGAACTGCTGCAGCTCGCGTTCACTGCATTCATGGCCTTCGTGCAGCACCACCATGGCCGCCACCTCTTCGCCCAGGCGCTTGTGCGGGGCGCCGAAGACGACCACCTGCGCCACCGAGACGTGGTCGAGCAGGATCTCGTCGATCTCGCGCGGACTGACCTTCTCGCCGCCGCGGTTGATGATCTCCTTCAGCCGGCCGGTGATGCTGATGTAGCCCTCGGCGTCCATC
>CAYREA010000033.1:0-31603 GCA_964423075.1 uncultured Rubrivivax sp. | reverse complement strand
CGGCCAGCACCACGAGGCCGGTGTTGCACAGCGTCTCGGCGGCCACGCGGCTGCGCGGGTCTTCCTTGAAGATCGCGTCGAGGATGGCGTCGCTGATCTGGTCGGCCACCTTGTCAGGGTGACCTTCGGAGACGGATTCGGAAGTGAAGAGGAAGTCGTTCGCCACGATGGGTCTAGCTCCAAGAGGGTTGCACTGGTTGCGTCGTCGCTGGTCAGTGAACTGGAGCCGCGGCGAACGCTTTAGCGGATTTGTTTGGGCGGCGCCACGCTTGGCCCCAACCCCCGCGGAACTTCGCAAGCCCTTGGCTATGCTCTGCGCCACAGTCGCCCCGCAAGTTGTCCTGTTAACTCGGCGACGGATGAATTATACGAACGATGTCACCCCTGATTCCCTGGCTGTCCCGGCGTTCCTTGCGGCATCTGCACGCCCTGGGCGCGGCAATGGGTTGGCTGGCCTATGCCTTGTCGCCCAGCTACCGGCGCCACTTCAAGCAGAACGCCGCCCTGGCCGGGGTGGCCGGCCGCGAGCGGCGCGCCGCCATTGCCGACGCCGGCAAGCTGGTGGCCGAGCTGCCGCGGCTGTGGCTGCGGCCGGCCGAACAGGCCATCACCGACCCCGTGCGCTGGGACGGCATCGAGCTGGTGCAGGAACTGCTGGACCGTGGCAAGGGCCTGATGGTGCTGACGCCGCACATGGGCAGTTTCGAGGTCACCGCCCAGGCCTATGTCGAACGTTTCGGCGCCAAGCAGCCGATGACGGCCTTGTACCGCCCCGCACGCCAGGCCTGGCTGCGCGAACTGGAAGAAACCGCGCGCGCCCGGCCGGGCCTGGCCACCGCGCCGGCCAACCTGGCCGGCGTGCGCCTGCTGATGCGCGCGCTGCGCCGCGGCGAGACCGTGGGCATCCTGCCCGACCAGGTGCCGCCCGACGGCATGGGCGTGTGGGCGCCCTTTTTCGGCCAGCCGGCCTACACCATGACACTGGCGACCCGGCTGATCCAGCAGACCGGCGCGGCGCCCGTGGTGATGTGGACCGAGCGCCTGCCGCGTGGTGGCGGCTACGTGGTGCACGTGCGCGCGCTGCCGGTGCCGCTGCCGGAGACGGCCGAGGACGAGGCCGCGTCGGCGCTGGCGATGAACCGCAGCATGGAGGCCATCATCCTGGAAAAGCCCTCGCAGTACCTGTGGGGCTACAACCGCTACAAGAACCCGCGCCAGGTCCAGGCGCCGGAAGCGCCGGCCGCATGAGCGGCGAGGGTCTCCCGAGCGCGAATTCCCGCCTGGCGGGACCGCGCGCAGCGCGTTGGGTGCTCCAGTGACGAAGAAGCTGCTGGCCTACCTGCTGCTGGGCCTGGTGTGGCTGCTGCACTGGCTGCCGCTGCCGCTCTTGGCGCTGCTGGGCCGCGGCCTGGGCCGGCTGCTGCACACCTTCGGCCACGCCCGCCGGCGCATCGCGCACACCAACCTGGCGCTGTGCCTGCCCGAACTGTCGGCAGCCGAACGTGCGCGCCTGGTGCGCGAACACTTCGAATGGACCGGCCGCAGCCTGCTCGAACGCGGCCTGCTCTGGTACGCCAGCGCGGCGCGCCTGAAGCGCCTCATCCATGTCGACGGCGACGTGAAGCTGGCCGAAAACAGCGCGCAGACCGTGATGTGGTTCGTGCCGCACTTCGTGGGTCTTGAGATCGCCGGCGCCGCGACGCAGCTGTTCCAGGAGAAGACCGGCTGTGACGTCTACACCGCGCAGAGCAACCCGGTGCTCGATGCCGCCTTCCACAAGGGCCGGGCGCGTTTTGGCAAGGCGCTGCTGTTCAACCGCCAGCAGGGTGCGATGCCGGTGGTGCGCGCCATCAAGAAGGGCATCGCCTTCTTCAATGCCAGCGACATGGACTTCGGCCTGCGCGACGCCGCCTTCGTGCCCTTCTTCGGCCAGCCCGCGGCCACGCTGCTGGCGCCTTCACGCATGGCGAAGTCGCTGAACATGGTGGTGCAACCGCTGGTGGCCGAAATGCTGCCCGGTGGCCAGGGTTACCGCGTGCACTTCATGCCGGCTTGGGAACACTGGCCCACCGGCGACCCCGAAGCCGACGCGGCGGCCATGAACCGTTTCGTCGAAGAGCAGATCCGCACGATGCCGGCACAGTATCTGTGGGTGCACAAGCGTTTCAAGACCCGGCCCGAGGGCGCCCCGCCGTTGTACGGATAATCAGCCCCATGCGGCTGCCCTTTACCAAGATGCAAGGCGCGGGCAACGACTTCGTCGTGCTCGACGGCACGCGCGAGCCGCTGAACCTGACGCCGGCGCAGGCGCAGCGCCTGGGCGACCGCCGCTTCGGCGTGGGCGCCGACCAGATCCTCATCGTCGAACGCAGCACCACGCCGGGCGTTCACTTCCGCTACCGCATCTACAACAACAGCGGCGACGAGGTGGAACACTGCGGCAACGGCGCGCGCTGCTTCGTGCGCTACGTGCACGAGCACGGGCTCACCACCGAACGTTCGGTGAAGGTGGAAACCGTCAACAACGTGCTCGAACTGCACCTGCGCGACGATGGCCGCGTGACGGTGGACATGAACCGCCCGGTCTTCGAACACGCCCGCATCCCCTTCGACGGCGCTGGCCTGGCGCCGCGCCGCGAAGGCGATTTCGAGCTGTGGCCGCTGGAAGGCGCCGAGTGGGCCACGCTCTCGATGGGCAACCCGCATGCGGTGACGCGCGTGGCCGATGTCGACACGGCGCCGCTGGCCACGCTGGGCCCGCGCATCGAGACGCACGCGCGCTTCCCGCGCCACGTCAATGTCGGCTTCCTGCAGATCGTGTCGCGCTCGGAGGCGCGCATCCGCGTGCACGAACGCGGCGCCGGCGAAACGCTGGCCTGTGGCACCGGCACCTGCGCGGCGGTGGTGGCCGGCATCCGCCTGGGCTGGCTCGACCGTCGCGTGGACGTGCACGCGCGCGGCGGCGACCTGCTCATCGAGTGGCCGGCTGACGACAAGAGTGTGCTGATGACCGGGCCGGCGGAAACCGTCTACAACGGGGAAATCGAACTGTGAGCATCCAGGGTATTACCGAGACCGACATCGCCAACTACCTGGCCAACACGCCCGGCTTCTTCGAGCGCCACGCCGAGTTGCTGCACACGGTGCAGATCACCAGCCCGCACGGCCAGCGCGCCGTCTCGCTGCAGGAGCGGCAGATGGAAATGCTGCGCGAGCGCATCAAGGGCCTGGAGATGAAGATCGTCGAGATGATCCGCCACAGCCAGGAGAACGTGGCCATCGCCGACCGGCTGCACCGCTACACGCGCGCCATCCTGCTCACGGCCAACCCGTCGGAGCTGCCGGCGCGCATGGTGGCCACGCTGCGGCACGAGTTCCTGATCCCGCAGGCCGCCATCCGGCTGTGGAACGTCGACGCCCCGCACAACGGCGCCGCCTACGCCGACCCCGCCAGCGACGACGTGAAGAGCTTCGCCGCCAGCCTCACCGTACCCTACTGCGGCGTCAACGCCGGCTTCGAGGCCAGCGAATGGCTGGAAGACCCGGCGGCGGTGATGTCGATGGCGATGATCCCGCTGCGCCAGGGCGACGTGAGCTTCGGCCTGCTGGTGCTGGGCTCGCCCGACCCCACGCGCTACGCCGCCGAGATGGGCACCGAGTTCCTGATGCGCATCGGCGAGGTCTCGTCGGCCGCGCTGTCGCGGCTGCGCACCACGGCCTAGCTGTCAAAGTGAACTGCCTGTCGTCACCCGAACTGACGGCTGAACTGCAGGCCTTCCTGACCCACCTGCGGGTGGAGCGCCGCCTGGCCGAGCGCACGCTGGCCATGTACCGCGAGGCGCTGCTGCGCCTGCAGGCCTACGCCGCCGCCTCGCAGGTGGCGCTGCAGGCGGCGCAGCCGCACCACGTCCGCGGCTGGGTGGCGCAGCTGCGCGTGAAGGGCCTGGCGCCGCGCAGCATCGCCATCGCGCTGGCGGCCTGGCGCGGGCTGTACCGCTGGTGGGGGCGCCAGGGGGTGGTGGCGGTGAACCCGGTGGAAGGCGTGCGGCCGCCCAAGGCCGCCAAGCCGCTGCCCAAGGCCCTGTCGGTGGAGCAGGCGGTGTCGCTGGCCCAGCACGAGACCCAGCATACCGACCCCGCGCTCGCCGCACGCGACCACGCCATCACCGAGCTGCTGTACAGCAGCGGCCTGCGCATTGGCGAGGTGCTGGGCCTGGACGTGATCGCCGGCACGGCCGCGCGCGGCTGGGTCGACCTGCCCGACGCCACCGCCCATGTGCTCGGCAAGGGCAGCAAGCGCCGCAGCGTGCCGGTGGGTGCGCCGGCGCTGCAGGCGCTGCGCGAGTGGCTGGCCCACCGCCCGGCGCTGGCCGATGCCGGCGAGCCGGCGCTCTTCGTCAGCCGGCGCGGCACGCGGCTCACGCCCAACCAGCTGCGCAACCGCCTGCAGGCGCAGGCCCAGCAGGCCGGCCTGCCCACGCGCGTGCACCCCCACATGCTGCGCCACAGCTTCGCCAGCCATGTGCTGCAGAGCAGCGGCGACCTGCGCGCCGTGCAGGAACTGCTGGGCCACGCCAGCATCAGTACGACGCAGGTCTACACCAAGCTCGACCACCAGCATCTGGCGAAGGTCTACGACGCGGCCCATCCGCGGGCGCGGCGCAAGACGCCTTGATCGGCCGCTGGCCGCTGCGGCGGCTGAGACAATCGCGGCCATGAAATCCATCCGCCTGCGCGAAGGCAAGGAGCGCTCGCTGCTGCGCCGCCACCCCTGGGTCTTCGAAGGCAGCGTCGCGCGCGGCAAGGCCGACCCCGGCGAGACCGTGCGCCTGGAAGACGCCGCCGGCCAATTCCTGGCCTGGGGCGCCTACAGCGGCAGCTCGATGATCCGCGTGCGGGCCTGGTCGTTCGATGAAGACGAGCGCATCGATGCCGCCTTCTTCGAGCGCCGCATCGCGCGCGCCGTGGCCTTGCGTGTGCGGCTGCCCATCGCCAGCCGCGGCGTGCGCCTGGTGCACGGCGAAGCCGACGGGCTGCCGGGGCTGATCGTCGACCGCTACGGCGACACGCTGTGCGCGCAGTTCCTGTCGTCCGGCACCGAGCGCTGGAAGCAGACGCTGGCCGACACCTTGCTGCAGGCCACCGGCTGCACGCGCCTGTACGAACGTTCCGATTCCGGCGTGCGCGGCCTCGAGGGCCTGGAGCCGGCCACCGGCTGGTTGCGCGGCGAAGGCAGCACCGAACTGAGCATCACCGAACACCAGTGGACGCTGACGCTGGACGTGGCCACCGGCCACAAGACCGGTTTCTACCTCGACCAGCGCGACAACCGCGCCCTGCTGGCACGCTGGGTGCGGCACTACGGCCTGCAGCGCGTGCTGAACTGCTACTGCTACACCGGCGGCTTCACGATGGCGGCGCTGGCGGGTGGGGCGCATCAGGTGGTGAGCGTCGATTCGTCGGCACCGGCGCTGGCGCGGCTCACGGCGCATGTGCAGGGCAACGGCTTCGACGCGGCGCGCAGCCTGGCGCTGGATGCCGACGTGAACCAGTATCTGCGCGACGCGCTGAAGGCCGGCGAGACCTTCGACGCCATCGTGCTCGACCCACCCAAGTTCGCCCCCACCGCCGCGCACGCCGAGCGCGCCGCACGCGCCTACAAGGACATCAACCGCCTGGCGCTGAAGCTGCTGCAGCCGGGCGGGCTGCTGCTCACCTTCTCATGCTCAGGTGGTGTCGGCCCCGAGCTGTTCCACAAGATCGTCGCCGGCGCGGCGCACGACGCGGGTGTCGACGGCGCCATCCTGCAGCGCCTGGAGGCGAGCAGCGACCACCCGACAACGCTGGTGTTCCCCGAGGGCGAATACCTGAAGGGGCTGGCGGTGCTGAAGAGCGCCTGAGGCGCCGGCCGCCGGTGTGCACAACGCCCGGCTTGCGGGCCCCTCAACCCGGGGGCCCCACTTGGTGTTCAAGACCCTCAAGCGTTCGCTCGGCGCGCTGGCCGTGGCCACGGCCTGTGCCCCTTCGGCGCACGCGCTGACCTTCGTGTTCAAGGACATCGGCGCGACGCCGATGTCGGCCGTGCAGCTGGGCGCCTTCCAGGCCGCCTGCAACTACTGGTCGAGCCAGTTCAGCGACAACGTCACCATCTACCTGAACATCGGTTTCGACAACCTGCCGGCCAACGTGCTGGGCAGCACCGGTTCCACCTTCACCACCGCCAGCTACAGCACCGTGCGCGGCGCGCTGAGCACCGACGCCCGCGGCGCCACCGACGCCAGCGCCGTGGCCAGCCTGCAGGCCGGCCCGGCTCTTCCCTTCCTGGCCACGCAGGGCGACCTGAGTTCGCGCTTCGACAACGACGGTTCGGTCAACAACACGCTGCTGGGCCTGACCACGGCCAACGCCAAGACCATGGGCCTGGCCACCAACACGAACGCGGCCAACCCCGACGGCACCATCCGCTTCGCCAACGCCTTCGCCAGCACCTTCGCCTACGTGCGCGATGCCAACGGCCAGGTGCCCGCCAACCTGACCGACTTCATTACCGTGGCCGAACACGAGATCGGCCACGCGCTGGGCTTCGTCAGCGGCGTCGACGACATCGACTTCTGCGCCGGCCCCAACAACCCGTGCGGCCTGCCCAACACCACCGACCGCTTCGAAGGCGACTGGTGGTACGAGCCGCTGGACCTGTTCCGCTACTCGGCGCCCGGCCAGATGGATGTGCGCGTGGGCGGCAGCCCGTACTTCTCGGTGGACGGTGGCGTCACCAGCATCACCGCCTTTTCCACCGGCACCTCGCACGGCAACGGCTGGCAGGCCAGCCACTTCGGCCCCAACCAGGTGAACCTGATGCGCCCCTTCGTGGGCCGCGGCGAAAGCTACGACGCCACCTTCCGCGACCTGATGGCCTTCGACGCCATCGGCTGGGACCTGGCCACCGCCGTGCCCGAGCCCGGCACCTATGCGCTGATGCTGGTGGGCGTGGCCGCCGTGGTGGGCGCCGCGCGCCGCCGCCGCCAGGCCGACTGAGCTGCGCTGCCCGCGCGCCAGCACACAAGCGGCCCGCGGGCCGCTTTTTTCTTCACGCCGCCGGCTGGGCGGGCCAGGTCAGCCGCGGGTCGAACTTGGCGCGCTTCACGCTGAAGTAGGCCTTCACGTTGCGCACATTGGCGTCTTGCGTGAAGAGGCGCTGCACCAGCGCGTGGTAGGCCGGCATGTCCACCACGTGCAGCACGATCACGAAGTCGGGCCCGGGGGCCACGCGCCAGCACTGCTGTACGGCGCGTTCGGCCACGGCGCGGGCCTCGAAGGCGTCCAGGTGCTCGGCGCCCTGGCGATCGAGCGTGATCTCCACCAGCGCCGTCAGGCCAGCGGGCAGCGCGTGCGGGTTGAGCAGGGCCACGCGGCGCTCGATCAGGCCTTCGTCCACCATGCGCCGCACCCGCCGCAGCGCGGTGGCGGGCGAGGTGTGGGCGCGCTCGGCAAGTTCCTGGTTGGACAGCGATGCGTCGGCCTGCAGCAGATCCAGCAGGCGCAGGTCGGTGGGGTCCAGATCCATAGTGAAATTATGCGTCCATGAAACGCTGTGGAATGGAAGCATTCATCGTGACACAGTCATCGTGGCGGTTTTATGCGAAATACAGCCGAACATTGATCGAAAACGCCAGACCGCTTTGCCTAGCATGCGCCACCCCAGCAACAGGAAGCGAACACCACCATGTGCGGCATCGTCGGCGCGGTCAGCACCCGCAACATCGTTCCCATCCTCATCGAAGGCCTGAAGCGGCTGGAATACCGCGGCTACGACAGCTGCGGCGTGGCCGTGCACCAGGGGGGCGAACTGCGCCGGGCGCGCAGCACCTCGCGCGTGACCGAGCTGGAAGCCAACGTCGCCATCGAAGGCGTGTCGTCGGGCACGGGCATCGCGCACACGCGCTGGGCCACGCACGGCGCGCCGGCGGTGCACAACGCGCACCCGCACTTCTCGTCGGGCAAGGGCATTCCGGCCAGCGGCGCGAACGCCTCGCGCATCGCGCTCGTCCACAACGGCATCATCGAGAACCACGACGAACTGCGCGCCGAACTGAAGGAGCGCGGCTACGCCTTCGCCAGCCAGACCGACACCGAGGTCATCGCGCACCTGGTGCACAGCCTCTACGACGGCGACCTGCTCGACGCCGTGCAGCGCGCGTTGCCGCGCCTGCGCGGCGCCTACGCCATCGCCGTGTTCTGCCGCGACGAGCCGCAGCGCGTGGTGGGGGCACGCCAGGGTTCGCCCCTGGTGCTGGGCAAGGGTGATACCGCTTCGGGCGAGAACTTCCTGGCCAGCGACGCCATGGCCCTGGCCGGTGTCACCGACCAGATCGTCTACCTGGAAGAAGGTGACGTGGTCGACCTGCAGATGGGCAAGGTCTGGATCAGCGCCGTGGGCCCTAACGGCCGTTATGAACGTGTGCACCGCGAGGTGCGCACCGTGCACGCCCACAGCGGCGCGGCCGAGCTGGGCCCGTACCGGCACTACATGCAGAAGGAGATCTTCGAGCAGCCGCGCGCCCTGGGCGACACGCTGGAAGGTGTGGAAGGCATCAGCCCCGAACTCTTCGGCGACGGTGCCTACAAGGTCTTCAAGCAGGTCGACCGCGTGCTCATCCTGGCCTGCGGCACCAGCTTCTATAGCGGCAGCACCGCGCGCTACTGGCTGGAGAGCATCGCCGGCATTCCCACCACGGTGGAAGTGGCCAGCGAGTACCGCTACCGCGACAGCGTGCCGCACCCCAGCACGCTGGTGGTGACCATCACGCAGAGCGGCGAGACCGCCGACACCCTGGCCGCGCTGAAACACGCGCGCAGCCTGGGCATGCCGCACACCCTGACCATCTGCAACGTGGCCACCAGCGCCATGGTGCGCGAATGCGAGCTGGCCTACATCACGCGTGCCGGCGCCGAGATCGGCGTGGCCAGCACCAAGGCCTTCACCACGCAGCTGGCGGGCCTGTACCTGCTGACGCTGGCGCTGGCGCAGGTGCGCGGGCGCCTGAGCGACGTACAGGAAGCCGCGGCGCTGAAGGAGCTGCGCCACCTGCCCGTGGCGCTGCAGGCCGTGCTGGCGCTGGAGCCGCAGATCATCGCCTGGAGCGAGGACTTCGCGCGCAAGGAGAACGCACTCTTCCTGGGCCGCGGCCTGCACTACCCCATCGCGCTGGAAGGTGCGCTGAAGCTCAAGGAGATCAGCTACATCCACGCCGAGGCCTACCCGGCCGGCGAACTGAAGCACGGCCCGCTGGCGCTGGTGACCAGCGCGATGCCGGTGGTGACGGTGGCGCCCAACGACGCGCTGCTGGAAAAGCTCAAGAGCAACATGCAGGAAGTGCGCGCCCGCGGCGGCCAGCTCTACGTGTTCGCCGACGCCGACACCCACATCGACAGCGAACCCGGCGTGCACGTGATCCGCATGCCCGAGCACTACGGTGCGCTGTCGCCCATCCTGCACGTGGTGCCGCTGCAGCTGCTGGCGTACCACACGGCGTGTGCGCGCGGCACCGATGTGGACAAGCCGCGGAATCTGGCGAAGAGTGTGACGGTGGAGTGAGCGTCGCGGGCTTGGCTGTGCGGTGAAGAGGAAGGACGCCGCGCTGGCGCGGGCCGAACAACCGCGCGGGGCGGGCCTGGCTGCCAGCCGGCCTGTGCAGGCTTGCTGAGCTTGCCCCGGGGCCGGTTCGCTCACGCCGCCAGGTGCGCGGCGGACGGAACGGCCAAGTCCCGGTGGACCGCACCATTGCGCAAAGAGTCCCCCATCAAAAGGTCCCTTGCAGGCGCAAGGCCAAGCCCGTTCCGTCGCGCTGGTCTATCGAGTTCGGATCGTCCGAACGCGCCCGGTGCAGGTTGGCCATCACGCGCCAGTGCTCGTCGGCGAACCAGCTCGCGCCCAGGGTGTGCACGGTGGCCTTGCGCGTGCCATCCAGGCCGTCCTTGGCGGCGAGGCTGTCGAACCTGTAGAACACCTCCCAGGCGCCCCAGGATGTGCCCGCACGCTCGGGCCGGCCGAAGCGCGCGGCGTCTTCATCGTGGCGGCGGGCTTGGCCCGTGGGCGACCAGGCGATGGTGGCAGTAAGGCCGCTGGCCTTGCGCGAGGGTGCGCCGGCGCGCGCGTCGAGCGTCCGGCTCAGGCCCTCGGCCAGCATCAGGAAGGGGCCGTGCTGCCAGGCGGCCTCGACGCCGAACTGGCGATCGCCGTCGTAGCCTTGTGGCGGCGAGACGGCCTCAGCCAGGGTGCTGCGGCGGCCCAGGTTGTCTTCGCTGACGCCGCGCATCGCCAGGCGGCTGCGAATGCGGCCGTCGTCGTCGGCGCCACGGCTCAGCGCCACCGACGCGCCGACTTGCAGCACGCGGCCCTTCTGCGTGGCGGGCAGCCACACGCCGCGCCCGATGAACGCCCTGCGTTCGCGAAGGTCGTACAGGCCACCGCTGGCATGCCAGCCCTTGCCATGGGCGTCGGCGCGCAGGCCGAGGCCGCCGTTGGCATCGTGGACTTCCGACGTCAGGTCCCAGATGGCCGAGCGCTCGATGCCATGCGACCAGCTGCTGCTCATGGCGTTGTCGTGGCCGAAGTCCGGGTCGATGCGACCTGCGGCAAGCCGCAGGCCGTCGTACGGGATGTAGGCCACCGAGGCAAGATCGAGCTTGACCTTGCCGTCACTGTCCGTCTGCAGCGTGGCGCCGGCCCGCCACTGGCGGCCCCAGCGCAGCTGGCCGCTCAGGTCGCCCCGCCGCAGGTAGGTGGCGCTGCGGCTGCTGCCGTCGCGGCTGTAGACGCCGTCGAAGCTGCCGCGGTCGATCTGGGCTCGGGCGCTCCAATCCCAGCTTGCTTCCGTGCTCGATGCCGGCTTGGACGGCGACGGCGCTTGAGGACGCGTCTGCGCTTTCAACGACGTGGCGAACACCGCTGCAACGGCGGCAGCAAGGGCGGTGACGCGCCGGCTTGTCGTGGTGATGGTCATATGGCGATGGGTCATGATGGGTATGGGTGGTTGTGTGAATGGAGATGGGGTCTTCGGGGCGGTTGCTGATGCAAAGGGCGTCTCCGCCGGTGCGCCGCGGCCGGCGCCGATACCGGGCCGCGGCGGGCCGACGCGCTTCGAGGTGAGAAGGCCGCAAAGGCTGCAAAGGCCGCAGGGCGCAGAGGGTCGGGGCTCCAATGGGGCACCGACGTCCGGATCCACGCGCGTTGTGTGGGTGGGCTCATGTCACGGGCCCCAATGCCTCTGAGGTCTCGGACCGCCGTCGGCCATCGCCCGCTGGGCGTGGGCCACGACGCGCCAGGCGAGACCGGCCTTGCGGTGGCAGGCCAGAAAGTCATGCCCGGCACGGGGCAACACCTCCAACGAGACGCGGGCCTCGATGTCCCGTTGCGCGGCCTGTTCGCGAACCGCAGCAGCCCAACGGCGAGCTCTCTCGAGCCGGTTCGTCCCTTGAAGGCTGTTGAGTTCGGGGTCTTCGCGCAGGTAGGTGTCCGACCCGTCATCACGTTCACCCACCCAGAGCCCGATCGGCAGCTGCAGGAAGGCCTTGAGGTCAGGGGCACCGCTTTCACCACCTGGTGCGCCGGCCAGCCCTTGCGGCCAGGGTCGCTCAGGGTCGGGCCAGGTGTACCAGCCCGCGGCGCCGATGCCCAGAGACGCCACGCGCTGCGGATGCAGCAGCGCCAGCCGATGCACGAACTGCGCACCGCCCGAGTAGCCGAAGAGATGAACGCGGGCGCGGTCGATGCCATGGCCATCGGCGATGCCGTCGATCGCTTCCAGCAAGGCGATGTCAGAGCGCGTGCCTCGGCGCGGGTGCACCAGCTGCTGGTACATCCGGTGCGGCCCGTTATCACGGAACAGCGGCAGAAGCAGCGCAAACCCGGCCACGGCCGCCGCCGGCGCAAAGGCCTGCAGGTGGTCCAGCGGCTGGCGCGTGTAGCCATGCACGCAGACCAGCAGGGGGACCTTGGCTTCCCCCGTCGCGGGCCGATGCAGCAGCAGCGGCAAGGCGTTGCGACCGTCGGCGGCGATCAGTCGAAGTTCGATGTTCACGCCACTCACTCCGGCACAACCCGCGTGACCAGTTGCAGCGGCGCGGCGACAGGGGTTTCCTGCTGAGCTGGGTCGCCCAGAGTCCACACCTCGTCGGCCAAGGCAGCCAAGGTCAGGTCGTGCGTGCTGTAGACCAGCGTGCCGGCATGGGCTGCGAACAGCCGCTGCAGCGCCTGCACGTTGGGGGCGGCCAGGCAGTGCTCGATGTCGTCCACCAGCAGCAGCACCGGCTTGCCAACCAAGGCCCGAGCCAGCGCCAGGGACCGGCGCTCCTGCCCCGTGAGATTGGCGCCTGCATCGCGCACGCGGCGCTCCAGGGCGTTCTCGTCCAGGGGCTGCTGCCAGCCGGCCGCGTCGCAGGCCGCTTGCAGTTCGGCCAAGCTCGCACTGGTGCGGCGATAGCGCAGGTTCTTGGCCACCGTGCCCCGCAGCAGCAGCATCTCAGGGGCGATGAAGCTCACTGCGCGCGAGAAGCGGCGCGCCGAGATGTCGTCGATGGGCACGCCACCGAGCCAGATGCCGCCGCCCGCCAGGGGGCGCAGGCGGGCCAGTGTCTCGAGCAGAGCGCTCTTGCCACTGCCTGGAGCGCCCACCACCGCGATGCGGCGCCCGGCGGCGCTGTGCCCGGCAAAGGTGTGGCTGGGCCGCTCGCTGAGAGGCCAGCCCGCGATCTGAACGCTACCGTCGGCCGGCCTGGGGTCGGCCGGCGCGCCAGGTGAACGCGGCTCGGCATCGGCCAGGAACTCGGCGATGCGCTCACGCGCCACCTGGGCGGCGGTGCGTTGCTCCAGGGCGCGGCCGATTTGCCGCAAGGGCGCGCCGAGCAACCCGATCAGGCCCAGGGCACCGATCAGTTGCCCGGTGGTGCCGGGAATCTGCACCGAATGGGCGCCCGGCGTGTCGAACAGCAGCAGGCCGATCACCGACATGGCCAGGCACGCCAGTGCCAGGTCGAGTACGAAGTGGTGGCGCCCCTGCGCCGCCGCGCGCGCGGCCATGGCATCGGCCAGGCGCTCGTTCTGCCGCTGCAGGCGGCGCCGCTCGCGTCCTTGCTGCGCGGCGCTTTGCATCACCGGCAGGGCGGCCAGCTTGTCGTGAACGTTGGCGGCGATGTAGGCCTGGCGCAGCCGTGCCTGCCGCACCGCCTTGGCCAGTGGGGGCAGCGTCCACAGCATGCCCAGCGCGGCCAGGCTGCCCACCACCACGGCAACGGCGGCCAGTGCGGCATCCAGCAAGGCCAACCCCACCACCAGTGCCAGCCAGGCGATGCCGGCCGACACCAGCGCGGGGATGCCGAAGCCAACCCAGGCGCGCAGGGCCTGCGCATCGCCCACGAACCGCAGCATCACACCGCCGCGGCTGCGCTTCAGCCGCCCCACCGGGGACAGGGTGGCCAGGGTGTCGAACAGCACCAGCCTCACTTCGGCGATGTAGTGCTGGGCCAGGCGCTCGGCCTGGACGATCTGCCAGCGTCGCAGCAGGGCCGTGCCCAGCAGCATCGCCACCAGCACACCCAGCGACTGCGCGCCGGACAGGACGACCTCCTGGTCGATCAACGCACGGCCGAACAGCGCCGCGCCCACGACCAGCAACGCCTGCGCCAGGCTGCTGGCAGCCAGGCCCACCAAGGCTGACCGCCGACGGCCCTGCCACAGCGGTGGCAACGGCGGCAGCGCCTCGTTCGGTTTTGCCGTCTCTTCGTCGAAGCCGCTGTCGGGGCCGCCGTCGACGTCGGCTTCCAGCTCCGAAGCCGGTTGTTGGGGCCCCTTGTCCGTGCGGCCGTTCATGGCAGCTTGCGGCCACGCGAGGCCTGCCGGGCCCGCCGTGTCAGCTCGCGGGCGGCTTCGGGGTTGCGGAGCTCGTCCAGGCCCATGGCCTTGAGGCCCGTGGCCTGTTCGGCCTCGGCACGGGCCAGCGGCGAGCGCGTGATCGTGCCGGCCAGCGTCAGTACCGGCAGTTGCTGGGCCTGGAGCCACTGCACACCGGCAATGGCGCCCATGGCTTCGCCCGAGCTGAACACGCAGCCGTCGATGCGGCCCTGCACGTAGGCGGAGCGCAGCAGCATCTCGGTCTCGCGCTGCAGCAGGCCATCGGCGATTTCCATCACCAGCACGTCCACGCCTTCGGCGTGCATGCGCGATTGCACGGCGTCGAGGATGCCTTCGAGTGCCGGCAGGTCCAGGCCGAAGGTGGAGGTGTGGCCGGCGTCGGTGAAGTCCAGCACCACGGCGGCGCCGGCGTCACGCAACAGATTCGAGTCGTTGCCCGAGCCGGTGCCCGAGATCTTTGCACCTCCGACGCGCAGGCCGGCCTGCACGAGGCCGCTGATGAGGTAGGCGGCGCTGGTGGTCTTGCCCGCGTTCATCGAGGTGCCCAGCGAGGCGATGGTCAAAGGCCGTTCGCCGTTGCGCCTGCCTCTGGGCAGGGCGAAGCGCGACACGTTCAGCCGTTCGCCATCCGCGTCGACGAGCAAGCCCACCGGCACCAGTTCGGTCGGCGCGCCCACCCCGCCGTGGCGGACGGTGACGGTGGCCGCCACGCCCCCGCTGGCGGCGAGGTGGCAAGGGCCCAGATCAGGGGGCACCTCGGCAAGGAACTGGTCGGGCGCGTAGCGTGCCGCGTAGGCCACGACCACCTCGTCGCCGACGAATATGGTCGAGCGCCGGCTCTGGGTGAGTTCGAGCGCGGCATGCTTGCCCAGCTTGTTCACGCGTGCCAGCACCAGGTCGCCGGCGCGCGGCACGGCCTGGGTGTCGTCGATAAGCCCCGCCATGCGCTCCAAAGGCACATGGCGGGTGGTGAAGGCACGCTTGGCAGCGGCCAGCCGGCGCGCTATGGGCGTCGCGGCAGTTGTCATGTTCTCGATCAGCATGAAGGGGCTCCTACCGGGTGCTTGTGGGTTGTGGGGTCATGGCGTTTGCCACGAGCCGCGCACAGAACGACCCAGCGGCGCCGCTGATACGTCTGGGGTGGAGTCTTCTGGCTTCCGCGACCGCCCGCAGGCCCACCCGGGCCGGCATGGCCAGCGCTCTTCTTCTCTTGTCCGAGGCCCTGCGCGGCTCCTCCGCGACACCACAGGAACGTCATCGCCGTGCCGCACATGGCGAGCAGGGGTGTGTGGCGGTTGCTCGTTCAATCGGCTGATCGATGGCAATCCCGACGCACTTCAGTTCGTCCGATCAACCCGGACTGATGCGGGCTGCGGCGGCACGTGAGGGGGTATCAGGCCCGGCCGATGGCCGGTCTGTGCGCGCGGTTCGGAAGTCTCCGAACTGCAAACCCACTTCAGGAGCAAGCCATGTACTTCAAGACCTTCGCCCTCGCCGCCCTCGTCGCGGCTGCAGCCAGCCCTGCCTATGCGGAAGAGTTTGTCTGCACCGGCACCGTCGGCGCCGTGGCGCTGGACAACGTGTTCGTGCCCGATGGCGCCACCTGCGTGCTGCAGCGCACGCGCATGAACGGCAGTGTCGTGGTCGGCACCGGCGCCACGCTGCTGGCCACCAGCGTCACGATCAACGGCAACCTGCAGGCCGAGGGCGCCAACACCGTGTCGGTGGGTGGCGCTTCGATGATCGGCGGCTCGGTTCAGATCGTCCAGGGCGGCGGCGCCACGATCAACCGCGCGCGCATCAATGGTGACCTGCTGTTCGATTCGAACAACTCGCCCATCGCAGCCGGCGGCAACAGCATCGGCGGCAGCCTCCAGGCCTTCCAGAACACCGGCGGTCTGCGCTTGGTCAACAACCGCATGAACGGCAACATGCAGTGCAAGGCGAACCTGCCCGCGCCCACCGGCTCGGGCAACGTGTCGCCGAGCAAGGAAGACCAGTGCGCGCGCCTGTGAACTGACGCCGGCTGCACATGAACGGGGTGCCTGCTGGCACCCCGTTCACTTTCAGGGGCAGGCCGGTGCGGCGGGCACGTAGTCGGCCACTGCCCCGTCGGCATGCAGCGAACGCAGGGTGCTGCTGCCGCAGACCGGCGTGCTGCGCTCGAGCAGGCGTTGGGTCACGTCCACGGGCTTCCAGTCGGGGTTGGCGGCCAGCACCAGCGCAGCCACGCCGGCGGCCAGCGGCGAGGCCATCGAGGTGCCGCTCCAGGTGCCCCAGCCGCCGCCGGGCACGGTGCTGATGACCTGTGCGCCGGGCGCTGCCAGCTGCACCCAGGCCCCGCGGTTGGCGAACGTGGCCAGGCGTCCGTCGGGTGCCGTGGCCGTGACCGCGAGTTGGCCTGCGGCAGCTTCCGCGGCCGGGTAGTGCAGATCGCTGGCACTGCCGCCGTTGCCGGCCGCAGCCATCACGACCACGCCCCCTTGCAGGCTGCAGCGCAGGCGGTCGGCATCGAAGCCGGGGTCGGAGTAGTCGTCGTCTTCCTCGTTGTCGTCGTCGTCGCTGCAGGTTGCCAGTTCCACCGCGGTGTTGAGCAGGCGCGTCGGCCGGTCGGTGCCGACGCTCAGGTTCACGATGTGCGCTCCATCGTCGGATGCGGGGTTGCCGTCGGGGTCGGCAGCCCACAGCAGCGCTTCGGCCAGCACCCACAGGTTGCCGCGGCCGCTGGGTTCCAGCACACGCACGGGCATCAGCGTGGCGGCTGGCGCAGCCAGTGCCACCAGCCCTGCGACATGGGTGCCGTGGCCAAAGCCGGCGTCGGCCCGGCTGCCCATTTCACCGGCATCGTCGTCGCCGTCGACGAAGTCGCGGCCGAGCACCCGCCCCTGGCCGTCGCGTGCGATGCGCGGAGCCAGTTGGGGATGGGTGAGCTCAAGGCCCGTGTCGAGCACCGCCACGCGCACGCCGGCGCCGGTGGACCGCTGGTGGGCCGCCGCCAGAGCCAGCGCCTGCGGCGCCCACTGCGCGCCATAGTCCTGCGCGCTGCCGCCGATGGCCCACACCTCAAGGCGGCGGGCCTCGGGGGCCTGCGCCTCGAAGTTGGGTTCCGCAAAGCGGATGCGCGGATCGGCCCGCAAGGCCGCCAGCGTGCCGTCGACCGTGGTGCCCGTGGCGATCCGGGTGCGGAAGATCGGCCGCTGGCCGAACTGGTCGATGCGCTGCAGGCCGTACGCCAGCAGCACGTCGTCGATGACGGCGCCGGTCCGCAGCATCAGCACGATCTCGCCGGCCAGCGCTGCGTCGGCCGTGGCGGTTGTGGGTGCCGGTGTCACCTCGGCGCTTGAGCCGCCGCCACCGCAGGCAGCCAGAGCGGCGAGGGTGCCGAGGGTGGTGATGATCTTCTTCATGGGGAACTCCTGTGCCAGTACGGGCCGGCACAGACCGCGGCTGGGGGGCGGAAAATACGGCGCGTGCGGCCTCAGCTGCGCCCGTGCAGGCAGAAGGCCGCCCAGAAGTAAGGGTTTGGGTGCAGGCGCATCGCCTCGCACTGCGCGCGACGCAGGGCCTCGGCGGCCGGCGTGCCGTTGCAGAGTTCACGATAGAAACGGCCCATCAGCTCGGCGGTGGCGGCGTCGTCCACGGTCCACAGCGTGGCCAGTACCGCCGGCGCGCCGGCGAGCACGAAGCCGCGCACCAGGCCCAGCACCTCGTCACCCGGCGCCTGCGTGCTGAGCCCGGTCTCGCAGGCCGACAGCGTGACCAGTTGCACCGCAAGCGGCAAGGCCGCGGCGTCGCGCAGCGTCAGCGGGCCGTCGGCCAGGTGCAGGGCCGAGAAGTACGGGCTGTCAGCGCGGAATTCGGCATGGCAGGCCAGGTGCAGCACGTCGGCGCCGGCCAGGTGCTCGCGCAGCCCGGCCTGGGTGGCACCGTCGTCCTGCAGCGTGCGGGCGCGGCCCGGGAAGGCAGAGGCCACGGCCTGCAGTTCGGCCGCCACGTGCGGCAGGGCCGTGCCGCCGTGGCCCAGGGCCAGCAGGTGCCTCGGCGGCTGTGCCGGCCGTTGCGCGGCGGCCAGCCACAGGGCGGCGCTCGGGGCCAGGCTGGTGGTGGTGTGCTCGGCCAGGTAGCGCTGGCCATCGAACAGGGCACTGAAGGGCACGTAGTGCAGGGCCCGGTGCGGTACCACCACCACCTGTGCAGCCCCCTGCAGCAGCGGCTGCAGGGGCGCCCACAGTTGCGCATGCAGCGCCGCCAGATGCCGGCGCGCGCGCTCGGCCAACTGGTCGGCATGGCGCTGCAGCATCGACGCGCCGTGGCGCAGCGTGTCGAGTTGCTGGCGCAGACTTTCGATCCGGCGGTCGAGATCCCGACCGTCCAGCAGCTTGCAGGCCACGCCCTGCGCCGTGACCACGCAAGCGGCCAGCCGCTCGCCGAGTTGCACATACTCGACGAGTGCCTGGCCGGCGCCCAGCGCCGCACGCAGTGCGGCCGGCTCCAAAGCCGGCGCCGGGCCCGCGCTGCGGCCGCCGGCGGCGGCAGCGCGGGCCCGGCGCGCGGCCTCCAGCCACTCCGACTCGGCGCGCCGCGTGCGCTGCTGCAGGTCGGCCGCGCGACTGCCGTCGCCCGCCGCCAGCGCCTGGCGCCACTGGCCATGCAGCCAGCGCCAGCCTTCGCGCTCGGGCAAAGGTTCCTCGGGTTCGGCGTCGGCCTGCGCCAGGCTGTTTCGCAAAGCCTGCGCGCGCGCGCGCTCCATCGCCTCAAGCAGGGCCAGCGCATCGCTGTCGTCCAGCGCGAGCTCGACCAGTGCCTCGTGTGCGCTGCGGCGGTGGCCGCCGTAGGCAAGCTGGAACTCGTCGCCGTGCAGCGCCGCACGCTGCTCTTCGGTGCTGGCGACCGCCTGCTCGAAGCTGCGGCGCGCGCCGGCGCGGTCACCCGCGGCGCGCAGACCATGGCCTATGCCGGCGTGGCAGGCGGCCTGCACCTGCGGCAGGCCGGCTGCACCGGCCAGCGTGGCCTGCCAGCGCGCCTGCGCGTCGCCGGAACGCCCCAGCGCCGCCAGGGACTCGGCCATCAGCACCTCGGCTTCGGCCTGCCAGCCGCGCACGCCCGCGTCACCGAAGGCCGCCGCAGCGTGGCTGGCTTCGTCCAGCGCCAGGGCGGCCCGGCCCTGGCGCAGGGCCAGCGCCGAGGCATGCAGCGCCACGCGCCCCAGCCCCACGGTGTTGGCATGGGCACTGAAGAGCGCCCGCGCGGCAGCCAGGTCCTGCGTGGCCGCGTCGTCAGCGCCCTGGGCATCCCGCACGCGTGCACGCTGCACGGCGGCCCAGGCTTCCTGTACCGGGGCGCCCAGGCGGCGGGCGGCTTCGATGGCCTGGTCGTACAGCGCCTCCGCCTCGGGCCACAGGCCCAGGGCCACGTAGGCGTCGGCCAGGTCGCGCCGCGACTCGGCCTGCTGCTGCGGGCTGCCCTGGCGCTCCATGGTGGCCAGTGCCGCGACCAGGTGGCGCAGCGCCCAGGCGTGACGGCCGCGATGCAGTTCGAGACTGCCGCGGTTGTTGTCGATCACACCCTGCAGCGCCTGCAGGCCATGGGCGCGCGCGCGCTGGGCGGCACGCTCGTAGATGCGCGCCGCTTCGTCGAAGTCGAACTGCCAGGTCAGCGCCGAAGCCAGGCCGATGTCGGCCATCACCGAGTGCTGCAGGTCGCCGCCGCGCGCAAAGCGCAGCGCCGCGCCGCGGTACCAGGTGGCGGCTTCGGCATACCGGTCCTGGCGCAGCAGCATGGAAGCGAGGTTCAATTCCACCTTGCCTGCGGCCACGCCGTCGCCGCAGGCGATGAAGCGCTCTCTCGTGCTCGCGCCCAGGGCCAGCGCGGCATC
This sequence comes from uncultured Rubrivivax sp., assembly GCA_964423075.1. Classification (GTDB taxonomy): domain Bacteria; phylum Pseudomonadota; class Gammaproteobacteria; order Burkholderiales; family Burkholderiaceae_C; genus Rubrivivax. Next base: position 11,819 of record CAYREA010000033.1, on the reverse strand, counting down.
GTGGCGGCCGGTCATTGCCAGCGCCACGATCTGCGGCACCTGGGCTTCGGCGGCGCGCTGGTCGTCGCCCAGCGCGGCAAAGGTCGCAGCGGCCTGCTCCAGGCACTGCAGGGCGGTGTCCATGCCGCCTTCGGCCAGTTCGGCGATGCCGCGCGTCCATGCGGCCAGCGCACAGACCGCCGGTTCGGGCGCTGCAGCAGCCAGCTCGGCGAGCCAGTTGGCGCAGTGGCGGGCCTGCGAGGGGTCGCGTGTCCAGGCCTCGTAGCAGGCGTCCTTGAAGGCCCAGGCCCAGGCCAGTGCGTCGGCGCCATCCAGCGCGGCAGCAGCCGGCGCCTGGCCGCCCGCCAGCAGGGCCTGCACCTGCGCACGGGCCGCGGAGTTCAAGCCGCAGTCAGCGTGACGGCAGGCAACTCGACCTCGGCGTCGGGCAGGTGCAGCACCAGGCGCACCTCACCCGCCGGTGCGGGTTCGAAGCGGAACTCGGCCATGGCATCCAGCGCCACGCGCTGCCGGTGGGCCTGGCCGATGGCGAGGGAGAGTTCGCCCGTCGTATCGGGTCCGAGCACCTGGCCGCTCAGCACGAAGCCGTCGCCCAGCGGAAGAATGCGCAGGTCGATGTCATTGCCGCCCACCGTGAACAGCAGCTGCCGCTGGCGCGGCGTGGCCGAGCGCACGCCCGCCGCCGGCACGGCTGTCCAGCCGCTGTCGAAGGACAGGGCCGCGACCAGCTGCCGCAGCAGCGAAGGCGCGGGCGCACGCCGCGGCTGCCAGATCGTGAACGCCCGCTGGATGACGTGTTCGGGCGCCGCCTCCAGCGCGCGGCTGTCGCGCAGCTGGCGTTCGAGTTCGGCGTCGTCGGGTTGGGGCAGCGGCTTCATCGCGGCTCTCCTGGGTCGGGCAGGGTGAGGTTGCGGCACAGACCGGCTTCGGTGACGAAAAAATACATCTCAGGACCGCCCGGCCGTTCCGAAGGTACTGGGCGCCCCCTTGGGGGTTTCATCTCAGCCATCGCGCGCGAGCAGTTCGCGCAGCTTGGCCAGGCAGCGGGCGCGCGTCGGCCCGATGCTGCCCACGGCAATGCCCAGCTGGCGCGCGATGTCGTCGTACGGCGGCGGGTCGTCCTGCAGGAACACGAGTTCGACGAAGCGGCGCGACTTCTCGTCCAGCCGCGCCACGGCACGGCGCACCCGGTCCTGCTGCTGCAGTGCGCCGAGCAACTCTTCGGGCAGCGGCGAGCCATCGACCAGGTTCTCGATGGCCTCGGCGTCGGCGCTGGTCTCGGGCGTGCTGCGGCCCAGCAGGCGCAGGGTCTCGCGGCGCGCCGTGGTGACGAGCCAGGCGCGGATGCGCGAAGGGTCGTCCACGCCGTCCAGGTGCCGGTACAGGCGCAGGAAGGTGGCCTGGAAGACTTCCGCGGCCTCCTCGGCCGCGAGCCCGGCGCGCCGCGGCACGGTGTACACCAGGCGCTCGTAACGACGCACCAGCAGCCGCCACGCGGCCTCTTCGCCGGCGCGACAGGCCTGGATCAGTGCACTGTCGGAGGTTTCGTCAGGGGGCGGCTTCACCGGAAGAATCTAGCACGCAGCCCACCCCGGTTGCCGCCGCGTGGCGTCAGGCCGCACGCAGGTTCATGCCCACGGCCACCATGCGCAAGGCGTCTTCGGCGGCGCGGCGCAGCAGCGTGCCCGCCTGAGCGATGGCCTCTTCCAGCGTGCAGGGCCGCTTCAGGATGCTGGCGAAGGCGTCGATGCCATGCTCGAAGTTGATGTCCACGCCCTTGCCGATGGTGCCGGCCAGCACGATGACCGGCAGGCCGCGCTGCTTGGCGCGCATCGCCACCTCGGCCGGCACCTTGCCGAACGGGGTCTGGTGGTCCAGGCTGCCCTCGGCGGTGATCACGAGATCGGCCTGGTCGAGCAGGCGGTCGAGTTCGAGGTACTGCATCACGATCGAGTAGCGCGGGTGCAGCCGGCCGCCCAGCAGCGCCGCGAAGCCCGCGCCAAGCCCGCCGCTGGCGCCGCCGCCGGGCATGGTGCCCACGTCCAGGCCGGTGGCTTCGTGCAGCACCCGCGTGTAGCGCTGCAGTGCGCGCTCCAGCACCAGCACCTGCTCAGGGCTGGCGCCCTTCTGCGGCCCGTAGACGCGCGCCACGCCGCGGCTGCCGAGCAGCACGTTGTGCCAGTTCACCGCGGCGTCGAGCTGCACATCGGCCAGGCGCGGGTCAAGGCCGCTGCGGTCCACGGCCTGCAGGCGCAGCAGTTCGCCGCCGCCAGGGCCGAGGTCATGCCCTGCTGCGTCGAGCAGCCGCACGCCCAGGGCCTGCACCATGCCGGCGCCGCCATCGTTGATGCCCGAGTCGCCGCAGCCCAGCAGCACGCGACGGGCGCCGGCGTCCAGCGCAGCGCGGATCAACTCGCCGACGCCGCGGCTGGTGGTGAGCAGCGGGTTGCGCTGGTCGCGCGGCACCAGGCGCAGGCCGGCCGCGGCCGCCATCTCCACCACCGCGGTGCGCGGGCCGGCACCGCCGAGAAAGCCGAAGAAGCCTTCAACCGGCTGGCCCACCGGCCCGGTGACACGCTTCGGGTGCAAGGTGCCGCCGGTGGCGTGCACCAGCGCCTGCGTGAAACCCTCGCCGCCATCGGCCATGGGTGCCTTGAGCACACGCGCGCCGGGCAGCGCGCGCAGCACGCCGCGTTCGATCTCATCAGCGGCCTCCTCGGCGCTGAGGCTCTCCTTGAACCCGGACGGCGCGATCAGCACGCGAAGACCGGCGCGAGCGCGGCCGGGACGGGCGGAGAACAAGGCGGGCGAACGGGGCATGGCGGGTACTCCTGGGAGGGTTGGGGTCCGAACGGCTCACAGACCCGGCCCGCTGCGCGTTTGATTCCACCCGGCGCCGGAATCGGGCGACCGGGTGCAAGCACCGGTTTCAGCCGAGGCCGAGCGCCGGCCACACCACCAGCGCAAACGCCATCAGCAGCGCCCACAGCGCCGGCAGCAGGGCCGCGCTGAGCACCAGCAGATCCCGGCCGCCGTAGGGCGGTGGGTCGCCGGCGGCGAACATCGCCACCGGCTTGGCGCTGACGGGCAGGGTCTGGCAGAAGCCGCTGCCGATCACGGCGATGAAGATGAGCAGCGACGCATCCACCCCCGCTGCCGCGAGCGGCAGCGCCACGGTGGGCAGCAGCACCGTGGCGCGCGCCGTGCGTGAAGTCACCACCAGGTGCGACAGCAGCGCCGCCAGCGCGGCAACGGCCAGCACCACCGGCAGCGCCATCCGGTCGGCCGCCAGCGCCCCGACGAGTTGGCGCGACAGCGCATCGGCAGCGCCGCTGGCGAGCAGCGCCTGGCCCATCACCAGCGTTGCGGCCATGAAGAGCACGAGGTTCCAATCCACCTTCGCCAGCGCCGCCTTGAGGCTCATGCCGGTCAAGGGCTTCAGGGTGGCGGCCATCGCACCGCACACCGCGACCACCGGCGCCTGCACGCCGTGCCAGCCGCTGGTGGCCCAGGCCAGCAGCGCGAGCAGCGTGACGCCGGCGATGCCCCATTGCGTGCGCGACAGCGGCTTTGCCGGCGGTGCCGGCAGCACGAGCGGGCGGTGGCGCTCGTGACGGTCAAGAAACAGGCGCAGGACGAGTTCGCAGGCCAGCAGGCTGGACAGCAGGCCGAACGGCCCGGCCAGCAGCACCCACTGGCCGAAGCCCGGCACCGGGCCGCCCAGGCGCTGCATGAAGTCCAGCGCCACGAGGTGCGCGCCGGCACCCAGCATCGACATGCAGGCCGACAGCAAGACCACGCTGGGGAACAGCAGCGCCAGGGCCCGCACGAGGCGCGGCTCGGCCAGCGCCTGCGCGAGCGACAGGAATACAGGCAGCAGCAGCGCCGCCCGGCCCGACGTGGACGGCACGACGAACGCGGTGGCGGCGATGAACAGCGTGAGGCGCAGACACAGCGCGCGCGGCGTGCGCGCGCTGTGCACAAGTTGCAGGGCCCAGCGTTCGGCCAGGCCGCCCGCCTGCAGCACGGCGGCCATCAGGAAGGCGCCGACGAGCAACCAGATGAACTCGTCGCCGAGGCCGGCGTAGAAACTGTCGAGCGAGGTCGCGCCGGCCGCCAGCAGCCCCAGGGCGGCAGCCAGCGCCACGGGCGTTTCGTCGAGATCGAGCACGGTCCAGCCGACCAGGGCGGCGGCGAAAATGCCCAGCGCCCACTGTCCCGGAGCGGCCAGCGCCGGCATCCCGGTGACGATGGCGCCGCCGGCAACGGCCAGCAGCACCGCGGCGAACAGCCAGCGTGTGGTGGTGTTCATCGCCAGCCAAGCACCTCGTGCCCGCGGCCAGCGAGGCAGCGCTCGACATACTTCTGGTAGACCTCGTCGGGCTCGTTCCACTCCAGCAAGAGCTTGGCGGCCATGCCCGTGGCGCCGCCCGCCGCGGCGCCCCGCGCACGCTGCCAGGCGTCGCGGCTGCCGGCGACGACAGAGCCCACCGCGGTGGCGGCAAAGCCGATGCCGGCCGTCTGGGCGCTGCGACTGGCGACGCCTTGCGCGCCAAGGCCGTTGCGGCCGATGCGGGCATCGGCCTGCTTCGAACAGTGTGCGATGTCAGCTTGTGTGCGGGCGTCGATCTGCACGGCGTCGCGCCGTGCCGAGTAGACGACGGGCGCGGTTGTCGAGCAGGCCGACAGCACGAGCAGGGTGGCCAGCAGGCCAGCCCTGGTGGCAGGACGGGAAGCGGTGATGGAGGTCATGGTGTTGCAGCAGGTGGTGGCCAGGGTCAGGTTGCAACACAGACCCCCGGGCGCCGGGGCTTGATACAGGCAGCGCCCGGGCCGGCCTTGCCCCGACAATGCCGCATCGGCGCCCCGTGGCGCGCACAGGGCACGAGCATGCTGGGTTGGATCTTCAAGAAGAAAATCGAGACGCCCAAGCCGACACCGGCCGCTGTCGCAAAAGGCCCGCCGCCGGCCGCAGCCCCGCCCGCACCCACGGTGGACTGGGCCGCCAGGCTGGCCCAGGCGCACGGCGATGACCAGGCCCTGCTCGCCCTGCTGCACAGCGCCGGCCTGCCGCTGCCGTTCAAGCAGGCCGCCGTTGAAGCCCTGAACGGCGAAGCGGCACTGAAGCAGGTGGAGCGCGAATTCCGCAACCACGACCGCCGGGTGCACCAGCTCGCCAAGCGCCGCCTGCTGGCGCACGTGGCCCAGCGCCAGACCCGCGAGCAGGCCGCGCACCTGATCGACACCGCGCGCGGCCTGGCCGCCGAGGCCGACGTGCCGGTGAACCGCGGTGTGGAGCTCGACCGCGCCTGGCAGGCACTGGACGCCGCCGCCATCGAACCCGCGCAGCGCGAGGCGTTCGCAGCGCTGACGGCCCAATTGAGCGTGCAGGCGCGCCAGCGCATCGACACCGAACTGCAGCACAAGCGCTGGCATGCCGACGCCGCGCTGGCCCTGCAGCAGTTGAAGACAGCCTGCACCGATGCCGCTGCCGGGACGCACGACCGATCCGCGCTCGGCGGCGCGATGGCCGCGGCCACCGCGGTGCTCAACGCGCCGCTGGCCACCGGCGACGCGCTCCTGGCCCTGCAGCAAGCCCTGCGCACCGCCGCCGCGCTCGACATCCACCTGGCCGCGCTCGACCGCCTGCTCGGCCCCGCGCCCGAAGCCGAGCCGGCCGAAGACCCGCAGCAGGCCTGGCTGGCGCTGCCGCCGCTGCCCGACGCAGCGCTCGCCGCGCTGCTGCAGGCCCGCTACGCCGAGTGGCAGCAGGCGCGCGAGCAGGCACAGCACGAGCGCCAGTCGCAACGGCGCGAACTGGCGCGCGAGCGGCAGCGCACGCGCAAGGTCGAATGGGGCGCGGCCCTGGCCGACGGCGTGGCGGCGGCCGAAGCGGCGCTCGATGCCGGGCAGCTGGCCGACGCGCAGCGCATCCTGGGCGAGATCGAAGACGGACTACAAGGTGGCGAAGCACCCGCCGCGCTGGCCAACCGCATCGCGGCGGCGCAGGCGCGCCTGGCGCAGCTGCGCGGCTGGCAGCACTGGGCCGGCGGGCGTGCGCGCGACGAACTGGTGCTGCAGGCCGAGGCGCTGGCCGCGGCCACCGTCGCCGGTGGCGCGGACAAGGTCGAGGGCGCGGAAATCAGCGAGGCCGATGCCGAAGTGGCCCGCCTGTCGATACGCCAGCGTGCCGACGTCATCGCCACCCTGCGCGCACGCTGGAAGGAAGTCGACCGCCTGGGCGGTGCCGGCGGCCGTGCGCTGTGGCAGCGTTTCGATGCGGCACTGAAGGCCGCCGACGAGCCCGTGGCCGCACACCTGGCGGCGCAGCGCGTGGCGCGCGAGGCCAATCTGGCGACGCGCCTGCAGCTGCTCGACGCTCTCGAAGCGGTGGACGTCGGTTCCGCCGACGCCCACCCGCTGGCCAGCGCGCTGAGCCGTTTCCACGGCGAATGGCGCAAGCTCGGCCCGCCCGAACACACGGTGCCGCGCGAGGCGCGCGCGGCGCTGGCCGAGCGCATGGAAGCCGCGGTGCGCCGCGTCGAGACCCCGTTGCAGGCCGCACGCGGCCAGGCCCGCGCCGAACGCGAGGCGCTGGTGGCGCGCGCCCGCGCCCTGGCCGGCGGCGGCCCCGGCCGCGACCTGGTGGGCGACGTGCGTAACCTGCAGGCCGAGTGGCAGCAGCATGCCCGGGCGCTGCCGCTGGCGCGTGGCGACGAGCAGGCGCTGTGGACCGAGTTCAAGAGCGCCATCGACGCCGCCTTCGCGGCCCGCGAGGCCGTGTTCAACGCGCGCGAAGCCGAGTTCGAGGCCCATGCCGCCGAACGCCTGGCCTTGATCGAGCGCCTGCAGCTGCGTCCCGAAGACAGCCCGGCGGTGCAGCGCCGCCTGCTGGCCGAGGTGGATACCGCCTGGTCGCGCTGCGGGCCCGCACCGCGTGCACGCGCCGCCGCGCTCGACGCCCAGTACCGCGCCGCGCGCGAGACGCTGCGGCAGTGGCTGGACAACACCGCTCAACGTGATTGGCAGGCCACCTGTGATGCGCTGGATGCCAAGCTGGTGCTGTGCCTGGCGCACGAGCAGGACGTCACCGGTGATGCAGCCGCCCTGGCCGCGTCGTGGCAAGCCTTGCCGGCCTTGCCGGCGCCGCTGGAAGACGCGCTGCGCCGCCGCGCGGGGCTGGCGCCGGCCGGCGGCGCGGGTCATCCGCCGCCCGTCGACGAACTGCTGCTGCAGATCGAAACCGCGTGGGACCTGCCCACCCCGCCGGCCTTCGAGGCTGCGCGTCGCGAACGCAAGCTGCTGGCCATGAAGGCGGCGCTGGAAGGCCGCCGCGCCGGCACGCCCGAGGCGCTGCCGCCGCAGGCCGCCCTGGCGCTGCTGCTGGGCCAGACCGGCCTCGACACCGGCCAGCGCGACCGGCTCGCCGCCGTGCTGGCAGCCCGGCGCCGCCGCGGACCAAGCTGAAATGCCCTCGCCGCCGCGGCGGCGCGACTTGCCCCATCATCGGCGCCGTCAGGCGGTACACCGCAGCAGTTCAGCGGAGGAACGGAATGGCAGCACAGGCACACGACACCGGGCGCTTCGAACAGTCGTTCATGTTCCACATGATCCGCGACTTCTTCCTGCTGCTGCTGGGTGTGGCGGTGGTGGAACTGGCCATCCGCTATGTCTCGCTGCGGCTGGACTTCGCGCGCAGCGAACCGGCGCGCGTTTCGCGTGCCGCGCAGCAACTGGCCGAGGACGTGAAGTCGATCATGCTGAACTCGGGCGGGCCGCTGGCGGCCCAGACCGTCTACCCCATCCTGAACCGCAACTACGACGACCTGGGCCTGTCCATCGCCGTGGTGCCCTCGGCGGTGACGGTGGCGTCGATGAAGGAGAACTTCAAGATGGACGTGCGCGGCCTGCAGCCGCGCTGGCCCGAGGGTGAGCACCAGCAGGCTGCCGCCACGCTGATGGCCGAGCAGTTCTGCCTGAACTGCCACGTCAAGGCCAAGGTGGGCGAGGTGCTGGGCACGGTCAGCGTGCGCAGCTACCTCGAACGCAAGGAAGCGGCGTGGTGGCAGGAGGTGCGGCTGACGGCCGGCGCGCTGAGCCTGAAGATCCTGGTGCACACCATCCTGCTCTTCCTGCTGCTGAAGGTGCGCATGGAGCCGCTGTTGACGCTGCGTTCCACCGTGGCCGGGCTGGCGCGCGGGGTGATGGACCTGTCGCCGCGCGCCGCCGTCAAGAGCAAGGACGAGTTCGGCGCGCTGGCGCAGGACCTGAACCATTTCCTCGACCGCATCGGCGGGGTGGTGGCCGACCTCGACCGCATCCTCAGCGAGGTGGTGGCCGTCGGCGCGCGGCTGGGTGCGCTGAACCGCGACCTGGAACAGCAGGTGGACAGCGTGCGCGACGCCTCGCTGCGCCTGCTAGGGGAAGGCGCGCAGCGCAGTCTGCACACACAACTGCAGGCCGCCCACGAGGCCGGCACCGTGCAGGCTCTGCAGCAGAACCTGGCCCAGACCCTGGCCGCGCTGGACGCCGGCGCCGCGCTGCCGCCCGGCACCGGGCCGGCGCTGCGCGAGCAGCTGCAGCGGCTGCAGCAGAGTTTCGACGCCGTGTGCGCCGCGCTGCGCGCGGTGGTGCCGCCGGTGGTGGTGGGGCAGGCGCAGTCGGCCGAGTACCAGGCCTTCATGGTCTCGCTGCGCCAGATGGCGCTGCTTGAAGCCACCATGCAGAAGGTGGCCGAGTCGGGCCAGCAGGTGCTGCAGCGCTTGGCGCAGGGCCGCAGCACTGAGGCAAGATGAGGCCCATGAACGCACCCGACAAGACGCCCGCCACAGAACCCCGCCTCACCTCGCTCTCGCACGGCGGCGGCTGCGGCTGCAAGATCGCGCCCGGCCTGCTGTCCGAGATCCTCAAGGGCACCGCGGCCATGCCCGTGCCCAGGGAACTGCTGGTGGGCATCGAGACCAGCGACGACGCCGCGGTGTACCGGCTGAACGACGAGCAGGCGCTGATCGCCACCACCGATTTCTTCATGCCCATCGTCGACGACCCGCACGACTTCGGCCGCATCGCCGCCACCAACGCGATCAGCGATGTGTATGCGATGGGCGGCCGGCCCATCCTGGCGCTGGCACTGGTGGGCATGCCCATCAACGTGCTGTCCACGCAGACCATCGGCCGCATCCTCGAAGGCGGCGCCTCGGTGTGCCGCGCGGCCGGCATTCCCATCGCCGGCGGCCACACCATCGATTCGGTCGAGGCCATCTACGGCCTGGTGGCGCTGGGCCTGGTGCATCCGGACCACGTCAAGCGCAATGCCGATGCGCAGCCGGGTGACGTGCTGGTGCTGGGCAAGCCGCTGGGCGTGGGCGTGATGTCGGCGGCGCTGAAGAAGGGCCAGCTCGGCGAGGCCGGCTACGCGCAGATGATCGCCTGCACCACCCAGCTCAACACCCCGGGGCCTGACCTGGCCGCGCTGCCCGGCGTGCACGCGCTGACCGACGTCACCGGCTTCGGCCTGGCCGGCCACGCGCTGGAGATGGCGCGCGGCGCTCGCTGCGACGTGCAACTCGACTGGCCCGCCGTGCCCCTGCTGGCCGGCGCGCGTGCGCTGGCGGCGCAGGGCTGCGTCACCGGGGCCTCAGGCCGCAACTGGGCGGGTTATGGGGCCGAGGTGGTGCTGCCCGCCGCCTTCGCCGCCGAAGACCAGGCCCTGCTGTCGGACCCGCAGACCAGCGGCGGCCTGCTCGTGTCCTGCGCGCCGTCGGCGCTGGATGCGGTGCTGGCCGTGTTCAGCCGCCACGGCTTCGGCCAGGCGGCGGTGGTGGGCCGCATCGCCGCCACCAGCGGCCGGCCGCGCCTCGTGGTGCGCTGAAGCTCAGTCTTCGGCCAGCAGCCCGGCCGACCACAGCGGCACGGCCTGCTCGAAGATGGAATCGGCCGGCGGGAACTTCGCCGGGTCACCCGCCAGCTTCACCCACAGGCGCGTGTCGTGCGGGCCGGTGGCCACCGCCTGCTCGGCGCGAAGGCGCACGTACCAGGCGTGCACCTCGGCATAACGGCGTGGATGATGGCGCTTGGTCCAGGCCAGGCCCACCAGGTCGGCATAGGCTTCTTCGCGGCGCGTGCGCCACATCTCTGTGAGCAGCTCGGCCTGCTCGGGCGTGACGCGGTCGCCCAGCGGCGTGGCCTGCATGCCCGGCGGCAAGGTGCCCCAGTTGCGGCTGCGGTGGCGCCAGCAATGCCCGAGCTCGTGCGCCGCGATGGCCTCGACCACCGGGCCGCGCAGCTCGGGCGGAATGCGGTCCAGCGTGGCCTGAGCCTCGGGGTTGCCGCGCATCGACAGCACCAGCTTGCAGCGGCCGTCGACGTAGGCCATGCCCATCGGCGTCTCGCCGGGCGTGGGCTGCGGCTGCACGATGATGTCCAGCGGCAACTGCAGCTCGCGTGCGTGGTTCAGCACGGGCAGCGCGCCTTCCAGCCAGGTCAGTTCAGTGGGCGTGAGCTCCACCGCGCCGGTGGCCGGGCCGAGGTGAAACGCGCCGAGCCATACCGCCACCCACCATCGCCTGACCATGATGTCGTCCCATCGGGCCGGCACGGCCTGCCCATGGAATCGCAGCCTAGGGTTTGGCTGCGGTCCTCAGGCGTGATGGAGTGGGGTGTTTGCCGTTCATTTGTTCAGCACGAAGCGCACCGTGCCCAGCGGCTTGCCGGCGAGGGTAACAACGGCAACAGCCTTGGTGCCGGGCCCGAGCTTGAAGCTGCCGGTGGCTTCGAGCTTGTCGCCCGCGGGCTTGAGTTCCACCTCCTGCTTCTCGCTGCCGCTCAGCAGCGTGAGGCGCGCGCTGGCCTTGCTGGTGTCGGCCGCCTTGCCGTGGTCGCGCAGGTAGAGCCGGATCGTGGTGGGCCTGGCCACCAGTTCGTAGTCCATCAGCTTCGTGGCGGCGACGATGCCGCCATGCAGCGGCTTGTGGTCGTCGCCGCTGTGGTGGTGGTCGCCGGCGGCGTGGGCCGCGGCAGACAGGGCCAGGGCGGCGAGCAGGGTGAGGGTCTTCATGGGGGTCCTTCGTGCACGGGGTTGGGGAGACGGGGGTTCACAGCGCTTCGCGGTCCTTGTCGTTCATCAGCGCTTCGGCGGGCTTGCGGCCGAACAGCCAGAACAGCGCGGGCGTGAGGAAGGTGTCCAGCAGGGTCGAGCTGACGAGGCCGGAGAAGATCACCACGGCCACCGGGTGCAGCACCTCGGTGCCGGGCCGCTCGGCCTCGAACAGCAGCGGCGCCAGCGCGAAGGCGGTGACCAGCGCCGTCATCAGCACCGGGCTCAGGCGCTCCAGCGAGCCGCGCAGGATCATCGGCTGGCCGAAGGCCTCGCCTTCGAAGCGCATCAGGTTGATGTAGTGGCTGATCTTCAGGATGCCGTTGCGCACCGAGATGCCCGCCAGCGTGATGAAGCCCACCAGCGCGGCCACGCTGAGCGGCTGGCCCGACAGCCACAGGCCCAGCACCGCGCCCACCAGCGCCAGCGGGATGTTCACCATGATCAGCGCCGACAGCAGGGCCGACTTGTAGCGGCTGTAGAGCACCACGAACATCAGCGCCAGCGACACCATGGACAGCAGGCCGACGCGGCGCGAGGCTTCCTCCTGCGCCTGGAACTGGCCGCCCAGCGTGATGAAGCTGCCCTCGGGCAGGCGCGTCTCGGCCCCCACGCGGCGGATGTCGGCGACGATCTCAGACAGGGCCCGCCCGGAGGCATTGGCCGACAGCACGATGCGCCGCTTGCCGTCGTCGCGGCTGATCTGGTTGGGGCCGTCGCCGTC